>JBIJDL010000676.1:0-3139 GCA_044344195.1 Candidatus Hydrogenedentales bacterium
TTTCACACCTTGGCTCATAACTTTAGGCTTTACAGCACCTTACAGAGATCGATCAAAAAACGTTGGGACAGCAGTGGGTTACTGTCTATTTCGCTCGAGTGAAAAAATACTCCCCACTCGTTGCCACGGTCCTCCGTGGCAATGCATACCGTTCCGCTCTGCGGGACAGATCTCACGACGCGAACCTGGGGCAAACTCACTTCTCGAAGGAGAATCGAAACCACCAGCGACAGTCTTGTTTTCTTTCTTCTCCTCGTTCCCAGGCTCTGCCTGGGAATGCCGTCCCCGGAGCTCTGCTCCGCAGTTGGGTAAGGGAGACGTCGAGTCAACCAATCTGGCTACAGTCTGTTTCGCTCGAGTGAAAAAATACTCCCCACTCGTTGCCACGGTCCTCCGTGGCAATGCATACCGTTCCGCTCTGCGGAACAGATCTCACGACAGGAACTGGGCGCAAAATTGTCGATCGAAGGAGAATCGAAACCAACAGCGACAGTCTTGCTTCTTATCTGTGCAGATTTGTGTGGATCTGTGGGAAAATCCTTCTCTACGGCCAAACCCTCATGACCCCTCAAAATTCCGCACATCCACCCGCGCCGTGAAGCCATCACACTGCTTCAACCGTGCCGCGAGCCCGTGGATCTTCGGCAGTTCATAGCGAATAAAATAGGTGTACGCGTCCCGCTTGCCAAGGTAGAAATGGCGGTCCGGCGACGCCGGCGCGACGGCCAGAGCGCGCTCCGCCACCGTTCCCTGCAAGACCCAGTGCCAGCCAATGGCCACCAAAGACGTCAACTCCAGATACAGCGTGGCATCCGCCAGAAAGGCCTCGGTCTCGCCCGAAGCAGCAGCCTTCAGCAGCGCCTCCGTTACCTCGTTCAACAAGCCGACCGCGTCGCGCAGGGCCGCACAGGCTTCCCCGAGCATCTCCACGTCCGCCGCCTCGGCCAGTGCTGCCTCGACCGCCGCGATGAACGCACGATAAGCGGCTCCGTTCCGCATCGTCACCTTGCGTCCCAATAGATCCAAGCCCTGAATGCCCGTGGTGCCTTCGTGAATCGGATGGATCCGCGCGTCCCGATAATACTGTTCCAAAGGGAACTCGTCGCAATAGCCGTAGCCGCCGAGACATTGAAGTCCCGCGCTGGCCGATAGAATGCCCATTTCGGAGGGATAGCTCTTGGCGATAGGTGTGAGAAAATCCAGCAGCAATTCGTGCCCCTCCCGCTCCTCCACAGGCCCGGCATGGATGAGATCGATCAGCTTGGAGCAATAGGCAAGCAGCGAGAGGGAGCCTTCAACAATCGAACGCTGAAAGAGCAGCATGCGCTTCACATCCGCATGCTCAATAATCGGGATCTGCGGTGCGCTCAGGTCCTTCCCCGCAATCGGTCGCCCCTGGCAACGCTCCAGTGTGTATTTCAGCGACGCGTAGTACGCGGCAGTCGCGATGGCCGTCGCGCCCATGCCCACGCCCACCCGGGCCTCGTTCATCATCTGGAACATGTAGCGCAGACCCTGGTGTTCTTCTCCCACCAGCCAGGCGCGGCAGTCGCCGTGCTCGCCCATTTCCAACTGCGTGATGGGGGACCCCCGGTAGCCGAGCTTGTGGAAGATCCCCGTGCAGACCACGTCGTTCGGGACCAGTCCGCCCTGCCCATCCGGACGCAACTTGGGCACGACAAAAAGCGAGATGCCCTTCACGCCCGCGGGCGCGCCTTCAATACGCGCAAGCATCAGGTGAACGATATTGTCCACACCGTCGTGCTCGCCACAGGAGATGAAAATCTTCTGGCCCGTGAGCAGGAAATAGTCCTCCGCCGTTCGCCGCGCCGTACTCTGGAGATCGGCCAGCGAACTGCCCGCGTGCGGCTCGGTCATCGCCATCGTGCCCTGCCAGCGCCCTTCGAAAATCGGGGGGACATAGGTGTCCGCGAGCTCGGGGGAACCGAATGACAAAATCAACTGGGCCGCACCCGAGCTCAAGAACGGGTAGACGCTGGCGGAGTAGTTCGACGCGGAAAACATAAAGCGGAGCGCCGCCAGCACCGTATCGGGCAGTTGCTGACCGCCCCGGTCGAAGTCCGCATGGGCGCCAATCCAGCCCCCCTCGCCACATTCCCGCATCAGTTCACGCACCACGGGCGAAACGGTCACCCGGCCATCTTTGAACTCGGGCGCGATTTGATCCATCTCCTTCAGAGCGGGATAGAGCGTGCCGTCGCAAAGCTTCTTCCCGGTCTCCAGCACCATGTCGAAGATCTCGCGCGAGTGCTCCTCAAAGCGCGGCAAGGAGCAAAGCCCCTCGGCCTCCATTACTTCGTAAAGGACAAATTGCAAATTGCGCATGCTGAAGTAGGTGTCGCTCATCAATGGGCTCCGGTGAATCGAAAATTACAAATCATGAATTATGAAGGGTCGAGTATGTCCACTCAGTCCACTCAGTCCACACGCTCGGCGGGCTTTCGCAGCCGCTCCAGCACATACGCGGAAATACTGTTCGCCAGTTCCCGCTCGCCGAGGAAGATCTTCCCGGTCTCCTCCTGCTCCAGCAGCGTCGCCTCCATCTCGCTGTGCGACCGGATCACCACGTCGATCTCGGGATTGATCTTCCGGGCCGTGTCCACCATCTGCCGCACCCTCATCGTGTCGGGGGTCGCCACAATCAGCATGGCCGCATTTGCGATGTGGGCCTGGGCCAGCACGATGTCGTTGGACGCATCACCCACGACCGCAGGCACGCCGGATTTGCGCAGTTTCTCGATGATCTCCCGGTTTTGATCGGTCACCACATAGGGGATGCCGCGGAGGGCAAGTAGTTCTGCGATGCGCCGCCCCACGCGCCCGTAACCCACGAGCACGACTTGTTTCGAGAGATACTTCTCGTCGGTCGTGTAGGGCAGGGCCGCCAGGGGATCCGTCGGCGTCTTGACCGGCTTCCGCGCGACCGGGGGCGCAAGGATGATGGTGTTGGCCTCTTTCAATTTGTCTTCATCGCCCAGCATGAGGAGGGTGTCGTAGGGTTCTATGCGGGTCTGACCCCTGGGCACCACGAAACCCTCGCCGCGGCCGATGAGCAGGATCAGCACTTCGACGGGCACGCCCAGATCGGCAACGGTGCGGCCTACGACTGCCATATTGG
>JBIJDL010000572.1:0-4091 GCA_044344195.1 Candidatus Hydrogenedentales bacterium
GGAGGCGAGCGCGGCGCCCGTGACCTTGGAAGTAAAATAGAGCGGCGATAGAAGCAAGGCAACCGCCCCTCAGCCACGTCGGCGGAGGGGCCTTTTCGTGTCTGCACGCAAGACACGTTTACTTGAACCACCAAAGAACGCGCGCACGTATGGAACACCGCCGGCCCGGCGGCATCGTGCGCCGAAGGCGCACTGTACAGCTAAGTCCTCCAACACTCTCCCTCGGCCATGTCACCGGTAGTACTCCACAGGATTCTTCGCGGGTCTGCCGGCGGGCCGCCGGCGCTCCATGCACACGCTTCACTTGATTGGTTAAGCGGTCCCGCCCAGTCTTGGGTGCCACAATAAAACACTTGTGCTTTCGAGTCGTACTTGATAACTTAATACCGCTCGAAATTTACCTCTATAGTAAATAGTCTATTACGGGGGATCTCTCCATGCGCGGCTGGTATTCTCGAGGTTATCTTCCACATTTCGATGAGCCGGGAAGGGTCCAATTCATCACCTACCGCCTCCACGATTCTATGCCGAAAGAAGTCCTCGACGCCTACGACGAGGCCCTTCTTCGCAAGGAAATCGACGAGTTGGAGCGAATGCGCAAGATCGAGCGCTATCTCGACAAAGGACAGGGCGCATGCTGGCTGCGGCGTCCGGAGGTCGCGGAACTCATCGAGCAAAACATTCTGCACTTCGACGGGGAGCGCTATCGGTTAATCGCGTGGTGCGTCATGCCCAACCATGTGCACGTGCTCGTGGAGACCGTGGCGGGGTATTCGCTTGAGGATCTGGCACACTCATGGAAATCCTATACCGCCCATGAGGCAAACCGGCGGATAGGTCGACGGGGCACGTTCTGGCAGCGCGAAGTTTTTGATCGCTACATGCGCAGCGAGGCACATTTCAACAGGACACTCTTCTACATTCATTGGAATCCGGTACAGGCCAATCTTGTTGACAGGCCGGAAAATTGGCGGTTCAGTAGTGCGAGAATGTGGGAGGAAGGCGACTCTTGACCGGCCCATCGATTGGAGCAAGATCCACAAAAAATTACGAGTGGCCCCCGATGTAATAAGTTACATGCACGTATGGAGCGCTGCCAGCCCGGCGGCATCGCGAGCCACAGGCGCACGAACCAATAGACAGCGTTCGCGCCCAGTGCTACAATCGACGCAAACCAACAAGGAGCGCGGTTATGTCGGGACTACGTAATGCTATCTGGATCGTTTTGTTGCTTATTCTCACGGGTCTGCCCGTTGGGGCGTTAGACCTGGGGGCCGCCGCGGGGCCGGTGTCCCTGGTGAATCTGGAGGGGATCCCTCGTACGATGGACAACTACGGCGATCGCCGCGGAACCGTGGTGGTCTTTATGTCCGCGCGATGTTCCGTGACCGAATCGCAGATCGCCGAGATCAGCGAGACGCACGAACGCTACCGAACGAAGGAAGTGCTCTTTGTGGGCGTGGTGTCGAAGCCGGAAGAAGATGCGGCGGAAATCAAGACCTTCACGCAGAACCGGGGTGTGATATTCCCGGTCTACCGCGATCCAGAGGGCGCTGCGGCAGAGCAGTTCGGCGCGGAGCGGACGCCGGAGTTTTTCCTGCTGGATGATGGGGGGAAGCTGCTCTATCACGGCGGGCTGCGCGGTCCCGATGGCGCGGCCAGCCTGGATCTGGCCATACAGGCCTTGATGGCCGACAAGCCGGTGGCGGTGGCGGAAACACCTGTCGAAGGCACGCCGATGGATGAATCCGGCAACCGGCGCACGATCGACAATCCTTACGGCTCCATGCGTTTCTATTCCAGTTTCGTATTCGACGATCTACCCGGCGTGCCGGTGCAGCATTGCTCCACGCTGGCGGAAGCACCCAATGGCGACTTGCTATGTCTTTGGTATGGCGGGAGTTATGAATCCGCAGAGGACCAGGCGCTTTATCTCGCGCGGATGCCGAAGGGTCAGCGCACGTGGGAGACGCCGGAGCGCATGCTTTCGAACCCCGAGCAGCCCCCGGGCAACGCAGTCATTTTCCGCACACCGGAAAATAAAGTCGGAGTCGTGTGGGGTCGCATGGAGAAGAGCCGGCCCATGCGCCGGGGTACGGGCTGGGGCGAATGCCGCCTCTTTTATCGCACTTCGGCGGACAACGGCCGCACCTGGAGCGAGGATGCGGAGATCCCGGGTCTGTTCGGATCCTTACCGCGCAACGTGCCCCTCACGCTGAAAGACGGGCGCTTCGCCCTGCCTCTCAGCGGAGAAACCAATGAAGGCCGGGGCTCTTACCTCCTGTTTCTCGACGCGGGTGGAAAAACATGGACCCCTGGCGGCTTTGTAAATGGAGGAAGTCAGCCCACCGTGATACAGCGCGATGACGGCACACTCCTTTCCCTCCTCCGCCAGGATCCTCGGATTCCCATGGCCACTTCGTCCGACGGAGGCCAGACCTGGAGCGAGGCCACGCCAACCGGGCTGAAGAACCCCGGCTCCGGCATCGCCATGACGAAACTGAAGAGCGGCCGCATCGTCCTGATCTTCAACGACACGGATCAGTCGGACCGCTATCCCCTGAGCATCATCCAATCGACGGACGACGGCAAGACGTGGGAAGAACAGCGCACGCTGGAGGCCGACTGGGGCGAGTTTTCTTATCCCAGCATTATCCAGGCGGATGACGGAATGGTCCATGTGAGTTATACGTATCGCCGCTATACGATCAAGCATGTAGCCTTTGATGAGGGCTGGCTGGTTCACAAAGAGCGCCCGAACTGATTGAGTGTAACCCGTCCGGTCCAGCGCGCCGCATGATCGCCCGCGCTTCATTCGTCAAAGCCACCACAAGATTTTTTGTCGCGGCCTTCATCACGAAAGGAGATTTACCGTGCGAATTCGCCTGGGCCTGTTTGTGAGCGCTACCCTGTGGGTGATCACGCTGACCGGCAGCGGGATCTTTTCCCTTTCTGTCAGCGCCGATCCCGCGATAAACGATACCAAGTCAGCACCCGACCTGGTGATTTACGAGGGCACCTATCCCGGCTGGCCGTGGATCTGCGCCGGATCGGATGAAACGCTGTACTGCGCCTTTCGCGAGGGGACGGAGCACGGTTTCTCGCCGTCCGGAAAAATCATGCTTTCCATAAGCCGGGATCACGGGCAAAGCTGGTCCGAGGCCCGCACGGTGATCGATGCGCCGGAGGTCGACGACCGCAACGTCGCCATCGAGCAATTGAAGGACGGGCGGCTGTTCATGGTGTACAACACCTACACCCGCGATCTGAAATCGCAGACCATGGGTTCCTTTTCTTCGAATGGTGGCGAAAGCTGGTCCGCTCCCGCGCCCATTGGTCTCGACGAGACCCGCACGCGGGCCGCTGTCGTGGAGTTGTCAGACGGTTCCCTGCTCCTGCCTTACTACCGCGCCCCCGGCGACCAGAGTCTGGCGGCTCGTTCGACCGATGGCGGGAAGACTTGGAAAACCGCCGCTATCGAAAACACGGATCAGTTCGTTGGCGACGAGTGGGACGTGTTGGAGGTTTCTCCCAGGCGCCTCATCGGGATCATTCGTAATAGTGCGCCAAACACAGACGGCTATTTCTGGGTTAGCGAAAGCGTGGACTTGGGCCAGACCTGGTCACCCGCGCGGCGGACCAATCTGGTGAGTGCGCGCTATCCGAGTCCGGCAGAGATCACCCTGCAGCACGGAAAAGTGACGGTGATCTATCCAAACCGCCGCATGGAGTCCGTGGCCGCCGCAACCACCTCGGATCCGACCTTCACCACGTGGGACGTGGAAGATCAACTGCCCTGCTATCGCTACGGTCCCGAGGGCGCCACCATCCCCGACGGAAGCTATCTTTCCTCGGTAAGCGTTGGGCCTAATCGCCGCCTGTTGGTGGACTATGAAATTCGCGACAATTCCAAGGGGATCACGGGGTATTTCGTGGATTTTCCGAAGGACTGGTAATTCAATTCACGCCCGAGATTGCACCTTCGAGGAGCTGTCGAGTAGGCGGAGGGCTTCCGAGCTTGGGGACAGGGTTTGTATTCTCTGTTTGCCGCCTGATTTCTCGGCGGTGCCACATTATTCCGTCCATACTCA
>JBIJDL010000573.1:0-4079 GCA_044344195.1 Candidatus Hydrogenedentales bacterium
AAGCGTTCTTCTTTGGCTAGGAAGGCATCCACGATGTCCGGATCAAAATGGCTCTCTCGGCCTTCGAGAATGATCGCTTTGGATTTTTCGTGGCTGAAGGGTTCCTTGTAGGGACGGCGGGATGAAAGCGCGTCGTAGACGTCGGCCAGGGCCGCGATGCGCGCACAGAGGGGAATGTCTTCACCGGAGAGCTGGAAGGGGTAGCCGGTGCCGTTCCATTTTTCATGGTGGTAATAGGCAATATCCCGACCGGTGGTCAGGAAGGAGTCGCGACCCGCCTCGATATCCGCCGCCTTGAGAGTGTCTCCGCCGATCATGCTGTGCTGCTTCATGATCTCGAACTCGTCGTGGGTGAGCTTTCCCGGTTTCAGGAGAATACGATCGGGGATGCCGACCTTTCCTATATCGTGGAGTGGGGTGGACTTGTAGATCTCATCGACGAAGGTCGGGCCAAAGGTATCACTGTACTTGGGAAGGCGAACGACTTCTTTGCACAGTTCGCGGGCATAGGAGCGCATCCGTTCGAGGTGATCGCCCGTCTCGTTGTCGCGCGATTCGGCCAGCTTGGCCAGGGAAAAAACCGTGACCTGCTGCGTGAGCACCACTTGCTCGGTGCGCTCGACCACTTTATGCTCCAGTTCGCGCTTGTACTCGATCAGGCGGTCGTGGAGAAGCTTGGTCTTGGAGGATGTCTTGATCCGGGCTTCCAGAAGAATGCGGTCAAAGGGCTTGATAAGGAAATCATCGGCCCCCGATTTTACGGCCTCGATATTGGTTTCCTTGTCGGACATGCCCGTGATGATCACCACGGGGATGTGCTGGGTCTCTGGATCCTGCTTGAGGCGCCGGCAGACTTCAAAACCGTTCATTCCCGGCATCATGATGTCGAGCAGAATGACGTCGGGCGGATTTTCTTCCACCATGGTCAGTGCGTCTTCGCCCCGCGTGACGGCGTCAATGTGATACCCCATGGGCGCGAGAAAACTGCGGAGCACCATGGCGTTTTCCGGCATGTCGTCCACAATCAGGATCTTGGTGATCCGGTTCTTGTCGATAGGCAAAGGCACCACCTCGCTGTCCATTTCGCATTTACGGCGTCGCATCGGCCGACGGAGGCTCGTGACCCCACCTCGTATGCCTCAATAAAGCCTTAGGCATCGTAGCATAATCACGAAAATTGCGCAATGATACCGGAGCCTTATTGCTTGGGTTCCGAGTGCCTTACCTGATAGATTAGAGTACGGGTGCGGCCTTCGATGGCGCGCGCGGAGCCGCCCCGTCGGGCCGCCCGATGCCGATGGGGGCCGCCAAGCCCGGAACCGGATAGTGCATGCAGTGGAGCAGTGGCAATGGCAACCCAGGTGGAAGAGGTAAGGCGCCGAGTCGCCCAGCAGTCGCAATTGGTTTCCCGCCTGCGGCGGGCCATGGGCGAGGTGCTCGTTGGCCAGCACTACATGGTGGACCGGATGCTGGTGGGGCTGCTTTCCAATGGGCATATTCTGCTGGAGGGCGTTCCGGGGCTGGCCAAGACCACGGCGGTCACCACGCTGGCCCAGGCCATCGCCTGCGGCTTCAAACGGATCCAGTTTACGCCCGATTTGCTGCCCGCCGATCTCGTGGGTACCCAGGTCTACAACCCGAAATCCGGCGAGTTTACTGTGAAAAAGGGGCCCATTTTCAGCAATATTATCCTGGCGGACGAAATCAATCGCGCGCCTGCCAAGGTCCAGAGCGCTCTGCTGGAGGTGATGCAGGAGCGGCAGGTGACCATTGGGGACGAGACCTATCTCATGCAGGAGCCCTTCATGGTGCTCGCGACGCAGAATCCGCTGGAGCACGAGGGCACCTACCCGCTGCCCGAAGCCCAGATCGACCGTTTCATGCTCAAAGTGAGGATTACCTATCCCTCTCGGGAAGAGGAGCGGGCAATCATGGACCGTGTGGACCTCTTGAATCGGCGGAAAGTCGAGGCTGTCGTGACGCGGCAGGAAATCCTGGATGCGCGCGCCCTGGTCAATGAGATTTACGTGGACACCAAGGTCAAGGATTATATAGTTGACATTGTCCATGCCACGCGGCAGCCCGAGGCCTTCGGCCTCAAGATGAGCCATCTCATTGAATATGGCGCGTCCCCCCGCGCCACGCTCTTTCTCCAACAGGGGGCACGGGCGCTGGCCTATTTGCAGGGCGAGGGGAATGTTTTCCCCCACGACGTCAAGCAGATCGCCATGGACGTGTTGCGGCATCGCGTTAAGGAAAGCTACGAGGCCGAGGCGGAAAACATCACACCCGAGCTCCTGATCAAGAAAATTCTCGAAACGGTACCGGTGCCCTGAAATTGGGCACTTCCCGGAGGCCGTAGCCATGATACCCGCCGAAGTCATGCAGCAGATACAGCGGATGCACATTCGCACGCGCCGTGTGGTGAACGATCTACTGACGGGACAGTATGAAAGTGTCTTCAAGGGCCAGGGCATGGTCTTCAAAGAAGTCCGGGAGTACGTTCCGGGCGACGATGTGCGAACCATCGACTGGAACGTTACCGCGCGGACGGGCCAGCCCCACATCAAGGTGATGACGGAGGAGCGGGAGCAGACCGTGATGCTGGTGGTGGACGGCAGCGCTTCGGGCCGCTTTGGCAGCCGGACGCGTCTCAAGAGCGAACTTTGCGCGGAACTGTGCGCCGTGCTGGCCTATTCCGCAATCAAGAATAACGACAAGGTGGGCCTGCTGATTTTCACGGAGCAGGTGGAGCTTTTCGTTCGTCCGGCCAAGGGCCGCAAGCATGTGCTACGGGTTATCCGCGAGTTGCTGTGTTTCGAGCCCCGGGGAACGGGCACCAATCTGGCCGGGGCGCTGGACTATCTGAATCAGGTGGTGGCGCGCCATGCGATTGTGTTCATCGTATCCGATTTCATGGCGGCGCAATACGAGCCCGCGTTGCGCATCACCCGGCGGAAGCACGATACCATCGCGGTGGCGGTGGACGATCCTCGGGAGTTCATACTTCCTAACGTCGGCGTGATTTCGGTGCGGGATTGCGAGACGGGCGTGGAGGCGGTGGTGGACACGGGCAGTCGCAATCTCCGGGAAGCCTATGAGGAAGATGGCGAACGGCGAAGAGCGCACCGGGCCTCGGTGCTCAAGCGTACCCGCGTGGATTTGATCGAGGTGAGAACGGACACGGGCTATATCGACGCGCTGCACCGATTTTTTCGGATGCGTGAGCGGCGGCTGCTGGCGTGAAAGCCGTTCTGAAGAACTTATTTGACCACGGATTACGCGGATAGCACGGATGAAAGTTTCAGGAGGCGCTTATAATGGGCAACTTGATTTTTGAATCGGAAAGTTTTGCGATTCGGGGCGCGTGTTATGAAGTTCACAATGAGAAGGGGTCAGGTTTCTTTGAGTCGGTTTGCCAGGAGTGTCTCGAAAAGGAAATGCGGCGCCAGGGAATACCGTTCCGTTCCCAGCCGGAACTTATGTTGGACTATAAGGGCGAAGTGTTGACACAGAAATACAAACCAGACTTTATCTGCTACGAGAAAATCATCGTGGAACTGAAGACGGTGGAGTGCCTGACGGACAAACATCGCGGACAAGTCATGAACTACCTGAAAGCGACTGGAATGAAACTGGGATTCCTGGTGAATTTTTCGGCCCACCCCAAAGTGGAGATCGTTCGCATAGTATTGTAGGGAATACCTTTATCACGAATGGCATGGATGGTTTTTCCGGATACGCATGAAACTTGTTTCACGCGATTGCGCCAGCGCGCTCTCGTCGGTTGAATACAAAAACAGACAATTGGCATCAGAGAGTTTGCCTGTGAGCGAAGAAGCCCCCCTCTTCGAACGTGAACTGCAGGGCAGCGAAAATCCGTTTAATCCGTGCCATCCGTGGTAAGAAAAAAAGAGTTTGTGCCGATACGGCACACGGAACGTAGTATTGTAAGGATGAAGTTGCGTTCATGACATGTACCTTGCTTCTCATAGCCGCATTGCTAGTCGCCGGGGCAGATGTATCGGTGTCGGCACGTGCGGAGCTTGACGTGGCGGAAATTTCCTTTCACCACGTAG
>JBIJDL010000574.1:0-4076 GCA_044344195.1 Candidatus Hydrogenedentales bacterium
CGGGTTGATCCCGGGCCGCTACTTCATCCGGGCCTCCGCCGAGGGACATGCCTCCGGCGACATTGAGGCGTACTCCGGACAATCAGGCGTGCGCATCCAGTTGCCCGCCCCATGCCGGATTGCGGGAACCGTCATCGAGCAGCGTTCGGGCCGTGCGCTCCCAGGTGTAAGACTCATTGCCTGGGCCCGACCCGAACAGGTACATACGGCGACCAGCGACGAGCAAGGCCGCTTCGCGTTTGACGCGCTCATGCCGGCCCCGTATTACGTTCGCCTCTCTATGGGGGACCAACCCCTTGGCGAGCCGCTGAGCCGGTTGATCGATCTTGCCACTGAAGGTACCGTGGGCGATTTAGTCATCGAAGCCTATCAGGGCGGTGAAGTCACCGGTATGGTGCGCGATGCCGAGACGGGCGCACCCATTCCCCACGGCATGGTGCAGGCTTTTATCGAAAGCCGCCGGAATTTTGAGGAGGGCTCGCTGGTTTGGCGGACGCGCGCCGATGCGGTAGGGCGTTACCGCTTTGAGGGTTTGCCCACGGGCGACTTCACTTTCATCGCCGAGGATGCCGGGGCCGATCCAGTATTCCAGAATGTGTTCCCCGGCCGCCGCTACGACGACGTCGATCTCCTTATCGATCCAGGCGTCCGTATTACCGGACACGTCATAGATGCTGAAGGTAAACCGGTCAAGGGTGCTTGGGTTTTCGCGGACGGAAACGGGAAGTGGTATGCGGACAACGGCTGCACCGACGAAACCGGGCACTTCGAACTTCGCTGGAAGGAGAAGAAGCGGACGATCCAATCGATCCGGCTTCAAGCAATGAGCGACAGTGCAATCAGTCCGGCCACGGCCCCCATCGAACTTGCACCGGAGGGCATTGAGGGCGTTGAATTGTGTCTGGAGCCTGCCGGTTTCCTCGAAGGCGAAGTGCGCCATGCGGACGGGTCTCCCGCGATGGACGCGCAGGTCGTGGCGAGGCCCAACGCCTCGGATCTCGCGGTGCTTGGTTACCATGGCGAGCCAAGGGGGAATGCGTCCGGCCATAACGGAGTACTTGATGCCCGAGTGACGGCCAGCGGGCGATTCATCCTCGGCCCGTTGCCTTTGGGCGCTTACACGCTGTCGGCCTTCCCGAAACCCGCCACTATACCCTTCTCGGATCCGACCGATCCGACGCCGGTCGCTTCGGCTGACACCGGGCTTCCCGCGCATGCCTTATCCAGGCAGGTGACCGTTCAGGAGCGTGCGGACTTCATTGTGTTCGAACTCCCCCGGGAACTCGATGCCCTGCCGGATGTGCGCGGCGTTGTCTCCATCGCGGGAAAACCGGTCCAGGGCGCTCAGGTATCGCTGGGCTACGACGGCGTAGGCGAGAACCCCACCTGGACCCGGACAGACGCGAACGGCGAATTCCTCTTCAAGGACGTTCGCCCCGGAGCCGCAGTGCTTTACGGAGCCTGCACGCTACCGGGCAAAGAGGCGGCCAACCAGCGCTCAATCAACTCCCGAAAAATCGAGGTATTGGATTCGACGGAAACCATCGCGAATATCCAGCTCGGCACGGGAACGGGAATCGTCGAGGGCGTCGTGACCATCAATGGGGAGCCCCGCGCGGGAGCGAACGTTATGGTATCCATGGGCGACGATGAAAATGTGCACGGCACCACCGGCCCGGACGGGACCTATATCGCCGAGTTCGTTGCGGAAGGTCCGATTCGCGTCGTAGCTGCGAAAAACAGCAAACGCGGCGAAGGGACGTGGAACAGGCACTACACGGGAAACCTGTCGCCCGGCGAGCGGCTGCGTGTGGATTTCGAGATCGGCTCGGGCCAACTGGAGGGCATGGTCACGAACCTCGCCGAGGGCGACCTTGCAAACGTCGTTCTGGCGACGGGCGAATGGAACAACGTGCCCACGCTGAAGGAATTGGGAACGCTGGACACGCCTGGCATCATCGCAGGCCAGATGCAATGCGAGGCCGATGGCCGCTTCGCATTTGACGATCTGGCAGCAGGCACGTACACGGTAATGTTGGGCGCATTGATCGCCGATGTGGAATCCGAAACTTTCGATGAATCGAGTTACCGCGCAGCCCTGGCGCACGTGGAAATCGCGGAGGGAAAAGTGACGGAGGTGACGGTGGCACTACCAGAGGTGGATCCGTAATGAAACACCCACAAGCTCCCGCGGCAAGCCGCCCCGCTTGAGGGTGGCACCCCAAGTCCCACTTTCAACTCCACGGGTGCCACCCTCAAGCAGAGGAGCGAAGCGGGGGATGCTTGTGGGTGAACGGACTACAACCTCAAGAAACCTACTCCAAATCAACCTCAATCACCACGGGTGCCACCCTCAAACGGAGGAGCGACGCGGGGGAAGTTTGTGGGTGCAGGGACTGCAAATGCGGACGACACGCTCAATACGGATAAGAATCCAGATCCAAAGGCACCGGGCCGGAACCCGGCTCCAGCCACTCCCGTGCACTGGACCACGCCCAGCCCTCCGGCGATTCCACCAATCCCCTCCGCACAGGATTCATATGGACGTAGTTCACCATGTCGTTCAACGTCTTCCGTTTCATTACATTGCGGTCGTAGCCCGGCCCGTCCATCCAGAAGGCATAAGGTGCATCCTTCATCCCCGTCGCCAGATGCCGGAGTCCATCTGGATTATACCGCCGGAGGTAGTTGATTGCCTTGCGCGAAACCGACTGCTTGAACGGCTTTAGAAAATCCGACATATCGTACTCATCCATGCGCGGGGCCACGATCAGGTGCATGTGCTCCGGCATGATGACGTAAGCCCAGAGGTCGAAATCGTACTCTCCCGGGAATCGAGCCAGGGCATCAATTACGTATTGGCGGGTCCGGTCTTTGCTCAAGAACTTGCGAAACTTGTAGCAAGTGAAGGTGAGTTCGTGGGGTTCCCCGGGTGTGTTGTAGGTCTCACGAGTCTTGCGATGTGGCGGGATTTCCATCACGAGTCCCCAAAGGTAGTTTTAGACTTTGCACTTGGTTGGAAACCCTATTGTAAACAGACGTCCCCGCACCCACAAGCTCCCGCGGCAAGCCGCCCCGCTTGAGGGTGGCACCCGTGGAATGTGAAGGTGACACGGGGGTGCCACCCTCAAACGGAGGAGCGAAGCGGGGGAAGTTTGTGGGTGAAGTGACTGCAACCACACCCAGAATGACCGACCCGTCATCATCCACTCCAGTTATCCACTCCTACGCCAGCATCCCTCGCAGGGCCGTCAGCAGTTCGTCGCACTCTTCGTCGGTACCAATCGTAATCCGCAACGCCTTCTCCAACCTGCGATAGTTGAAGTAACGCACGAGGATTCCCGCTTCGCGAAGTTGCTCGAAAATTTCTTTTGCGGTCGGCAGGCCGTGCCAGTGGGCGAGCAGAAAGTTCGTCTGGGAATCGGGCACGTCGAAGCCCATGGCGATGAGTTCTTCGCGGACGCGTTCCCTGGTGACGCAGACCTTGCCCGCGGAGGCTTCCATGTGGGCGTAGTCGTCCATGGCGGCAATACCGACAGCCTGGGCGATGGCGTTCATGTTGTAGGAATCTTTGGTCTTCAGGAACTCGTTGATGAACGCCGGATTGGCCACCGCCGTGCCGATCCGCATGCCCGCGAGGCTGAAGGACTTGGAGAAGGTCCGCATGACGATCACATTGTCGAACTGTTTCGGCAGATCGATGCAGGTGTCGTCGGCGAAGTCGGCGTAGGCTTCGTCGATCACCACGATGCCGTCGAACGCGGCACAGAAGCGCTCCACTTCCTCGCGGCTCGCGGCCACGCCCGTTGGCGCGTTGGGCCGCGTGAAGAAACACAGGCGCGCGGGCGTCGTGAAGAATTCTTCGGTGAGTTCGTAGTTCTCGCCGAGATCGACGTACTTCAAATTGCAGCCGTGCAGAGCGCAGAGCACTTCGTAGAGCGTGTACGTGGGGTACATAGCCAGCACGTCGTCGCCGGGATCCACGAAGGTGCGCAGGGCCAGGGCGAGCAATTCGTCCATGCCGTTGCCCGCGATGATCCAGTCCGCGTTTTCATAGCCATAGCGCCAGGCGCAGA
>JBIJDL010000576.1:0-4072 GCA_044344195.1 Candidatus Hydrogenedentales bacterium
TCACACCGTTATCCAAGAGGTCGGTGATTTCTGACACCCGCACGCGTCCTCAGGTGATGATGATGGGGAGCTTCTTGAAAGCACTTCTGCCCTGGACTTCCATTACAAGTGAGCGTCCATCCATCTTGGGCATGGACACATCGGTACTCAGCAATTACGTGTCTGGATTGTCTTCGAGTGCCTTGAGCGCGCGTATACCGTCATTGCAGATAATGGGAACTAGCCCATTGACGACATAACGCGTGCGATGAGTCGGGCGACATGCCGGTCATCTTCTGCTACCACCACCTTTACCATGGAACGAATCCTCGGAGCTTTAATCAGCCAGTTCGTTAACTAAATACCGTATTTTGCAAATTTGCATCAGGTGGAAGGGCGAAGAATGGGTCTATGCGTCGTATGGGACCAATGAAACTCATGAACCATGCATCAGAAGACCCATAGACCCATGAAAAAACCGGGCCGCAATTGCGGCCCGGCTGAGTCACTTGAATTTAGCGGTTGGCTTAGTGGAACTGCTCCGCTTCAGTGGAGCCGCTGAGCGCCGTGACGGAGGACTCGCCGTCGGAGACGGCATTGGTGATGGCGTCGAAGAATCCCGTGCCCACGAAGGCCTGATGCTTTACTGCGTTGAAGCCATTCTCGACTTCGCGGAATTCTTCTTCCTGCATTTCGACGAAGGCGGTCATCTGGCGGTCCTTGTAGCCGTTGGCCAGTTTCCACATGCCGAGGTTCAGGTTGTGGAAGCCCGCCAGGGTGATGAACTGGAACTTGTAGCCCATGGCGCCGATCTCGTTCTGGAAACGGGCAATATCGGCATCGCTGAGCTTCGAGCGCCAGTTGAAGGACGGCGAGCAGTTGTAGGCCAGCAACTTGCCGGGGTATTCGGCGTGGATGGCATCGGCGAATTGCTTCGCGGCGGCCAGATCCGGCGTGCTGGTTTCGCACCAGATCAGATCGGCGTAGGGCGCGTAGTTCAGCCCGCGCGCGATGGCCTGGTCGATGCCGGGCTTCGTCACGTAGAAGCCTTCCACGGTGCGCTCGCCGGTGCAGAAGGGGCGGTCGCGCTCGTCGATGTCGCTGGTCAGCAGGCCGGCGGCGTCCGCATCGGTACGGGCGACCAGCACGGTCGGGGCGTTGGCCACGTCGGCGGCGAGGCGTGCGGCGTGGAGCTTGCTGATGAACTCGCGGCTGGGCACGAGCACCTTGCCGCCCAGGTGGCCGCATTTCTTGGCGGAGGCGAGCTGGTCTTCGAAGTGGACACCCGCGGCACCCGCCTGGATCATCTGGAGCATAAGTTCATAGGCGTTGAGCGGCCCGCCGAAACCGGCTTCCGCGTCCGCCACGATGGGCTGGAAGTAGTCATGCTTCTTCACGCCGCTGATGGTCTGAACCTGGTCGCGGCGGCTCAGGGCGTTGTTAATGCGGGACACGATTGCGGGCACGCTGTTGGAGGGGTAAAGGCTCTGATCGGGGTACATGTTGCAGGACAGGTTAGCGTC
This sequence comes from Candidatus Hydrogenedentales bacterium, assembly GCA_044344195.1. Lineage (GTDB taxonomy): Bacteria > Hydrogenedentota > Hydrogenedentia > Hydrogenedentales > JAEUWI01 > JAEUWI01. The sequence continues at coordinate 1,503 of JBIJDL010000576.1, forward strand.
GCCCGCCACCTGCCAGCCGGAAAGATAGATGGCGCGAAGGCCCGCTTCCACCTGCTGGATCGCCTGGTTGCCGGTCAGCGCGCCAAGGGCGTTCACGTAGCCGTTGCCGGGCTCGTTCACGTAAGCCCAGAGCTTTTCGGCCGTCTTTGTGGCGATGGTGTATTCGACCTTCATCGAGCCGCGCAGCTCGAGCACCGTCTCGGCGGTGTAGGAGCGCGTGATGCCCTTGAAGCGGTCGGAGGCCCAGAGGGCGTTCAGCGCATCGACTTCGGCCTGATCGATCAGCGGGTTCTTCTTCGTTCCGTTCTTACTGCTCATGATTTGCGTTGTCCTTGTGTGCCTCGCGGCATTGGTATGGAGTTTGGGGCCTCGTTCCCGGAGAAGGCCGTCTATCTGAAATTTTTCAACCGGTGCCGGGTCTGGGAATGCCTCCCGGTTGCGGCGGGCCGATCAGGGCAGTTGCTCGTAGGCGGCCAAGGTCAAGAACTCGGCCAGTTCATTATTGGCCGTAAACTCGTCAAACAATCGGGCGGCGGCTTCGTACTTGCCGCTGGCATAACGCGCCTCGCCCACTTCCGCCTTGATAGCGTCCATTTCTTCTTTGGCAATCGCGCGAACGAGTTCGAGCGTCACCGGGCGGCCGTCGTCGAGCACCGCCTTCTTGTTGTGTACCCACTGCCAGAGCTGGGTGCGGGAGATCTCGGCGGTCGCCGCGTCTTCCATGAGGTTGTACAGCGGCACGCAACCTATACCGCTCAGCCAGGCTTCGAGGTACTGGACACCCACCTTGATGTTCTCGCGGATGCCGTGCTCCGTAAACGCGCCCGAGGGCACGGCCAGCAGATCGGCCTGCGACAGGGTCACGTCGTCGCGCTGCTTGTCGATCTGGTTGGGCTTGCTGCCCAGCACCTTGTCGAACTCTTCCAGGGCAATGGCCACCAGCGCCGGGTGGGCCACCCAAGTGCCGTCGTGTCCGTCTTCGGCTTCCCGTTTCTTGTCGGTGTGCACCTTGGTCATGGCGCGCTCGTTCGCTTCGGGATCGTTTTTGATCGGGATCTGAGCCGCCATGCCACCCATCGCGAAGGTGCCGCGCTTGTGGCAGGTTTTGATGCAGGCGAGGGAATAGGCGCGCATGAAGGGCGTGGTCATGCCAACCAGTGCGCGATCCGGCATCAGATAGTCTTCGCGCTTCGCAAACTTCTTGATGAAGCTGAAGATGTAGTCCCAGCGACCGCAGTTGAGACCGGCGCTGTGGTGGCGCAGTTCGTAGAGTATTTCTTCCATCTGGAAGGCCGCGAGAATGTGCTCGATGAGCACCGTGCCCTTCACCGTGCCCTGGGGCACGCCGACAAGTTCCTGCGCCTTCACGAAGATATCATTCCACAGGCGCGCTTCGAGGTAATGCTCCATCTTCGGCAGGTAGAGGTAGACGCCGGAGCCCTGATCAACGCGGTACTTCGCATTGTGGAAAAAGTACAGCGCGAAATCGAAGATGCTGCCGGAAGCGCGCTCACCGTCCACTAACACGTGCTTTTCGGAAAGGTGCCAGCCACGGGGGCGAACCAGGAGCACGGCCGTCTTGTCGTTGAGCTTATATTCTTTGCCGTTCGGCGCGGTGAAGTCGATCTGGCGGCGCACGGCGTCGCGCATGTTGACCTGGCCATCAAGCGTGGCCTCCCAGGTGGGTCCATGGGAATCTTCGAAGTCGGCCATGTACGTTTTCGCGCCGGAGTTCAGCGCATTGATGACCATTTTGCGATCAACCGGACCGGTGATCTCCACTCTTCGGTCCTGGAAGTCGGCGGGCACCGGATCGACGCGCCATTCACCTTCGCGGACCTCTTTGGTCTCGGGGAAGAAATCGGGTAGAACGCCGCTATCGAGAGCGGCCTGGCGTTCCTTGCGCTTTTCGAGCAATTCCAGCCGTCGCGGATTGAAGGCGCGGTGCAGTGTCGCGTAGAACGCAAGTGCCTCCGGTGTAAGGATCTCCGCGTGCGTGTCCGAAACGGGTCCCAGGATTTCCAGGCCCTCGGGCACTTCCAGTGATGCCATTGTATTCGTCATCCTTTCGCGTGGGATAAAAATGGGAAAGGGCAGACGGATCCCGCGTCGCTCTGCCTTGCCAGACCTTTGGCCGCCACTTACACTCTCAATGCGACCCTGAGAACCATACCACCGTTTGTAAGTGATTGACAAATCAGTTGTTTCAATGTTCAGTATAGTTATGGTTAATGGTATGTTGCGTCTAGGTTAAATAATTGCAATAATAGTCTAACGACCGGTAGACACGGTCACGCAAGCCTAAAAAGAATTTCTACCGCGAAGGCATAAAGAGCACGAAGGAAAAGGCGTTCGGAAAGTCTTGTCCGAGGCAAAGCGCACGACCATGCCCAGAACGCATTCCGGACATGTAGCGTTCGAATGACTCTAAGTTCAAGGTCGAAAAGTAAGCGTTTTTCGAAATGGACCATTGGCATCGACACTTGAGGACCGCGTGCTATAGTCCGGGCGGTCCAAGCTCCTTTGAAGCGAAAAATTTTGGGCTGGAGAAATGGCTCCTGTTCCTTTTT
>JBIJDL010000575.1:0-4072 GCA_044344195.1 Candidatus Hydrogenedentales bacterium
AAAAGCCCTTCAAGACGGTGCTGGCGATTGCGCCGCCCATGTACGACGAGATCTGGGTGGCGGGCAAGTGCATGTACAAGCTGGAGCCCGTGGTGGCGGACGGCGGCGAGCTGATCATCTACGGCGGTCACATCCACGAAGTGAGCGTGACCCATGATGTGATGATCAAGAAGGTCGGCTACCACGTGCGCGACTACTTCACGAAGCAGGCGGAGCGCTTTGCGGACATCCCCGGCACGATCAAGGCCCATTCAACCCATGTGCGCGGCAATGGCACCTATGAAGATGGCGTGGAGAGTCCGCGCGTCGATGTAACCCTGGCGACCTCGATTCCCGAGGAAGTCTGCCGGGAAATCAACTTGGGCTACCGCGATATTAACTCGATTAACATCGCCGACTATGAAAACCGGGAAGACGAGGGAATTCTGGTGGTACACAACGCCGGTGAAATCCTGTACCGCATTGAGGGCGAGTAGTTGCTACCACGGATGGCACGGATAGGAAGGGCCATACGAGCAATAAGTCCTCCAAGCGTGCCACCCTCAAGCGGGGCGGCTTCGCCGCGGGAGCTTGTGGGTGAAGTGACGTCAAACGAGGAAACACGCCTCCAGGCTCAATTCTGCTCTCGGGGCGACTTTCTCCGGCGACGTTGGTGTGATGGAACGCCAGCCCCAGCATGTAGTCCCCACACCCACAAGCTCTGTCGCTGCGCTCCGCCGCTTGAGGGTGGCACCCGTGGTCACGATCGAAGATCTTTGTGTTCTATGCGTTCTTTGTGGTTCCTCCCTCTCATTTTCTCCCTTTGCGGTTGCTACAGTGAGCCCCGCGAGACCAGCCACACCCCCAAGACCCAGGCGGTGACGGCCTATGACGCTGCCCAGACCGCGCTAAAATCGGGTGATGCCAATGCGGCACTGGCGCAGGCCCGCGCGGCCTATGAAGCGGATCCCGACTTTGACGCGGCTGCCTTTTTGCTGGCGAGTCTGCTGGGGCGGGCGGGACAATTTGAGGAGGCCCTGGGGCTCTGTTCCGCCCTGACGGCCCGTTCGCCGAATTTTGTACAGGCCCATCTGCTCCAAGGTATACTATGGGACCGATCGGGTAATTCGGACGCGGCCAACGCCAGCTACGACGCGGCCTTGCGCAGTTTCGCAGCGCTGTCACAGCCGGAGCGAGCCCGCCCGGAGATAGGACTTCAGGAAGCGCTGACCACGTTTCTCCGCAATGGAAAACTGGAGGGCGTGAAGGCCATCAACCGGGTGCTTGCGACCTATCCTGACTACGATGCGGCCTTGTACGTTAAGGCCTGCATGCTGGACAAAGATCGCGGCTTCCTGTTGCGCTGGTTCTCCGAACAAAACGGAGACGGGCCGCAGGGAAGCGGCTGACCACGATATTAGTTGCGGAAACAGGAGAAGTACCATGGGTAAAAATGTGATCGTCGCACAATCGGGTGGACCGAGCCCGGTGATCAACAGTTCGCTGCGCGGCGTCATCGACGGCTGCAAGACTTTCCCAGATAGCTTCGGGACCATCTACGGTGGCTGGCACGGCATTGAGGGCGTACTGAAGGAAGAGCTTCTCGATCTTTCCGCCCAGTCCGAAGACGAAGTGGCCCTGCTCCGCTACACCCCGGCTGCGGGTGCCATAGGTACCTGTCGATACAAGCTCAAAGACAAGCAGACCGAAGATTTTGATCGCATCATCGCCGTGATGAAGGCCCACGACATCGGCTACTTCTTTTACAATGGCGGCAACGACTCCATGGACACGGCACACAAGGTGGCGAAGCTGGCCCACGAGCGTGGCCTCGATCTGATCGCCGTGGGCGTACCCAAGACCATCGACAACGACGTGGGTGACTCCGAGTTCAAGCTCATCGACCACACGCCCGGCTACGGCAGCGTGGCGCGGTATTGGATGGGTATTGTTCAGAATGCGAACGAAGAAAACGCCGGATCCTCCCCCGCCGATCCCGTGCTGGTGATTCAGGCCATGGGCAGACAGATCGGTTATATTCCCGCTGCGGCGCGCCTGGCCGATCCTAAGCGCGAACTGCCGCTCCAGATCTACCTGCGCGAATCCGCCGTGAGCGCCGAGGAAATGTGCGACAACATCAACGACCAGCTCCGCAAGGATGGCCGTTGCGTGGTGGTGGTGAGCGAGGGCTTTGATGTGGGCGACCTGGGCGAGGTGAAGGACTCCTTCGGCCACGCGCAGTTCGGCGCGTCCAAGCTGACCGTGGCGCAGAAGGTGGTGAACCTGCTGAACGATCGCGGCCTCGCCACGCGCGGCGCGGCCCGAGGCCAGGTGCCCGGTTGCGACCAGCGCGACACCTGCGCCTATGCTTCCGTGGTGGACCTCGACGAGGCTTATCGCGTGGGCCAGAAGGCGGCGGAGATTGCCGCGAGTGGCGAGAACGGCTGGATGTCCACCATCCTGCGCAAGCCGGGTCTGATCTATAATGTAGAATACGGCAAGGTGCCCTTGGAGCTTGTGGCCAATTCCGAGCGCACCTTCCCCGAAGCGTGGATTGCGCCGAACAAGATCGACGTGACAGACGACTTCCTGAAATATGCCACGCCGCTCATTGGCGAGGATTGGGCGAGCGTGCCAGTCATTAACGGTCGCCAGCGCTTCACCCGCTTTGCACCGATATTTGCCGAGAAGAAACTGCCCGCCTATGAACTTCAGGCGGCCCGCGAATAAACCCACAAGGAGCCACGCCATGCCAGACGGTTGGGAGTACAAGACACTTTCAGTGAATGTAATCCACGGGCACGTTCAAGAGAGTTGCGATATCGACACGCAGCTCTGCGCCCTCGGCAGCGAAGGCTGGGAACTGGTGGCGGTGACGCCCCTGGAAATTGAAGACAAGACGGCCTGCCTCATCCACCACTTCCGGCGTGCGGAAGAGCGCACGCGCAAGGTGGGCTTTGCGCCCTGACCTACCCATTACCCGCGAACGGTGACCATAGAAAACCCAACGAAGGATTACGCATGAGCACAATGAATATTGGACTGATTGGCCTCGCCGTGATGGGCGAGAATCTGGTCCTGAATATGGAACGCAACGGCTACGGCGTGGCCGTGTACAATCGCACGGTCTCCAAGGTCGACGATTTCGTCGCGGGCCGCGCCAAGGGCAAGAACATCAAGGGCTGCCACAGCATTCAAGAGCTGTGCGAGAGCCTGGAGAAGCCCCGGCGCGTGATGATGCTGGTTAAGGCCGGCAGCGCAGTCGATGATTTCATCGAGCAACTTATCCCCCACCTGGAAAAGGGCGACATCATCATCGACGGGGGCAACACCTATTTCCCCGATACGATCCGTCGCGCGAAGTACCTCGAAGAGAAGGGCCTGCTCTTCATCGGCACCGGCGTCTCCGGTGGCGAAGAAGGCGCGCTCATGGGCCCCTCCATCATGCCCGGCGGCTCGAAGGAAGCGTGGGAACACGTGAAAGGCATTTTTCAGGCGATAGCCGCCAAGGTGGCCGACGGTTCGCCCTGCTGCGAATTCATCGGTACGGACGGCGCGGGTCACTATGTAAAGATGGTTCACAACGGCATCGAGTACGGCGACATGCAGATGATCTGCGAGGTCTATTCCATCATGAAGGGCCTTCTGGGCCTCTCCGCGCCGGAGCAGGCGGAAGTCTTCGCCAACTGGAACAAGACCGAGCTCGACAGCTACCTCATTGAGATCACGGCTGAGATCCTGGCCAAGATGGACGACGAAACCGGTAAGCCGATGGTCGATGTGATCCTGGACACGGCTGGCCAGAAGGGCACCGGCAAGTGGACCTCCACGAGCGGCCTGGACCTTGGCGCGCCGGTCCCCACGGTGGCCGAAGCCGTATTTGCCCGCTGCCTCTCCGCCATCAAGGGCGAGCGCGTGGCGGCTTCCAAAGTACTTACCGGCCCCGCCGCCTCGCCCATCGACATCGAGAAGGCGGAAGCGCTCGAAAACCTGCGCCAGGCGCTCTATATGTCCAAGATCTGCTCCTACGCCCAGGGCTTCCAGCTCATCCAGTATGCGGCGAAGGAATACAAGTGGAACCTAAACTATGGCG
>JBIJDL010000145.1:0-12092 GCA_044344195.1 Candidatus Hydrogenedentales bacterium
GGGCGCATGGCGGAACTCATGGCCGAACGCGTTATCTTCGATGGCCGTAATCTCTTCAAGCCGGAAGATCTGGCGGAGCACGGGTTCACGTATTTCAGCGTCGGGCGATAGCTCGAAGGGTAAGGATCAGGACGTCGGGTTCGGCCATGAGAGAGGATTTCGGAAAAGCATGGTCGAAGGAACAAACAGGACGACCTCGATCTGGACCGATCATACCCCTCTCCGCGATCCGCAAGACCGCCGGGTAGTGTGTCCATGAGCGGCGGCCTGACCATTTCCTCCGCCGTCGTCGGTAGCACCTGCCGACCACGGAACGTCTCCCTGTCGCCGCGTCAATGCATGAACTTTGCCGCTGGCCTCGACGACAACAACCCGTGGTATTTCGACGATACCCGACCGGAAGGAATTCTTGCCCACCCGATGCTCGCCGTCGCCCTGACGTGGCCGCTCTCCGCGGGATTCGACGACGTGTGGGAGGGGGGAGGCTTCGCTCCAGAAGTGCGGGCACGCCAGGTACACTACAACGAGTCCATTATCTGGCGCGGCCCGATGGACCCCGATGCCCATCTTGAGATCGAAGGAAGCATTCGCGCGCTCATGCCCCATCCCGCGGGAACCTTGGCCGTTATCCGCTATGACGCCCGGAGTCGTCGGGGTGAGGCCCTGTTTACGGAGTACATCACCGGACTGCTCCGTGGTGTTGCGCTGGTGGGCCCGGCATGTGGCGACGCGGACCTGCCCCGGCCCGAACCGCTCCCCGAAAATCTTGCTGGTGGCTGGGAGGCTGTCCTCAACGTCGGCCCCCTGGCGGCCCACGTCTACGATGCCTGCAGTGACATTTCTTTTCCGATCCACACGTCGACCGCTTTTGCAATACAGGCCGGACTACCCGGAACGATCTATCAAGGCACCGCCACGCTCGGCCTGGCGGTGCGTGAAATCCTGAACCGTGAAGGGGCTGCGGATCCCCGATGCCTCACCGAGGTCCACGGGTCCTTTCGGGCCATGGTAATCCCGGGCACGGCGGCAAAACTGAATATTCTGGGCATCGGACTTGAACCGGGCAGGAAAACGGTCTACTTTGAAGTCAAGACGGCGGCAGGCGAATTGGCTGTTCGCGATGGACGGGCCGTGCTGAATCTGACACTATGAATCTATCCCACCTGGAAAGAGGCTGGCATGGCTGAATCGAATGGAACGCTGCTATGGCAGCATGTTACGTACTGGGCGCAACGGAATCCCGATGGCGAGGCCCTCGTGTTCAACGACGTCCGTATGACCTGGGCGGAATTTGACGCACGGGTCGACCGGACGGCGCGGGCCTTTCTTGAGGTCGGCGTGCAACGCGGGGATCGCATCGCCATGGTTTCCATGGGCCGGCCCGAATTCATCATCACCTTCATGGCCGCCGCCAAGGTGGGCGCCACGTGGCTGGGCCTGTCGCCCAAGTTCACCACAGACGAGCTCCGTTACATCGTGGGCCACTGCCAGCCATCACTGCTGATCACGCTCCACGAGTACATGGGGATCGACCTCATTGCCGCAGGCCAGACCTTTGCCGAGGAGTTTCCCTGCATTCACAAAGTTCTCGTTATCGGCACGCCCCATCCTGACTTTACCCAATTCGACGAATGGGCCGATCGGGAACGCCCGGAGCTGGCGGAGGCCGTCGCGCAACGCGCCGCCGAGGTCTCCGATACGGACGAAGTCCTGCTCATGTACACCTCCGGCTCCACCGGCAAGCCCAAAGGTGTCCTCCAGACCCACCGCGCCATCATTGAAAACATCCGGGCGGAAATGGCCTTTTTCGGGATCGGCGGTCAGGGCCGACTCCTCCTGCACTTCCCCATTAATCACGTAGCCGCCGATGTGGAAATCGGCTTCGCCGCGGTCATGGGGGGCAGCGCCCTGGTCTTCATGGACCACTTCGATCCCCAGTCCTCGCTGGAGATCATCGAGAAGGAACGTATTACCATGGTCGGCCAGGTGCCCGTCATGTTTCTCATGCAGTTCCAGGCGCCCAAATTCAAGGATATGGACTGGAGCCATGTCACTCACTTCGTCTGGGGGGGGGCCGGAGTGCCCCAACTCGTCCTGGATGTGCTCAAAGGCATTGCCGGCAAAACCGGGGCGCGACTGCTCACGGGCTACGGCTCCACGGAACTCTGTGGCTTTGTGACCTATACCTCCGGCGACGAAGACAACGAGCGGATGGCGAAATCCGTCGGGAAGGTCGTGCCCCCCTTCGAACTCAAGATTGTCGACGCTGCCAGGAATCCCGTGCCTGCGGGGACCGTCGGCGAGCTCGCAGTGCGCGGACCGAGCGTCATGAAGGGCTATTTGAATAATCCCAAGGCCACCCGTGAAGTGCTCGACAACGAAGGCTGGTATTACACCAGCGATCTCGGCTGGGTTGATGACGATGGCTATATTTTTCTCTCCGGGCGCAGCAGCGAAATGTATAAGTCGGGCGGAGAGAACGTGTTTCCCCGCGAGATCGAGGAAGTCCTCGAATCCCACCCCGCGGTGCTCTTTGCCGCGGTGCTGGGGGTTTCCGATCCCCTCTATCAGGAAGCGGGCCACGGCTTTGTGATGCTCAAGGCGGGCCAGTCCGTCGATGCCCAGGCGTTGCGCGAACACTGCAAGTTGCACCTCGCCAACTTCAAGGTCCCCAAGAAATTCACGATCGACAGCGCGTTGCCGCTGCTGCCCAACGGCAAGGTCAACAAGATGGCCCTGCGCGGCAGACTGAATACCGGAGACGCGTGAGCCAGCCCGAGTTTATTGTCCATGCTTGACGTTCTGTTGAAATACATTCCTAGGCACCTGCACCCGGCCTATATCAACCTGCTGGCCAACGTACCGGATTACATGCCGCGTATCGCAGTGGCCGGGGAAAGTTGCGCGGCGGCGGGATACCTGCTCAAAAAGCGTCCCGGTGTGCAGGTGGTCGGCGCCGTTCGCGAGACGAGACTCGCCCAGATGGCCGGGCAGCTTCTTGATGTCGTGGTGAGTGATGCCGATGCGGTCGCGGCCATGCAGGATCGCGAACTGAACGCGGTACTCCTCTGCAATACGGAGGTGGACAGGGTCGAAGCATTGGCGTGGCTGGAGCGACTGGCCCCCAAGCTCAAAGAGCAGGGGCTGGTCTTCGTTATATTTGGAGAACCCGCCTTCGCGGAACTCGGCGCCCTGTCCCTGCCGGACCTGGAGCGCGAGGTTGTGGCGGGACTCGGGGAAAAGGGATTCTTCGTATATCAGCGGTGGCTCCTTGAGGATCCCCAGGGACCGCCGGGAACGTACCGGGGCCTCTTGCTCGCGGCGGTAACACCGGCCTATAACCCGGTCCAGCACGCGAAGGAATTGATTGACGCCAACCGGCCGGAAGCAGCCTATCAGGTTCTGGACCAGATTCCCGCGCCTTACTTGTCCAATCCCGCATCACGGGAATCCGTGGGGCTTGCAAAGCTGGAAGTGCTGGGAAAATGGATCCATCTTGTTAAGGGGCACGATCAATCCAGCCTCCTCGTTCGCGCCTTGAACGAGTTCTATCAGCTTTCCGACACGGGTCCCCGAAAGTTCCCGTCCTATCTTGCCATGGCGGAATGCTGGGAAGGGGCCGGCGATATCGAGATGGCCGGACGGCTGCTCCGAACGATTTCCCACGTGGTTCCATCGGAGGGGATCACCCGGCTTCGCGATCACCTGGGGCCTCAGCCGCGCCAGACCGCGACCCCTTTTGCAAGTGTACCGGCCTGGGACGGAACCCGCCCTTTCCGCGTGCTCTACCTGATGCATCCCCGGCCCCACTATGGGCTGGATGTGCTCTATGACGGGTTATGTGCCTGCCTTGGGGATGAAAACGTGGTCGACTACCCATGGAAGGCCACCCTGCACGGCGGGGAAACCCCGGAGCACCGCCACTATCCCTGCCGATTCAATCGCCGGGGCGTGGCCGCGACGCTGGCGTCCGTCTGCTCCGCCCTGCGCGAGAAAGCCTTCGACTTTATTCTTTTAGGTGACGTGGAGGGTGGCCTGCCGCCGGACGACATTCACGCCATCCTCCTTGCGCGGGGTGACTGCCCGGTCTTCCTGATGGATGGGCTGGACGAAATGGGCAACTACCGCGCAAGGGTCCAGCAGCGCCTCGGTCTGCCCGAATTTGCAGGCTACTTCAAACGCGAAATGCACCGCTGTGTCGACTACGGCCCCAATACCTGGCCCATGCCCTTTGCCTATTCGGAAGACCTTGGACTTCAAGTGCCGGTCGGCGAACGTCCGCACGATTTTTTCTGGGCGGGGCATCGCCGCTTCGGCCTGCGCCGTTTATACCTCGAGACCCTCGAAGCGCGCCATGGCTGGAATCTCGGTATCCACTACGACCAGGCGGCGTACCAGGCGCGGATCCGGGACAGCCGCATCGGCCTCAATTGTTTCGGCATGGGCTTTGACACGGTCCGTTACTGGGAACTGCCTGCTCAGGGCTGCATGCTCCTGAGCGACCGGCTCCCGATTCACATCCCCCATAACTTTGAAGACGGTGTCCACGCCGCCTTTTTCGGCGACCTCGAAGAACTCCTGGAAAAAGTGGAATACTACCTCAACCGGCAGGAAGAAGCCCGAGACGTTGCAGAGGCGGGCCGTCGCCATTTCCTTCAATACCACACAAACCGGGCACGGGCCAGCCAGTTGCTTGGGCGAGTCGAATGCGTGTTGAAGGAACGGGAAGCGTAGTAGCGGTTTAATTTGCGAGTTTTTTACCGCGAAATTTTGATCGATCACGGTTCAAGGTAGCCTGCGGCACCCAGGCCCTGAAAACACGGTGTCACGGCTATTTCTCTTGCTCGGGAGGATCAGAATCCTGACCACCCGCATTTCAGGATAAATATTGACACGAAATACCGTGACTTTTGGTATAGTATCCAGTGTTGGGCCATGTGCCTGGGGCCCCGGACGACTATCGTTTACGGGGATTCTGTGGTAAAAACAGGGCAGCTATGGACCACCAACACCGTAAGGGATCGTTATAAAGTGCGAAATATATGTTTCGTGATGCGCGGGGGCCTCGGGCTCTTTTTGATGGCTGCGGCGACCATCCCGGTCTACGGCGATACTGTGGAGCAGGATAAGCCGCTCCGTACCGCCATCGGGGGCACCCCCTGGGTCCCTGCTCCGGCGCCTGTCGGTCCAAAGGTCGTCTACGGAACCGATGACCGAATCGATCTTTACCAGGAGTCGGATCCGGAACGGCGCGAATGGGCCGCCTCCACCTGCGGGCTGGTCAGCAACTCTTCTCTTCAGGAAAACAACGACGGCACCTTCACGCTGCGAACTTCCGCCTATGACGTGTGCGAAGAGGAGCCCTTTTCCAACCAGCCCACGGCCGCGTTCTGTACCGGCTTCATGGTGGGGGATGACATCATCGCCACGGCGGGGCATTGCTACGATTCGGGCGACATCAGCGGCACACGATTCGTCTTCGGTTTCACCATGGAAGATGCCAATACGCCGGTGCTCACCCTTGAGGAGGCCGACGTCTACCAGGGGGTGGAAATTCTGGGCCGCGCCCTGGCGGGCGACGAGGACTACGCAATCATCCGCGTTGATCGCCCCATCGTCGCGGCGGGCGCCCGGGCCTTCCCCATTCGCCGCGAAGGCGAGATTGCCGTCGGGGCATCGGTCGGCGTGATCGGTCATCCTTCCGGACTTCCACTCAAGCTGGCCTTCGGCGACAACACCGCCGTCCGCTCAAACGATAACAGAGGCTTTTTTGTGGCCAATCTGGACACCTACGGCGGCAACTCCGGCTCGCCCGTCATCAACCCCCTCACCGGCATGATTGAAGGCATCCTGGTCCGGGGAGAGACCGACTTTGTGACAGTCGGCAATTGCTCCGTGTCCAATGTGGTCTCCAACAGCGGCGGACGCGGGGAAGATGTGAGCAAGTCGACGAGCTTCATGCAGTTCGTTCCCAATCTTCTATCTTCCGATGGCGCACTCTCTCTCGATCAGGTGCGCTACCGCTGCGACGGCGAGATCGTGATCACCCTCGGTGACGCAGATCTCGCGGGCAATCCAACGGCAACGGTGCAGCTCTCCACCTCGGCGGGCGATGCCGAAACCGTGACGCTCACGGCTTCCCCGGAAGAGGGCGAATTCTCCGGGGCGATTGCGACGCAGACGGGCGTCGTAACCCCAGGTAATGGCGGCGTGGAGGTGGCCGAGAGCGACCTCATCACCGTAAGCTATGCCGATGCTATCCACGGGCCGTCCGCTCCCGATTTGGTGACCCTGGATGCTCCTGTCGATTGCACCGACCCGATCGTGACCGGCGTCACCGTGACACAGATCGGTGCCCGCTATGCCACCGTCCAGTTTGAGACGAGTGAAAGCGCGCGTGGCACCGTGCGCGCCGGCACATCCTGTGGCGACGTTGCCGTGCAGGCTTCCTATGCCGCCGGCACGGAACACAGCGTGTTCGTTCAGGGGCTGCTGCCTCTGACCGCCTATCTACTCGCTATCGAAGTTACCGACGATGCCGGCAATAGCGTCGTGGCCGACAATGGCGGCGTATGCTTTTCATTTGCGACAGCCGAAAGCTCCGAGTATTACACCCAGGTTTTTGCGAGTCAGACGCCGGATCTCGCCAACAGCATGGTGCAGTTCACACCCCGAGAGGGGGGGGCTGGTTACAGCATCTGCCATGACAACCTGACCGGGCTTCCCGTGGACGCCACGGGCGCCACAACACTCGTACTGTCCGATGACGGTTTTGCCCAGGTCAGCCTCAGCGGCGGGGCCCTCTTCCCGTACTTCGGTTCTGAGTACGACCGGCTGTTTGTGAATTCCAATGGCAACGTGACGTTCCAATCCGGGGATTCCTCCTATGAGGCGACGGCGGGAACGCACTTCAGCGCGCCGCGCATTTCGCCCTGCCTCACGGATCTCATTCCTACGACCTCCGGCAAGGTGTGGTACCGGCAGTTGGCGAATCGTCTTGTCGTTACCTGGCAGGGGCTCCGGCACTACCAGATCGGCGGCAGCAACGTCATCCAGCTCGAACTCTATTTCGACGGCACCATCCGCTTTTCCTACGGCACCTTGACCGGGCTGCCCTCGGTCGTCGGGCTGTCCGCGGGGCAGGGAGCCCTGTCGGATTTTGTCTCAACGGATCTGAGCGCCCAGGCACCGTGCGAAAATGGTACCGAGCGCTTTCACAGCGCCGACAGCGATCAGGATGCCGTCATCTCCCTCCAGGAAACCCTGCGGGTCATCCAGTTCTTCAATCTGGAAGACTATCATTGCGACGACTCCACAGAAGACGGCTTCGCCCCCGGTGCGGGAAGCCAGACCTGCACGCCCCATGATATCGATTACAATCCGCAGGACTGGACGACCAGCATGTCCGAGGTCCTTCGTCTCGTCCAGCTCTACAATTCCGCAGGTTATGTGTATGACCCGACCGCTGGCACGGAGGACGGCTTCGTGCCCCTCGCCGCCCCATAACGACGTCTGGCCCTTCGAGTCCATTGCACAGGCCGCGCAACTTCGGTAGACTGACCTTCGCGTGTTTTAATTGAATCTCATGTGAAGGGGTTACCGTGGACGATGCAAAGCGGGTGACCGGCCTGCGGGCAGGTACGATTCTGTTGACAGCCCTGTCGTTGTCGATTGGGTGGGGGATTCGGGGGAACTTCGGCCACGAGTACGGCGCCATGATTCCCGGTGCCCTGTCGGCCTTGGCGGTGTGTCTCCTCTCCGGTAGAAAAGACTGGCGCGACCGCGCGCCGTACTTCGCTTTCTTCGGCGCCTTGGGCTGGGCCTTCGGCGGCTCCATGTCCTATATGCAAGTCGTCGCCTATACCCATTCGGGTCACCTTCCCTCGCAAATCTACGGTTTTTTCGGTCTCTTTGTTCTGGGTTTCCTCTGGTCGACCATGGGGGGCGCTGGAACCGCCTTCGCCGCCGTTGCCGACAGGCAGCGGCTCGTGGCCGTCTTCCGTCCTTTGTGCTGGATCTTCGTGGCCTGGATCATCTACCAGAAGTTCTTCAAGCTCTATCTCGAAACCCTCTATCCCGCCAATTTTGATGCCACGTGGTCCCGGCAGGCCGCCCACACCTACTGGTTCGACTCGGACTGGATGGAAGCGGCCACCGCCCTGCTGGCCCTGCTCTGCTTCGAATTGTGGGACAATCGCAAGACGCATCTCACGCGATTCCGCCCGCTATGGTTGCTCCTCGTCGTGCTGGCCGGGGCTTCGGCGGGTACCCTGACCGGATTAAACTGGGAAGCCGCCCTGGCCGATGCCGCACCCGCGACCGGAAGTATCGCCCCGTTCTTCGTGCCTCTCTGCGCCCTTGTGGGCACCCTCGGACTCTATCTTTTTGTTCTCCTCCGACTCCTTCCGCCCTTCGTCATGGTGGGCGCATTCATCGGCTACGGCGCGCAACTGCTTGCGGATCGCTTCGGCTGGAGCGTCCCCATCGCGCAGGCTCTCCTGCACTATCAGGTGAGTCCAGAGTTCGTGGCCCGGGCCGCCGCAGAGCGGGGTATCAGTGAGGCCGCCGTATTGGCGGATCAACTCATCAACTGGCCCAACATGGTCCTTTTCTACCCCCAGTACATCGGCTGCTTCGTCGGAGGACTCGCAGGGCTTTCGGCCTACTTCCTGCGCTTCGGACGCTTCGCTTCGGGGGCTTCCCTGTTTCTGTACATGGCGGTAGGCTGGTTCGGCTGTTTCCTTCTGTTTCCCGTGCTCCTCGGTCATCCGGTCTACGAAGGCCCCATGATTTTCCGGATGACGCCACCCCGTGGAGACAACTGGGCGGGCGTTCTGGGTGTCGCCATCGGCACCGGTTTATGGATGCTTCGCAACCGCTGCGTGAGCGTGCTCTTCGCCATGCTCCTCACTGGAGTCTTCGGCGGCTTGGGCTTCGCGGGCGGTGCCCTGATTAAATTGATGCTCGTGCGCCCCGGCAACGTGCAAGTGGAATCCGATCCCGCGCTAATCGAGCGCTGGGCCCATTGGCAGGGTGCCAACTGGCACAGTGTCATGGAGCAGACCGACGGCTTTCTCTTCGGAGTCGGTTTGGCCATTGCCCTGGGACTCCTCGCCAGAAACGCGGGACGCAACGACGGGCCGCCCGCGCCGGGTTCGTGGTCCACGGTCTTCGCCACGGGCTTCGTACTCTTCGGCGTTGTCTACCTGAACATGTACAAGAATGTCGTGGAGTGGGTGAAGCAGGGCCTCATGCCGGAAAACATGCCCGCGCCTCTCTTTGGTTCGTTCAGCCTGTCGGCCTGGGGCTGGTTCAATCTCCTGTTTGGAATTGCCGCCATCGCCGGCATCAGCCTGCTAATCGCCCACCAGCGCCGCTCATTCCCCCTGGTGCCCTCAACGGCGCTCGGGCGGGGCCAGATGCTTTTCATCGCGCTCCTGGCCGCCGTTGTTGTCATGAACTTCGAGCGGGCCATCTCGGGCTTCACCGACCAGCGCCTCATCACCGAAGGCGTGATTCTCGTAAATGGCGTAGTCGCCGTACTCCTGGTGCTGCTCCTGCCTAAACCGGATGTCACGGTACCGAGCAGCGGGCTTATTGACTACGGTCCCTTCCTCGTTCGCAGTGTATGTCTCGGACTTCTCACGGTCCTGATCGCCACCTTCGGTATGGCTGGCATCGTGCGCGCGGTTTACGGCGGCTCTTATGTCGGACCAGCACACTCGGGGAAGCACCACCGTTTCGGATACGAGGCCGAGTGGCGTATTAAGCCGACAGAGAAAAGCAGTAAGCACAGTTGAACGACCCGCAGGTCGGCATTGACAGAGGGACGATACTTTGCCAGGATCTGAGGGTTATGCTTGGTTAAAAATTAAGTTATAGAGCATAAAACACTTAGGGAAAAGCTTTACAAAATAGTACTATGTGCTAAATTGCGCATTGCTGTATAGTATTCGATAGGATGGATACGTGCGATTTATTGCAAGTAGCCGAGCAATCGTGAAAAGCGGGTTCGGAGGACCAGGGAATGAGCAGTATTTTTCGGGGTTTGGCATTGGGGATGTCGGCAAGTCTCGCGGCCCTGACGAGCGCGGAGCTGCAAAACATGGAGGTGGGCGGCCAAATTATTGTACTCGGCGAGTACTACACCCATATTGCCCCCAGAGACGATGGACTCCGAATTCCAGCGTCCTGGTTGCGCGGTCGTCCCATTGGAACCGGGCTGGGGGAGGGGATTTTCAGCGGCTTTGCCTTCGACCGGGATGATCTGGACGGCGCTGGCGTTTCCCAGTGGACACGTTTCAGCGTCGAGGCGGACTTCACCGAAGGGGTATCCACCTACATCGAATTCGACCACGTCGGCGTTTGGGGTTCGACGTTTCGCTCAAACTACATCACCGGGTTCGACGCTGCCGGCGCTGACCCGGTGAAGCTCTATCAGGCCTACATCCAAACGGAAGAGATGTTTGACCTGCCCCTCTCCCTGAGGCTGGGCCGCCAGGAACTGCGGCTGGGCAGCGAATGGCTCTCCGGCGGCAATGACGACGGACCCGCACCGTCCTGGGGCCTTTCATTCGACGGCGCCCGGGCGACTTACGGCCTGGAGGACGTCACCATCGACGCCTGGGCTATGAAGCTTGCCGAGGACAAGACCGGGGAGCAGGATGGCGACACCAATTTCTACGGGTTTTACGCCAGCTATACGGGAATCGAGAATCTCACCCTCGATGCCTACTGGATGTACATCCACGACGGGAGTTCGCTGAACGACACGACCGGTTCCTTCCTCACCGAAGGTATCGAAAATGTTTTCGGCGTGGACGCCTACGAGCCAACGCGGCTCCACACCCTCGGGCTTCGCGCGAACGCCGTTCACGGGCGGTGGGATCTGGAGGCCGAGCTCGCCTACCAGTTCGGCGACGCCAGTCACGCCGGTTCATTGTTTCGTCCCGTCTTTTACGGTGACGCCGGCGCCGAATACGACAATCTCGGGCTGAACCTCCAATTGGGCTATGCGCTGGACATCACGTGGGATCCGCGATTCTACGTGGCCTTCGCCTGGCTCGAAGGCGAAGACAACCGCGAGATTACCGCTATTGACCGCGCTGCGTCATTCATCAATCCGTTTTACACCCGCGGTGCCAGCACGAGCTTCAATCGGCTCTTCAGCAACTGGTCCTACAGCGGCGTGCTCGACGGCACGGACCTGACCAACGCCTACATATTCCATACCGGCTTCAACCTGCTGCCCACCGAAAAGATTGAAGTGGCCTTCGATCTGGGCTACTACCTCGCCGACGAAACCTTCGACCAACCTCGCCTCTTTCTTTTTCCCTTCTGGACTCGGGAATCGGACGACGAGTTGGGATTCGAATTCGATATCTCCATGACCTACAACTACAGCGAAGATCTCTATTTTTCCGTCGGCTGGGACCACCTTTTCGTTGGCGACGGCCTCGAAGAGGGCAACTTCATCGGCGGGAACGGTCTTGACTTCGCCGGCGGCAGCGACGGCGACGATGTGGACTATCTGTACTTCGAGACAGGTATTTTCTTCTAGGTTGCCCCCCGGGACACGAGGCAGCGCAGGTGTAGTCCTTTTTTAACCAGGTGCAAGGCACCTTTCGGCTATTGTGAGGAGCAGGGATGGGTATCTGGACTATAGGCCGGAAGTTAAGAAGGCCTTGGAAGATGTGAAGCCCGAGCTTAACGCCTACATCAAGGCGTCGGACGATCACCTGAAACTCGCCGCCGAAGATAAGGCGGCGGCCAAGGCCAACTACAACACGTTTCTTGAGGCCTTCGAAAGTCTCGAAGGCAAGATGGGCGACCTCAGCGACCTGATCAACAAGAATATCGAAGATGCGAAGAACGGGCAGATTGAGGCGGTATCGAAGTTTCACACGATCCTGTTCACTTTCACGGCGGTATTCATCGTCATTCTTTTCGTCTCCACTAAACCCGTCGGGGCCAGTTCTGCGTGTGAGTGGTCTCCGGGGCCGGACGCGCGCTTGTCCCAGGGGATGGGTGTGAAGACTTCGATTAACGGGGTCACGATGCTACCAGGGTCGACGCGGGGTGGGCCCGCAATC
>JBIJDL010000119.1:0-13867 GCA_044344195.1 Candidatus Hydrogenedentales bacterium
CCACTCGGCGTTCTCGGTATTTTCCAACCCGATGATGACCCTGGTTACGCTCGCGACCATCGCCCTGCAGCTTGTCGCCATCTATCTGCCCTGGTTTGAGCGCTTCTTCGAGCTCGTCCCGCTCGCCCTGCCGGACCTCGCCCTCGCCGCGTCCACCGCGATCCTGACCTTCAGCAGCGCGCGGCTGGAGAAGCGCGTATTCGAATCGTGAAGTGATTGATGCGGTAACCGGGGTTACCGCATCGCCCCCTGGCTGTGTGTATCGTACACCGCGATCCTCACGGCGGTTACTTTCCGGAGTCTGGATGCAAAGGCCAAACCGGAGGGTCAATGGGAGATACAAAACCGTCTGGCTTGACGGTCAAAATACTGCAATCGCATGTGCTCAGAACCTTCTCCGCCGTATTTCCGAGCAGCAGGCGCTTGATACCGTTTCGGCCTACGGTCCCGATGGCAATCAGGTCGGCGTTCAATTGTTCCGCTATTCGGCCCACTTCCTTCGACGACACTCCCGACACCAGATGCGCTTGGATCCTGGCGTGGTCGCTCGGGAGCGATTCCACGAAGGCATCCAAACGCTTCCTGGCATTCTCCTTGCGTTCAACTTCCAAAGTGCCGCCGTCGGGTATCACTGAAATCAAAGCCTCTGGAATATCCGTAGGATCAATGACATGAAGCACGTGGAACGCCGCGCCGGACTGTCTTGCTATCCACAACCCTTGCATCGCGGCCTTGAAGCTGACTTCGGAAAAGTCCGTTGCAGCCAGCACGACCTTCGGAGGCTCAGTGTGTTCCCCCTTCACAATCCATACGCTGGCGGGGCACTTCCGAATCAGCCGCTTGGCCGTGCTGCCGATGAATGACTCCGTCCAAGCGGCCTTGCCTCGCGTCCCGGCAAGCACAAGGTCGTGCCCTTCCTGTTGGACGGCATGGATTATTTCCACGAATGGCGCACCCAGCAGCGCCTCAAACGTGATGTCCAAATCAACCGCTCTCAGGCTCATGATCTTCTTCTGCATCCCGGCGTCAGAGTGGCGCCGGATTTCCCGCTGAAACGCGTTTCCCTCGCCATACAGAAAATCCAGCCGCCCCTCATAGGATGTCCCACATAAGGCCTCCCGGATGTCTGGTATGGAGTGTGCCAGGGCCACTTTGGCTCCACTTTTTCTTGCCAGCCATACGGCTTGATTCAGGGCCGCATCCGAGTGCGGGGAGAAGTCGATGGCGACGAGGATCTTCTGGTAGCCGTCGTGTCTGTTATGTTCGTTGTTCATTCGATTGAACCCCTTTGAGTGGGAAACCAGGACATCATCCACTATCGGCACAACAGCAAATGTCGCGATCAATCCCCCAACTTCGAACGTCTCAGCAAATCGCGCACTTGTGCGCAGCCAGTTCACCGTGATGGGCCGGCACCGCGTGCTACGAGCCGACCGACTTGCTCCGCTTCGCCGTCCTCCTTGCATACGTGTACAACTATTGAGCCGATTATATTCGGGGAGGTCTGGTCTGCTACGTGATCCGTAGTCGCTTTCAAATAAGATGGGCTTTTGGTCTCTCTTAAATCCTGAAGTGCGCCCCCTCGTACACAGGCCCTGATTTTCCACCGTCTTCGGCCGTCGTCGTCGGGTCTCACCCCGGCACGGGCCCGACGCACGGCGTCCGGAGACGGTGGGGGAGAACCGCTACACCCCCTACCGGATCGGTCCCGAGTCCGAGGGGCTCTCCCAGGGCTTCGGTTGGCCCGCAGGGCCATCGGAAGCCCCACCGTGAACCCCGGCGCTTTCGGTGGCGACGCAGGAGCCTCGGAAAGGGGCCCGTGACTGAACCCTGGTGGGAACTGGCGAGGTCGAAGCTCCCCATTCATGAGGCGGTTGAAGCACGCCCCAAGTCGATAGTTTGAAGCAAGGCAACTGGCGTACGTGCAAAGGTCAGGATTTCGGGATGGGCGAGTGTGGGGGCGTTAAGGATCCAGTTGAAGGCCTCGGCAATTCGAGGGCCGAGCACGCGAAAACGCTTGCCGAACTCGATCTCGTTTCTCGTCTGGGGGGCGATGGCCGTGCCGTAGCGTGCCGAGAGGCGTCCATCTATACTGACGTCCCAGAGAAGCCGGTAACGATCCCGGGTGGCGTTGGGAATTCCCCTGTCATCAAGGAATTGGCCCAGGGAAGGGTCATAGTCAAAGCCGGGATCGAGCATATCGTTGATGTGCATCAATTCGTGCCGAAGGAAGGCCCCCATCTGGGCCGGTTGTGTGAAGAGGCCCGCATCGAGTCGAATGAGCAGGTTGAGTTTCGGACCATTCAGCGCGTGATTTCCATACAATTCCGCACATTCATCCCGGCGGCGAAGGCTGGGCGCGAGTATGCAGCGTTGGACCCGTGACAGAATCGCCGGCCATTCGGCGAGGGCGTCGGTGGCCGGTCGGGCGAGATCGAGCTTCACGAACCATTCTCGCTCCAAGCGCAGGAAGTCGTGGTCGCGCCGCTCCGGGTCAGGTTCCTGATAACAGACTTCCCGTGCAGCGTGGAAATCTTTCTCATAAATCGTACCGGGGATAGCAAGAAACACCGCCTGCTCCACGAGCAGCGGATCAAATTCGATGCCTCCCGCGTCGCGGCCAGGGGCCCCGCTTTCCGGGTTATCCAGCGCCAACACGATCGTATCGCTCACTGGGTCAGTCCTCCCGCGCTTCGCCGCTTTCGCAAGGACCGTCGCAGTTCCCGCAGGCCATGGGGACGGCGACGTCCTCGACAGGCCGCAGGGTCAGATAGCGGCGGCCGAGTTGAAGCCCGAGGAGTTCGCACTCCGAATCCACAAAGGCCGTGCCGAACTCCGCCGCCGCCGCGTGCCAGGGGGCGGTCGTCTGGCGGGAAAGGTTCACGAAGAAGGTGCGGGCGAAAGCCCCCATATGATCGCGCAGGAAGAGCCGCTGTGTCCGGCGGGCCTCCTCGGCGGTGGTTTCGTCACCTCCTTCCAGGGCATGGGCCTCCTTCGCGCACAGGAAGCACATGAACTCGCATTCACACGAGATGTGATCGAGTCGTTCGTGCTTGCTGGAATCGACGTCGAGCCCAAAGGCCCTGTAGAACCCCACAATATCGCTCATTTCCTGCGGCTGGAAGAAGGGGCCGCCCGTCCCATATTCGGTTTCATAGGGTGGGACCTGTCCACGCGCCGTATGCCCGAACAGGCGTACGTGGGCGGCCGCCCGCGCCTCGTGACTCGTGCCTCGGGCGGCCTCCGACATGCTCCGGGCGGCGCATTTCAAAGCGTGGGCTTGCGTCCCGCCCATGCAGGACAATGCGGCAAGCAGGGCATCAAGTTCTTCCTCCCCGGCAAAGGTGCGGAAGCGCGGATTGTCCGGATGTCGGAAGGCCGAAGCCAGCACGCCATAGAGCGCGCAGCGCGCGAGGGCAAGTTCCGTCGTATGGGCCATTTCTTCGGTGAGCATCGTTGCAGTTCCTCAGATGGAGTTCTGGTGGGTCGCCGGCCGCACATAGATCGGTTCTTCGACCTTCGTCCGGAAGAGTTCCTCGCCGCTGGCCCCGTAGGCGATCACTGTGTCGTCATACATCTCGAAGGGTTTACCCCGGAGCATGCCTTCGTAGACTTTGGGGCCTTCCTCCACCTCATAGCGGTAGATGATTCGGTTTGAACGGCGGAAGAGCTGGAGCACGGCAAGCAACTCGCGATCGGGATACATATAGCGCTCGATGGCCTCGTCCACCCCGGTTCCGAACATTTGATAGAGATAGGGGCGGGGCACCCAGCGCGGGGGAATGTAGTAGCCGTTCGGTTCGGTGCCAAACTGGGGGTACAGGGGCAGCGCGACCTTGGCGACATGAACGAGATAGTAGAGGGGGTGCTTGCGGTCTTCGGTCCACGTTCCGTCTTCGTTGAGCAGGACGGTCCCCTGCATCCGAATCTGGCCGATGCAGGCGGCCATGCAGCGCGTTTCCATCGGCACCCCGCCGCTCTCGGGGTCGGACCCTTCAACCCGCGGGTAGCAGCCGATGCACTTCTCGGAAATGCGCGTATTGCCTCGATACATCGACTTCTTGTAAGGGCAAGCTTCGACGCACTTGCGATAGCCGCGGCATTCCTGCTGGTTGATCAGGACGATGCCGTCTTCCGGCCGCTTGTACACCGCCTTGCGCGGGCACGCGGCGACACAGGCCGGATATTGGCAGTGGTTGCAGATCCGCGCCAGATAGAAGAACCAGGTCTTGTGTTCCGGCAGGGAAGTGCCGCTGGGGTCATACTGGCCCTTGATCCCGGTCTTGCCGGATGGATTGTCTTCGTAGATATTCGGGTTGATCCATTCCTCGTCCCGGGGCAGATAGCCCAGCACACGCGCGCTGTCCGGGGTCAACATTTTCTCCGCGGCTTCAAAAATCGTCTTCCCGTCAAAGGTCCCGTAGGGCTGCCGCGCATCGGAGCCATCCCCCGGCGTCCACGTTTGCCCGTCGGGATTGGCCTCCTGCAGTAGCTTCAGTGTCTTGACATCCCAATGCTGCGGATAGCCGCCGTAGGGTTTCGTCTCCACATTCGCCCACCACATGTTCTCCTGACCCTTGCTGAAGGTCCAGGTGGACTTGCAGGCCATCGTGCAGGTCTGGCAGCCAATACAGCGGTTCGTGTTGAACACGAAGGCAAACTGTCGCTTCGGGTAGGCCGCCTCGTAGGGGTATGTCATTTCACGGCCGAGTTGCCAGTTATAGACATTTGCCATCTTGTTCTCCTTGGCAGCCCGTTCGGAAACGCGGCGGGTACTGCGGTTTTGACATGACTACGGGAGCGCTGTTTCGCAACCGGGGTTCGCGCCCGCCGCATCGCGATGCGCGCGCAGTGCGGCCCGGCACGATGCCATGGCCTCGCAACACTCCCGGACCACCAGGGCGACCCTGGCGGCGCCAAGCACCTGAAAGGCGCTGTACGGGCCCTGATAATCGGGCGATTGGAACAGATAGAGAATGGACTGCTCGGTCTGGCCCAGACGTGCCAGCTCCTCGGCGAAGACATAGGCGGCCTCGAGGGCCGTGGCGGGCGTCGTCTCGAAGGCCACACCGTTCAGGACCATGGGATCGCCGGCTTCCGGATCGTGGTAGGGCATTGGGGTTCCTCCATTGCTTAAAACAGGGTTTCGCCTGAATAACCACCGGCCAGATACATTTTCATGGCGTCGTCTTCGTTGTCCGGGGCCATCCCCGACAGGGTTGGTCCCCAGACGCCCTTACCGCCCAGACCACCGTCTTCGGCCTTCGTCACCTTGACGAGCGCCTCCTTGGGAACGGTGTTGACGGCGTGGTTGTCGGCCTCCCCGCCAAACAGAAAGCCAATGCTCGCCTTGGCCTTATGAAACAGGGTGTCGGTCTGGTGCATGGGCATGTGCCAGTTGCGCGTGATCGATTGTTGCGATCCGTAGCGCATGTTGGCCTGGTAACCCGTGTTCTCGGACAGCGCGCGCCCGTCGGGCCGCGTCTCGTGGGCCTTCACGCTGCGCTCCGTGGCGATGAACGGCCCGTGCTTCATCATGATCACGTCGTAGGGATAGGCATGGTTGTACTTGACGCGCAGCATGCAGCGGGACACCTTGTAGAAGGGGTCGTCCGGTGTCGCGCCGATGTAGGGACGGTCCGCCGGATTGGCATCCACATACACATAGTCCCCATCTTCGATCCCCAGATCGCGGGCAGCCTGGGGGTTCATATGCAACTGATGTTCCCCGAGGGTGGGGGATCGTTTGTCGAGCCGGTAGGGATCGCCGAAGTTCGAGTCATACATCATGTGCCAATCTACATTGGACCAACTGCTATGCACGCGATGCCGCGTCTTCGGGGTGAGGCAGATGAACTGGTAGCCCTTCTCCCAGAGGAAATTCGTGGTCTTCTTCGCCTCCGCCCAGGGCATCTTCACATTGCGGATGGTGCGGTCGTCCCAGTGCTCGGCATTGGCCGGGATACCGTAGTCTTCCGGCCGTACAAGGGGGTTGGAACTAATGATCACATTTGGGAGGTAGGGCGTCGCCTCCGGGCCTTCCCGGTGCACAATGAAATTTTCGCCGTACTCAATGGCCTCGGGCGTATCCGCATAGGCGTGCAGACGGCCCGTGTCTGTAAAGAACGGCTCGGAGAAATGAACCTGCTCGTAGAATGGAATACGGGGGTAGGTGCGGAAATTCAGCAGGCAGCCACCGGAGGGCCCATACTTGCCCGCCATGATATCGTCGAGCTTGTAGCCGACCGTGGTGGTCGAAGTGTCGAGCAGGCGCTGAATATAGATGTTGCGATTGCCTTCGTTCTCGAAGTGAAACATGTCGCGAAAACGTTGCTCGCCCGTGATTTCGCCCAGCGCGTTCCCGATACCCGCCAGAATGCTCAGATCGTCCTTGCTGTCGAAGACGGGCGGGATTCCACCTTTCCAGATCTGGAGGAAGGGGTTTGAACAGGAGGCGGTGATCTCCAGCCCTTCGAACTCGAGCCAGGAATTCGCCGGCAGCGCGATGTCGGCGTACTCAATGGAGGCCGTCATCTGCACGTCGACCGAGACGATCATATCCACGAGCGGATTCACATTCTTGATCATCTCGTAGACCCACTTGGCGTTGTTGATGAGGTTCACATTGGTGAACACGATCGCCTTCGTCGGCGTCGGCATGTGCGTCTTGCCCGTGAAGTTCTTGTGCCCGAACTTCGGCGTATCTACGATAAGCGCCTTGTCCCCGTGATTCCAGTAGGCGGGCTCTTCGTCCTTGGTATAGGCGTGCGCATGGACCGCTTTGCCGGCCGCCTCAGGATCGAGCGTCAGTGCGAAGGGATCCTCCGCCACCCAGCCCTTGAAACCGGGGCCGGTCCAGGGCGATCCCTGAAAGAGCGCGGATTTGTAGTTGCCCGCCCAGGTATGGCAGCCCGCGCCGGGCTTACCGATATTGCCGGTGAGCATCATGGGGAGATAGGCCGCCCGGTTCATTTCGGTCGCGTGAAACCAATGGTTGATGCCCTCGCCCTGGTGAATCGTGCACGGTCGGATTGTGGCAATGTCTTCCGCGAGCTGGAGTATCAAGTCCTTTGGGGCCTGCGTGATATCGCAGACGGTGTCGATGTCATAGTCTTTGAGATGCTCCTGGTACAGGGTCCAGAGGGTCGCGACTTCCACGGATTCGCCGCTGACCAGCGTTATCGTGTAGCTCCCGTCCAGGGCAAGTTCCACGCCCTTCGCGGTGAGATGCTCGCCCACCTCGTCGCGCGTTATGGCGAAGGGTGCCCGCGTCTTTCCATCCCATCCGACGAAGTCGCTGAGTTCCGCGTACTGCTTTTCCGTCAGATTCTGAATCTTCATCGAGGCGCCCTCGGGCTTGAGTCCCGGCTTGTAACCTGGGATCACGTCTGCGGCGCGCAGGCGTTTCAGGTTGTCCTTGCGCACGAGGAGGGGGAAGTCCGTGAACTGCTTCACGAAGGTTTCGTCGTATTGCCTGTTGTCGATCAAGAGCTTCGTAACGCCCAGCCACAAGGCCGCGTCCGTAGCGGGACGGATCGGGATCCAGTAGTCCGCCTTGGTGCTGGGCGGTCCATACTCCGGCGCGATCACCACGATCTTGGCACCGCGCTCCATGCACTCGATAAACCAGTGCGAGTCGGTCATCTTGTTTTCGACCAGGTTCTTGCCGTCCATGATAATCAGCTTGGAGAAGCGGAGGTCGTTAAAGTCGCAATCCGAGGCCTGCAGGCCGTGGACCCAGGGCTGGCCGGGCGCCTGGTCGCCGTGCCAGGTATAATTCGACCAGTTCCGGCCCGCGAGGGCCTTTTCGGGCTCCACCCCGCGCACCGCCACGTCCAGGAGGGCCAGCGAGTTGTTCAGGCGGTACATGCCATACTTGCCCATGACCCCGAGCAGCCCCATGCCGCCGCGCATCTTGATGCAGCGGGTCCCGGCACCCTGCGTCTCGGCCACCATTTCGGGCTGGTAACCCTGGGAAAGGAGGCGCTGCGTGCCCTCGTCTCCGCTGTAATTCACGGCCACGGATCGCAGGCCGCCCGCCACATACCGGAAAACCTCCTCCCACGCCACGCGCACAAACTCGTCGCTGCCACGGCTGTCGAACTTATACTGCGTCCGCAACTCGGCGGTAAGCGCCGGAAAACCCGCGTCGGCCCAGGCCTTCCACCCCTTCCGGACGATGGGATAGCGCAGGCGATAGGGACCATAGATTACCCGGTGAAAGGTATAGCCCTTTGCGCACTGGCGGGGATTCCAGTTTACCGTGGCCTTGTTGCCATAGAGATCGGCGTAGTCCTGGTAATCATAGGTCGAGCCCAGGCGCGTCACCACGCCGTTGCGCAGGTAGGCCCGGATGCGGCACGCGTGGGTATCATTGGGCGAACACACCCAGTCGAACATGGAGTCGTAGCGGTACTGGTCTCGGTAGATCTTCTCCCAGTCCCGTGCAATGGTTCCCGCCAGGGGATTGGTGGCGGCATCCGCGGCGTGCAGGATCTCCAGCGGGAGGCCCGCGAGCCCCGCGCCGAGGCCGACCCCAAGTACCTGCAGAAAGCCGCGGCGGCTGACCCTGTTGCTCTGTCCCTTGTCGTTCATTACGCTCTCCCGGTTGCGATCACGTGACAGGTCACGGTTGGATCTCGAGTTCGTGCCACGTCGTGACGCACTTCTTCCCATCACGGTCACCCGCGCTGCCATCCCACACGGCAAAGGAAATGGAGATGGTGGAGCCGGGATCCAGCGTAAGCTGGTCCCCGTGGACCGGTTTCAGGCTCCGCTTGAACGTCACGGAGTAGGAGGACGTGTCGTAACGGCCGAAGGCGTCGACGGCCTGATGCTCCAGCGGGCAGGCGCGGAGCGTGCCAAAGCCCTGGGCGGTGAGGTCTTCCGCCGAAAGGTGGTACGTGGGATCGGAGACGATGTTACCCGCCCCCCAACCGGTGACGTAGGTCCGCGATGATTTCAAGGTCAGTGCGTGGCGTGTCGGCTGTTCCAGCGGCGAGTTCTCCGCGTTCGGATAGGAGTCAATGCCGATATTCGGATAAACCGTTTCAATATCCTGAAACGCCGTCTCCAAGTTCGCCTGCCGCTCGGATTTCCACATCCAGATGTTGACCGGGCTGCCCTCCGCGCCCATCCCAATGAAGGGCGGGTCGGTTTCGGGAGACATCTGGACCGCCACCGCATCCCGAAAATCTTCCGTTCGGATCGCGGTATGGTCGTGCGTGGCATCGGTCCAAACCAGTTGGAGGGCAAGGCTCTGGCCGTCGTGAATGGCCCGCACCGTGATGTACTCCGCCGATTCATCGCGCCACCATAATGGTGTGACACGAACCCGGACCGGCACCGCGTCCTGCCATTCGCCTGAATCCGGGTGCTCGGGGAGCTGTTCCCGGCGAACGGCGCGGAGCACTTCGCGGCGGGGTTCGTAGGCGGCGCGTTGCTCTGGAGAGGACATCGCCATGACATATTGGGCCAGCAGGGTCGCCGTTTCTCCTTCCGCCCAATCGCTCATCGGCATCGGGGTCCCCGGGATGCCCGCCACGATGCGACGGTACACCGATTCGTAGGTCGCCGGTCCCTTATAAATACCCTTGGTCAGATCCCGCGGTCGGGTCGGAAAACCTTCGGAGTCAATCTGCCGCTGGAGGCCATCACTGCGGCCCGTCGGCCCGTGGCAGGGCGCGCAGCCCTCGACAAACAGCGCGGCGGCCTTTGCCCGCGCCTCCGGAGTCAGTGGGATCGCGGGCGGTGTTTCGACTACACCCCGGATCCCCTCCGGCAACGGGACGCCCGACGCGTGGATGTCCCCGGGCCACGCCCGTGGCGAAAGGGATTTTACATAGTGGACAAGCGCCCAACGGTCAACCTCGCTCAGATGCGCGAAAGGTGGCATTGCCGACCCCGGCATGCCCCGGGTCAGTGTTTCAAAGAGATCCTGATCCGTGGGAAGTCGCTCCCACGTGGAAACGATCCGAAACTCGCCCGCCACCAGATTGCGGGGCTTCGGGTAGAGGAGATAGGCGGCGGGACCATCCGCCTCGCCTTTTGCACCATGGCACGCGGCGCATTCCCGGGCAAAGAGGAGCCCCCCGCGCTCCAGGAGTTCCGTGGGGGGGGGGGGGGGCGACGGAGCGATGTCCTCTGAAAAGGCGCCGGAAATGCCTGGAAAGAGACCACAGGCCAGGGAGAGTAGGCATGTGGCTCGGACTCTTCGAATCATGAATGGAAACCTCCCAGTATCGTGACGTTTCGGTCCTGCGACCACGCGTGGGGCGTCGGAATAGCCCACTAGTGGATAAATGCGTCCAGAATTCAAGTGCTGAACGACAGGCCTTTTCCCCGTTCAATCCCGGGCGGCCTAATAGTGGATAGTTTTATCCAGAAATGTAGCACGGTTGCTAGACCGTGTCAAGACCTTTCGGGCTGGCGCCCGGGGGACCTGCCCGGCGTCGGGCGCCCTATCGGGCAAAGGTGTACCGGGCCGGAAGATAGTAGAGGAGCGTGCCGATCACAAACCCGATGGCGAAGCCCTGGGGCAGGGTCATGGCCGCGGTGGCCACGAGCAGCGCGATGAGGAAGGTCCGCTGATCGGCGGCGGTGTCCCGCAGGAACGACATGAGTACAAGCGCTTCGAAGAGGAGGATAATCCCGAGCACGGGTTGGGGAAAGATCCGGATGACGTGCTCCGCGGACCCGCCGAAAAACAGGCCGATGACGACATAGAGCGCGCCGTAGAGAATCACCGAGCCGCCCGTCCGCGCACCGAAAGCCGCGTGGCCCGCCAGTCCGCCGCAGCCGTGGCAGACCGGGATGCCGCTGAAGAACGGCACTATCAGATTGACGAGGGAGTAGGTCAGCCCGATCTTTTTCAGGGCTTGTGGTCGTTCGGGGAAGAGGTCGCCGAGGGTCTTGTGGGTCGCGATGATCGAGTTCGAAATGGAAAGGGGCAATTGGGGCAGCGCGAGGACGAAGAGGCCTGTCCAGATGTCGGCGGGGAGGGGCACGTGGGGGCGCGGCAGGCTGAAGCCCGCGCCGGCGGCGATGGCGTCCATGTCCAGGTCGAAGCAGACGGCATAGAGCAGGCCGAGACCAATGATAGGGAGGGCCGCGGGGATGCGCCTGTGGCGGAACAAAGCCACCCCGATGAGGAAGCAGAGCCCGGCCAGGACATAGCCCGGGAGCCCCTCAGCCGGAACGTATTTGCCGAGGGCGAGATTGGCGAGTTGAAGGCCGAGGCCCAGTTGAATGCCACGCACCACACAGGGCGGCACGATTCGCGCAATCCAATTCAGGAGGCCCGTGACACTCAGCACAAGCATGATGAGGCCAATGGCCAGCCCCGCGCCATAGAGGAGGTCGCCGCCGAGTTGCTGGGAAATCACCAGCACGGCCATGGCCTTGAGGGGCTGCATCGGCATGGGCAGGCCATAAAGGATGCCCGAGAAGGCCTGGGCCAGCCCGAAAACGATGAACACGCTGGCGGCGTCCAGGCCCGCCGCCGGTATCATCGCCGCGAGCAGGGGCAGATCCGTCCCGATGTCGCCAAAGCTCCCCGCCAGCTCGTTCCGGTCAAAGCGAATTCGCGCGGGTGGGCGGGTGGTCAGCGGCGTGTCGGGCATAAATCCATTCCAGAGGGCGAGGGAGATGCTGGAAAATAGTGCGGCAAGATAGTACCGCAAACGGGGTCGTCGCTTCTCGGGACGCGTCGAAGGTCCCGTTACGGATTCAACCGCCCCCGCAGGCACCCTCCGGATTGGGGAAGGCGTCCCGGTCGTCCTCGCCCGGCCGCTCGGAAAGGCATCCATAGTCCTTCTCGACCTTGACCCGCACCGTCGCACCCGGAGCCACGGGGATTTCCACGTCCACGCCGACACGGTCCGTCTGGGCCAGTTCCGCGGCCCACGCCGCGGGCAGGCGAAGGACAAGCCCGGCGGGTTCCCGAAGAACCTCGACCGTCGCACCGGGATGACACTCAATACGGTAGGTGAAGGCCGCCTCCGGCCCGGTCCCCAGAACAAGGGATTCCGACAGGCCGCCGTGCGCGTGCAGCTCGGCGACTTCCCGTTGCTGCAGGCGGAGCCGCAGGCTGTTTCCCTGAATGCGAAGTTTCATCGTTCATGCTCCCGCGCGGCGTTGGACCCCCGCTCTATTCAACCCCGCCCTTCAGCGCCGCTTCCAACCGGATCGCTTTGGGGAAAAGGATGTTGTTTTCCTTGTGGACGTGGGCATGCATGTTGCCCTCCAGATCGTGCAGGCCATCCAGCAGGGCCCGATACGTGTTGCAGGCCCATTCCGGCGGGGTGAAGCCGTCGGAGAGGGCACGGAGTTGCTCCAGGGCGTTGCCCGCGTCGTCGTGCTCCGCCTCCATCCGGGCGATGGGATTCGCCACACTGCCGAAGCAGGCCGCCACCTCCGCGCCGGTGGATTCCATCCGGGCAATCGCCGGAAAAAGGATCTCCTCCTCCTTCATCATGTGCTGGTTCAATTCCAGCGTGAACGCTTCGAAGACCGACAGCATCGCCGCGAGCCGCTCGTTGCGGTCGCCGTGGACGCGCTCGACCTTCTGCAGCATCGCACCGAGCCGGGGAAGTTCACGGCGCAAGTATTGGTGGTGCGCTTCGAGAATGTGCTCGATCAGGTTACCGAGGGTCATGGCACCCGCGTCCGGTTCCTGATCCGGGGTCGGCTCGGTGCCGAGGGCCGCCAGCAGTTCAAGCACCTGATCGGATGGCAGCGCCTTCCGGTTGCAAGCCTCCTGCAGGGTCTTCTTACCGCCACAGCAGTAGTCGATTCCGAAGCTTTCAAAGAAACGGGAGCGGGCCGGCCGCTCCAGAACGAGTTCGGCAACCGTTCGATCCAACATAGTGGTACTCATGACTTCTCTCCTTGGTTGAGGCTCTATTATGGACTATTTTATCCACAATTGAAACCCCAAGGTAAGGCGTTCTATTCCCGGGGCTGTTTCAAGGTATGGTTCACGCCTTGACAACCGATGCGGGGCGGAGGATACTTAAGCGGAGGAAAAAGTCCAGATTATGTTCAAGCTCTACTCCAAAGGTTGCCAGTACGCGCTGCGCGCCCTCACGTTCGTGGTGGCCGACAAGACAAAGGCGCGCTTCCAGGCCCGTGAAATCTGCGAGAAGGCCGAGATTCCAGAGTACTTTACGCGCAAAGTGTTCCAGGCCCTTGTGCAGGGCGGCTTCCTCGAAGCCCACCGGGGCCCGGGTGGCGGCTATTCACTTACCCGGGATCCCAGCGATATCACGCTTCTGGAAGTGATTAAGGCCGTCGAGGGGGAGGATACGTATGACCATTGCGTGCTTGGTTTCGCCGAGTGCGGCAAGGCCAACCCGTGTCCCCTTCACGATATCTGGGTGGTGTCGAAAAAGAACCTCATCGAGAATCTGTCCCATACCACCCTCGACAAATTGGCTGCCGTGACCCTGGAGCGCAAGATGCTTCACGAGCACAAAACGCACGACTCCTGATACGCGCGTACGGGCGGATCCTTTCCTCTTCCTGACTCCTTCTGATGGAAATCCACATTTTTTCAAGACCAAGAAAATCCTCTTGACTTGTCAGCGCATAATAGTGGATACTTTTCTCCGGAATATAGTGGATAAGATCATCCACTATTAATTGCCCTAAATTCCGGAGTGGATGCACCCGCCAGGAGCAGAGAATATGAGCTATTTTTCAGGAAAGGCACAGTTTCGGTGGGGGCGTGGTGGGGCCTTCATGGCCTGCTGCGTTGGGGCAGGGCTATTTGCGCCCTGGGTATCGGCCCAGGCGGTGCCGGGAGCCCCTGCGGAAAGCACACCTGCGACTGCCGCAGCCGAACCAGCACCGGAAGCGGCCCCCCCGG
>JBIJDL010000577.1:0-4048 GCA_044344195.1 Candidatus Hydrogenedentales bacterium
TCCCGGAGAGGGTCTCGCATTCACTTGAATAGTCATGGGACTGCTGGGGACTAATGTCGTGCCACACGATCTCGCCGAAAGGCGAGTTCGAGTGCGTTGAGCCTCTTCCATTGTGAACCATGACGAGGAAACTTGACCTGCCCTTTTCCAACCGCCTTATGACTCTGGGTGCAAAAGGACCGTTCTGCAACGCTTTCATGACCCGGACGAACGACCTTCATCGCACTCGAACTCGCCTTCGGCGAGATCGTGTGGCACGAGTAGTCGCCACCGCTTGCCTTGCGCCACAGTTGCAACATCCACCCTAAAAAAACGCCGCGCTCCAGCACCGTGGAGCGCGGCGTTTTTGATCTACGTGTTTACTTGCCCGACTTCGGGCACACTTGCGGGGCTTCGAGTGTTTCGAAGAGCGCCTTAGCCAGCAAGGGCAGCACGGTCGTTGCGTCCGCGTGCACTTCGGCGTGTTTGCCGCCTTCGGAGCGGGGCACGAACTTGCCCCAGCTCACGCCCTCGCTGTAGGTGCAGCCGGAGAGGCCGCCCCAGTGATCGGGCTCGGGGCAGATGCGTACAGCATACTTGAATTTGATCTCGGGCAGCGTGATACCCAGGCGCCGCGCGGTGATATCGGCATAGGGGCCCACTTGCTGGGCCCAGTTCCGCGGCACGCCGCCGCCGATCGTGAAAATGCCCAGCGTCGACGCGCCGATGGCGCGCCTGGCATAATCCTGCAAATCGAGGAAGGGGTTAAAATTTGGAACCGTGTCGAGGCACGCCTCGGGATCCGCGCCGGGCTTCAGCTTGCGCGCCATGGCCCATGTAGAAAGGTCCAGACCCATTTCGCTATCGGTAAAGGCGGGGATATACACGGGCACGCCGCGACGGTAGGCGCTTCGGAGAATGCCGGGGCCCTCGTCGCGTTTGTCCAGTTCCTCGCCGATGGCGCGGCAAATCGCGCTGGAGCACCACGCCGTGCTGGCGTCCTGCTTGTCCATGATGCCGGCGATGATTTCCGCCAGGTCGTTGAGGTTGGCTTCCATCTCCAGGGTATCGTAAATCCGATTGTAGCCCTGGTCGAAAAGCTCCTCGTCCGTCGCGTCGTGCGGCACCGCGTAGTGGGTGTTGCCGAAGGATTCCGTCAGGCCGTGGGTCACCAGCGCACCGGTGGCCACCACGGCGTCGATGACGCCGCGGTCGATCAGGTCCGAAACGATCTTGCCCTGTTTCGCCACGGTCATGGCACCCGAGATGCTCATGACTTTGAAGCATCCCGGCGTCTGCACCATTTCCGTCAGCGTTTCCAGCGCCTCACCGAGCCTTCGTCCGCCGAAGGCCGTGTGAGACATTGCCTGGACCAGACCCTTGAAGGTGTGGATCTGGTCCAGGTCAAGACTTAAGAGGGGTTTCAGGCCGTCTGCCGACCCGCTGTGGAAGCAGCGGTCATCCATGCCCGTTCCCGCTCGTCGCGAGTTCGAATGCCTCGTTACGGAAGGACTTCAGGGAGACAGCAATCTCAGGCGCTCTAAAGCGCTCGCCGGGCGTATGGAACCGTTCGCAATGCTGCACGGTAATATCGCCCAGATCGAGCATCTCCTGCATGTACGCCAATACATCCCGGGGGTCGGTGTCCCCGCAGGTAAAGATATCCAAGGCGAGCAGGCCTTCGTCCGAATACGCATGCGCGGAACAATGGCTCTCGTCCAACAGGACCATGGCGGTGAAGCCAGGTGCGGAATTGTGCCCAAAATGGTAGCGAACCTGGGAGATGACGGTTGCACCGGCGCGTTCCGCGGCCGATGCCATCGCCTTCAATACCAGCTTGTCGTCGCCACAGACTTCTTGGGGCACATTCACACAATCGATGAGAAGGTGTCTTCCTTTAGCCAACGTATAAATCCTCCTTTCGAATACCGCAGCACTGCGGTAAATCGCAAGAGTTAGCCGGGTTTCTAGTCACGGCAACCTAGGGTAAAAAATGGCAAGAACACACTTACGGCCTTGTCATTTAATATGCGCGGTGCAGAGCCCAAGCCTGCGAGATGGTATTGATGGCCGGCGCGATGCCCTTGCGGGAGCGCGCGATTGCCGGATAGATTGCGCAAGGATAGTGCACAGGGATATTCCGGAAAACCAGCCATTTTATTCAACTGTACGTCCCGAAAGCAACATTCTAGGGGTTGCTTATTCTGAAGGGTCACGCGACTGAACTGGCGGGGAGCATCTTCGCCGGGGATCGGCCCCGTATACCCAGGGATACTATTACCCATAGCAGCCGCACAATATTCACCCTTGCGGAGAATATTCTTGGTCGTGATGGCGCGACGGGCCGCCGGACAAAGGGAAAGGCCGTCATGCGAGGGGGAATTGCTTCCCACGAGCGACGGCCCGAATAGCCCCCGAAGCTCCGACGGGCGCAAAAGAGCGCCGCAGTCGGCATGGCCGGGAGTGTTATCGAGGGTATGTGAAGCTAAGCGTTCCATTCAGGATTCCGTAGACGTTGCTTTTTCGGCTGAAGCGCACCGCGCTGGCACGACTCTACTGAGAGCGTGCGGCGCTGGTGGGGAGACGGCAAGCAGCCAGACGTATTACGTTCCAGCAGGCTTTGCAGCACTTCCCGCGTCAGCCGGGACGTGCGATTGGTAGTTCGGCGTCCTTCAGCGTTCATCTTCGGTCTCCTGATTGATCGGGGCGATCGCGCATACAATACATCGGTAAGAAAAGCAATAACAAGTCTCAAGGCGTCTTTTTTTGAGCGGGCCGTAACGGCGGGCCCGCCCGACCCGTCTGCCTGAGAAACCTGCTATAGTGATGTCGCCCGGCGAACTGTTCCACGGGTGCCCGACACCGTTGCGCTACCGAGAGAGGTGAACAGCATTTTAGAATCCCTTTATCTCCGCCTCTATGCCTGGGGTGATAGCCCCTGGATCTCCGTTGATCCGCTCTCGTGGATTGCCCTGTTCGCCTGCCTTATCTCCGGGGGCATCATCGGTCTGGAGCGGCAATGGCAGGGAAAACCGATCGGCATCCGCACCAGCGTGCTCATCGTTGTGGGTACGTATATCTTCGTTGCCATCGGACTTGTCGTCGTTAACCCCACCACCGACCCCACGCGTATCATCGGGCAGGTGATCACGGGCATCGGTTTCCTCGGGGCCGGGGTCATGCTGAACCGGGATGGCATGGTCGTGGGGGCCACCTCCGCTGCGAGCATCTGGGTGCTGGCCGCTATCGGTGTGATCATCGGCACGGGGTCTCCATTGCTCGGCGTCAAGTTGGCCATTATCTCTGTGACCATCCTCGTGGGGATCAATGCCCTGGAAGAGCGCTGCGAATGGTTGCAGCGCGGGATGCATCGTCGCGCCGCCGGTGAGCCCGCCGAAAATGGGGAGAAGATCAAGCAGGAACCGGAGCGCGGGGCCCGACTCTGAGGCGCCAACGCCCCTACCCGGAATTCCGCATAAGGGGAAGTCTTTACAGAGCGTGTGATGAAAATCCATGCTTTCCTGTATAATCCTATAGACTGACAACAATACACTACCGAAAGTAGCGTCTATACAGGCTGGGCTCAGCAGGGAATCTCGCAATGCACGTTTATTTTAATTTTCGACGTTGTTCATTTTTTCTTGCTTTGGCCGTGCTGAGCTCGATTGCCCTTACCAGTTGCCCACCCCCGACGCCCGAGGAAGAAAGTCTCAAGGTTCTCTTGGCCACGGGTGCGCTCGACGCCGGGAAATCAATCCCCAAGGGGATCGTCCCGTTGGACGACGCGGGCATCCTGAGCCTTGAGGCCCGGATCCAGGCGATTCGCATTCTTTCGCTGGATGGCGCTGACACGGTGTCCACCAGTGTTCTGCCCAGCGCGAAAACGGTGGACCTCCTCGATCTGACCACCGTGGCGGTGCTCCTGTCCGATACGTCAGTGCCCGCTGGCACTTATACCGGCGTGGAACTCGTGATCTCCCAGGCCAGCATGGTGCTGGTCAGCAATCCTCTGGAGACCATCACGCTGGCACTGTCTGAGGGCGGAACCTACACCCTGGACAGTGCCAGC
>JBIJDL010000120.1:0-13848 GCA_044344195.1 Candidatus Hydrogenedentales bacterium
AATACAAACCCTGTCCCCAAGCTCGGAAGCCCTCCGCCTACTCGACAGCTCCTTTGCTCCGCCATGTGAAGGGAATAGTGAAATCGACGGGTCGAAGTGGCTGTTTTGCATAACCGCGCGCCCCCTCACACCCTACACCAGCATTTTATGCTGCACGTGCCCCGCCACGTCGGTGAGGCGAAAATCGCGGCCTTGGAATCGGTAGGTGAGGCGTTCGTGGTTGATGCCGAGGAGGTGGAGGATGGTGGCCTGGACATCGTGGACGTGGACCGGGTCTTCGACGGGTGAAAAGCCGAGTTCGTCGGTCTGGCCGAGGGTGAAGCCCGCTCTAACGCCGCCGCCGGCCATCCACATCGTGGCGCATTCGATATGGTGATTGCGGCCCACGGTGTCGCGGATCTCGCCCATGGGCGTGCGCCCGAATTCGCCGCCCCAGATGACCAGCGTGTCTTCGAGCAGCCCGCGCTGCTTGAGGTCGAGCACGAGAGCCGCGGAGGCTTGGTCTATATCCTTGCAGACGTCGTCGAGGCTGTTGCTCAAATTCTCCGTGTTGCCCCCGTGATGATCCCAGTTGGTGTGATAGAGCTGGACGAAGCGCGTGCCCCGCTCGACCAGCCTGCGGGCGAGTAGGCAGTTCATCGCGTAGGATGGTGTGCCGGGCGTCGCGCCGTAGAGGTCGAGGGTGGCCTGGCTCTCCTTGGAAAGGTCCATGAGTTCCGGGCCGCTGCTCTGCATGCGGTAGGCCATTTCGTAGGAGCTGATTCGGGCGGCGATCTCGCCATCGCCGGTCACATCGAGGCGGGCCCGGTTGAGGGCGTTCACCGCGTCGATGACCTGCCGCTGTTCGCCGTCGCTGACACCCTCGGGATTGCTCAGGTTGAGCACGGGGTCGCCCTGGGAACGGAAGGGCACGCCCTGGTGGGCGGCGGGTAGGAAGCCGCTGCCCCAGAGGGGCTGGCCGCCTCGGGGGCCGCGGGGGCCGGACTGGAGCACGACGAAGCCCGGCAGATCTTTGGATTCACTGCCGATACCATAGTTGATCCACGCGCCCATGCTGGGCCGACCAAACTGGCCGGAGCCGGTGTTCATGAAGACTTTCGCGGGCGCGTGGTTGGGCACGTCCGTCGCTACGGTCTTCAGGAAAGAAATATCATCCACGACCTTCGCCGTGTGGGGAAGACATTCCGAGACCCAGGCACCGCACTGGCCATGCTGCTTGAATTCCCGCACGGTACCGAGCAGTTTCGGCGCGCCGTCGTTGCCGAAGGAATCCATGAAGGCGAAGCGCTTGCCTTCGATGTACGACGCGGGAATGGGCTGGCCGTTGTATTTCTGCAAGGCGGGCTTGTAGTCGAAGAGCTCCAATTGACTCGGACCGCCCGCCATGAACATGAAGATGACGTTCTTCGCCTTCGCCGGAAAATGCCCTTTGCCTCCGAGGATGCCCATCGTGGGTTCTGAGGCGGCGCTGACCCCGTTTTCGCAGAGGAGCGAACCGAGAGCGATGGAACCGAGGCCCACGCCGCACTGGCGGAAGAAGTGACGGCGCGTCACGTCGTGGAGCGCGCGTTCTGAAGGATGCTTGTACATTGGGGGTCTACTCACGGGTAATGAATTCGTCGAGATTCAGCAGGGTACGCGCCACCATCAGCCAGGCCTTTTCGGGATTGAGCGCCGGGTCGGCCTTGGCGAGCAGGTCGCCCAGGATGGCCTTTTCGTTGCCTTCGGGCGCGCGGCTCAGGCAGACGCGGAATGCGAAGTCGAGGCGCTCACTGTCGCTGCTCATGGGCTCGCGGACAATTCGCTGGGCCAGGGCCTGGGCGTGTTCCACATAGGCCTGATCGTTCAGCAGCGTGAGGGCTTGCAGGGGCGTGTTGGAGCGGGTGCGGCGGGTGCAGGCCACCAAGGCGTCGGGCGCGTCGAAAACAACCAGGGACGAATGGGGCGTGGCGCGCCAGAAATAGGTATACATTCCACGGCGGAAACGGTCCGAACCCGCGCTCGTTTCCCACACGCGGTTGTCGCTCTGGCCGAGTTTCATGACCCCATCGGGTAGCGGCGGAAACACGCTGGGGCCGCCGACGCGGCGATCCAACTGGGCCGAGGCGGTCAGGGCGGCGTCGCGGATGATTTCCGCGTCCAGGCGAACGCGGCTCTGACGTGCGAGGAGGTAATTCTTCGGATCGAGGGTCTCCAGCTCGGGGCGCACGTGGGAAGCCTGGCGATACGTGGAGGAAAGGACGATCTCACGGATAATCGACTTCATGGACCAGCCCCGTGCGATGAACTGGTTGGCCAGGTAGTCCAGCAGTTCGGGATGGGTGGGCAGGGCACCCTGGTAGCCGAAGTCGTTCTCCGTCTCCACGATTCCGCGCCCGAAGAGGTCCTGCCAGAATCGGTTGACGGTCACGCGGGCTGTGAGCGGGTTGCCCCGATCCACCAGCCAATCGGCCAGGTCGAGCCGGGTCGGCACGGCGGGTAATTGCAGAGGATGGAGCACGGCGGGCGTGGCGGGCGTGACCACATCTCCCTTTCGGGTGAAGTCGCCCTGAATGAAGAGATTGGTTACTCTGGGCTCGGCGCGCCGTGCCAGGACCATGGTCCGGTTCACGCCGGAGATCTTGGCGTTCTCGTCCGCAATCGCTTTTTCGAAGGCCTGGAACTCTGCATCGGCGGCGAGGAAGCGCTTTTCCAGGAGACCGCGCTGCTCCGCCGTCCACTCGGCGACCGGAAGCTGGAGGGCCGCCTTTTCCTTGAGTCCCCAATCCTTGGTCTGCTCTTCGGTCAGTGCGGCGGCCCAGGGGCCCAGTTTGTCACGGAAAGCGGCTTCCTTGTAGGCATCGCGTTGCGGGCGAATAGTGTCGATGGCGGCGCGTATGGACTTCAGTTGCTCGGCCTGCTCGGGCGTGGGCAGATCCAGATCGACTTCGTCGTCATCATTGTAGAAGGCGAAGAACTGGAAGTAATCCTTCTGGTAGATGGGGTCGTACTTGTGATCGTGGCACTTGGCACAACCCAGGGAAAGCCCAAGGAAGACCGCCCCCGTGGTGTTCACCCGGTCCACGACGGCCTCGATGCGGAACTCCTCCTTATCGATGCCGCCTTCCTGGTTGATCATCGTATTGCGGTTGAAACCCGTGGCCACTTTCTGGGCCTCCGTGGCATCGGGCAGCAGATCGCCAGCGATTTGTTCGCGCACAAATTGGTCGAAGGGCTTATCTTCATTGAAGGCATTGATGACCCAGTCGCGATAGGGCCAGATGCTCCGGGGTCCATCGATGCTGTAGCCATTGGAGTCGGCATAGCGGGCCTGATCGAGCCAGCGTCTTCCCCACCGCTCTCCGAAATGGGGCGAGGCCAGCAAGGCGTCCACGACCGCTTCACAGGCGGCATCGTCTGGAGCGTGAGTGAAGGCCTCCACTTCTTCGAGCGACGGTGGAATGCCGATGAGATCGAGGTAGAGCCGACGAATCTGGGTAACGGGATCGGCCAGCGGCGATGGCGCAATCCCTTTTGAATTCAGGCGCGCGAGGACGAACTGGTCGATGGGGCCTCTCGCCCACTCCGCACCGGCAATGTCGGGCATCTCAGGCCACTCGGGCGTGACGAAGGCCCAATGCTTTTCGTAGGGTGCGCCCTGCTCGAGCCACTGCCCCAGAATTTCAATCTCTGCAGGCGAGAGTCCCGGCTTCTCCACCGGGGGCATGCGGTCATCGGCATCGGCGGTCGAGATGCGTTGAAAGATCGCACTCTCGTGGCGACCTTCGGCAAAGACTTCCTTGAGGCGCTCGGGCGTGTAGCCCGATTCCGAGGGAGCAATGTCCAGCCGCAGATCACCCTTACGCTGCTTAGCGTCCGGGCCGTGGCAGGTGAAGCAATGTTGAGAGAGGATGGGCTTGACCTGGTTATTGTAGAAGCCCCCGTGGGCCAGCGACGGTGCGAGGCCAATGCATGTGGCAACAACGAGGGCTTTTCTGGATAGTGTCACTAATCGCATGGCACCTGCTCACTTCCTGGGCGTACTGCACAACCCGCTCATTGTAACGGAAGCCGGGCTGGGTTTCACTACGGTCATGTTCCAATTTGGCACGACCAATGGACCGACGCGCGTCTCGATTCCAGCATCCACCGGGACATGCCGCCGCTTTGGTGGGGGTCTCGCTGGGGCGGAAATCTGAAGGTGACGCGGGTGTTTCTTTGCCTGAACCCCGTGCTCCGGCGTCGGTACGTCCCTCGAATCCCATTGATTCCAAGCCCCTGTCTGTGTTAGTTTACGCTCCCGTTAGGGAAACGGGAATCCTCCATGGTCCCTCGCCGCACTTCTTGAATATTTTCGAGCGCGATACGCTTCACTTCTTGGGATCGAATGGCCTATGTCGGACATGAGCAAGCCACGGGTTATTGCGATCATCCCCGCGCGCTTTGCTTCGACACGCTACCCTGGAAAAGTAATCGCCCCCCTCCTCGGCCACCCGCTGGTATACCACACGTGGTTGCGTGCTTCGGAAGCGTCGCTGGTGGATCGGGTGATCGTGGCGACGGATTCGCCCGAAGTGGCCGCGGCCCTCGCGCCCTACCAAATCGAGGTGGTGATGACGCGGAGCGATCACGCGACGGGTACGGATCGCATTGCCGAAGTGGCGGCGAGTACTGACGCTCAGATTGTGGTGAATGTGCAGGGCGATGAGCCCGCCATCGATCCGGCGGCCATCGATGCGGTGATCCAGCCCCTGCTGGACGATCCCGCCGTTCATATGGCCACGGCGCGGCGGTCTATCACGGATATGAAATCGGTTTCCGATCCCAATGTTGTGAAGGTTGTTTGCGACAGCCGGGGCCGGGCTCTTTATTTCTCTCGGCTGCCGATTCCCTATATACGGGACGAGGCGGATCGCGCGGGTAATCCGGCGTGTTACTGGCAGCATATTGGCTTGTACGTATATCGCCGCGATTTCCTGCTGGACTATACGCGGATGGCCCAGACGCCCCTGGAAAATCTGGAAAAACTAGAACAACTCCGCGCGCTGGAAAACGGCCATGACATCGCGGTAATTGAAACGGACTACGAAGTCATCGGCGTGGATGTCCCTTCGGACCTTGACGACGTGAGCGAATTATTGCGGCAACGCGCTGCGAAGGAACAAGAATGACGCGATATGTGTTTGTGACCGGTGGCGTGGTTTCATCGATTGGCAAGGGCATCCTGGCGGCCGGTCTCGGCCTGCTGCTGGAGGCGCGCGGCCTGAAGATCGCCATGATGAAGCTTGATCCCTACATCAACGTGGATCCCGGAACGATGAACCCCTTCGAGCACGGCGAGGTCTTTGTAACGGATGACGGTGCCGAGACGGACCTCGATCTGGGCCACTACGAGCGCTTCACGTCCTGCAAGCTTTCCCAGCGCAGCAACGTGACCACTGGGGGCATCTACAACGCCGTGATCCAGAAGGAACGTCGCGGCGAATATCTGGGCAAGACGGTCCAGGTCATCCCCCACATTACGGATGAGATCAAATCGCGCATCCGCAAGATGTCCGCCGATTCCGAAGTGCCCATTGATGTGGTAATCGTGGAAATCGGCGGTACCGTGGGCGACATTGAGAGCCTGCCCTTTCTGGAAGCGCTGCGCCAGTACCGGCTGGAAGTCGGCCCGCGCAACTGCTGCTTCGTCCACGTTACGCTGGTGCCTTACATTGAGGCGGCGGGCGAGTTGAAGACCAAGCCAACCCAGCACAGCGTGCGCGCCCTGCGGGACATCGGAATCCAGCCGAATGTTATCGTGTGCCGCACGGGCCCCTATGCGCTCAGCGACAGCGAGCGTCACAAGATTGCCATGTTCTGCGATGTGACGGACGAGGCGATCATCTCGGCGCGGGACACTTCGCCGCTGTACGCGATCCCGCTGAATTTCAAGGCCCAGGGCCTGGACGACACCGTACTGAACCTCCTCAACGTCCAGGCAGGTGAGAGCGATCTCACCGAGTGGACGAGGATGGTGGAGCGCCTGAAGGCGAGCACCCGCGAAGTCCGTATCGCGGCGGTGGGTAAGTATGTGGGCCACGACGATGCCTACAAGAGCATCAACGAAGCCTTTGTTCACGCGGGCATCGAGAATGATTGTAAGGTGAAACTGGAATGGGTCGATTCCGAGCAGTTCGAGCATGGGTCGACGCCCGAGGAAGTGCTGAAGGACTTTCAAGGCATCCTCGTGGGACCCGGCTTCGGCGGCCGCGGGGTTGAGGGAAAGATCAAGGCCGTTACCTATGCCCGGACCCACAAGATTCCGTTCTTCGGAATCTGCCTGGGCATGCAGGTGGCCGCGATCGAGATGGCGCGCAACTGCGCCGGTCTGGCCGATGCCAACTCGACCGAATTCGATCCGGAGACGGATGCGCCCGTGATCTCCCTGCTCAGCGAACAGCGGGGTCTTAAGGACATGGGCGGTACGATGCGCCTGGGCGCGTACCGTTGCGAGCTCAAGGAAGGCACCCACGCCCACGCGGCCTATGGCCAGTCGGCGGTTGAGGAACGGCATCGCCACCGCTATGAGTTTAATAACCAATTCCTGGATATTTTGAAGGAAAAGGGTCCGATGATTGTCAGCGGCGTCCATCACAAGGGTGACCACGAGCTGGTGGAAATCATCGAGGTGAAAGACCATCCCTGGTTTTGCGCGTCCCAGTTTCACCCAGAATTTAACAGCACGCCGTTAAAGGCGCAGCCCCTGTTCCGCGATTTTGTCA
The DNA here is from genome assembly GCA_044344195.1 of Candidatus Hydrogenedentales bacterium. Lineage (GTDB taxonomy): Bacteria > Hydrogenedentota > Hydrogenedentia > Hydrogenedentales > JAEUWI01 > JAEUWI01. The sequence goes on from JBIJDL010000120.1 coordinate 6,744, forward strand.
AAGCCGCCCTCGAAAACTGACGGGCCGATGAGCCCCCGCGACGGCGCCCTGCGCCTCCGACTCCTGCTGTCCTGGCAGGAGCGGCTGGCCCTGCAGACGAAGCGGCGGCCCCAGGCGGAGCGCGTGGCGGCGAAAGAGGTCAAGGCATTGCGCCAGGAGGCGCGAAGCGCCATTGAAGGCGCGGGCGAGCGGCTTCAGCGCGCCTTGGCCGGACAAGAGGCCGACGGCGACGAAGTCATGCGACTGCGTCACGATATCACCCAGTACAACCTGCTTCTGAAAGCCAATGCTTCACAGGAGCTGGGAGGCTTCGCCGATCTTCCACTGGACCAGTATCCGGTGGAGTTGGGCCTGCCGGTTCGCGGGAAGACATTCAGGCTGGAGCGGGATGACTTTATCACGATTGTGGTGTCATTCATTCTCATAGTCGCAATCTGTGGCGGGATCGCCTGGTACCACCTCTGGCGCGCGGAAGTTGCCTTCCACATCAGCCGCCCAGGGCCGCGCCACGTGGCGATCGAGTTTCAGAACCATTCCAGTTTCACCACGTATCTCGTGGGTCCCTGGCCCGAAGGCGCGGCGGAATTCGACCACAACGATTTTGGCCTGACGCTTCATTGCCGCGCCGTGGGCGCTGAGGAATTCCAGGATTGCACCAATCTGCGGGATGTGTGGACCTACCAGCGCCGGACCCTGTCTCCCACGAAACCGATTCAGGTGGAGTCGGGCATGTCGGTGGTGCTTGTGCTGGATCTGACCCGGCTCGAGAGTGCCTATGGAATGCCCATCTCTGAGGTGCGCGTGGACTGCGGCACCACGTGGCGCCGCGCCCGCTACACCTTCACCGAGACCATCCGGACCGAGTAAGCGGGCTGTCCTTCACGCCGGGCGTCAGATGTAGCGCTTGAAGAGGGGCCAGGCTTCCGACCAGACCATTTTCAAGTTACGGCATACATAGATGGGCAGATCGGTCTTGTCCCCGTCTACGAAGGGCCGCCGGGTCCTCCCCACTTCCGTGACTTCGCCGTAGACTTGGTCCAGCAGGGGCCGGTCATAGCCGTATACAATGGCGACTGCGCCCCGGGTGGCCTTCTTTCCCCAAAGATAGTAATTGTTGTTGCCGCTCTGCGCGTCCGGCAACCCGTGGGCCCCGCCCCAGTAGTTGATGGAACCCGCCATACCATAGTGACTGTTTATAATGGCGCATTCACCCTGCTCCTCCTCGGGCAAGGCGTGGAATATATCCGCGATCTGGACAACCTCGTCTTCCCAATTCATCTGGTTGTAGTAGTCCCGCATGAGCCCGGCGGTATCCCCGAAGACCGGCTTGAAAATGTGGGCCTCGTACCACAGCAACTGGGGTTTGGGGAGCAGCGGCATGAGCGCAACGAGGAAGGGTGCCATCAACAGGCAGGCCAGGGCTGGCTGGCCCCGGCGAAGCCAGAATCCGGGGTTGTTTGACATCCACCGCTCATAGGTCACGCTGCCCGCGGCCATGATCAGCGGAAACAGCGGCGCGAAGTAATAATGCTTGGCGTGAAATACCAGCAGGACCGCCAGAAACAGCAGAACGATCCAGCCCAGGAGCCGGTAGGGTTTCCCAGCCTCGGAGCGGAAATAGACCACGGCGCCAACGAAGAAGGCGGCATTGAAGGGGTTGATGAAGAGCAACTGGGACAGTAGAAGCTCCCACTGGGGGATCTTGCGCATGGTGCCCTGGTTTAAGTTTTGAATGAACTCCAGGGTGGCCCATTCGTGGTGGTATTGCCACAGCAGATTAGGCGTCACAATGAGCAACGCGATAAGCCCGCCCAGCCAAATCCAGGGCTGGCGCAGAGCCTTGCGCTGGGGGGTGAAAAGCAGCCCGAGCGCCATGGCGAAGCCAAAGAAGAGGGTGGTGTGCTTATTGAGCAGTGACAGTCCCGCCAACGCGCCCACGAGCAGCCAGAGTCGCTGGGCGTCCCGCTGGAGGATAGTCAGCAGTGTCAGGGCGATCAGCAGATAGAACGTCATCTCAAAAGTGGGGATATTCAGGAACATGGTGGCGCGGGGCATGACCGGTGCGAGGAGGAAGCAATAGAGGGCACCGTATCGAGCCACGGGTCCTCCGCCGAGTCGCGTGGCGAGGACGACGGTCAGATAGGCATTCAAGGTAAGCGCACAGGCGAGGGGAAAGCGAATTCCCCAGGAGGAAAAGCCGAAGACGTTGCCGGCGAGCCAGGTGATCCAGGGGACGAGGGGCGGGTGATCGACATAACCCCAAGCGAGGTGCCGCGCGCAGTCGATGAAATAGAGTTCGTCGTGATAAAGGCCGTAGCGGCCGTTGATCAGTAGTTGGACCAGGAAAAATGCAATGCAGACAGCAAAGGGGATTGGATAGAAATAGCGACGGAGGAAATTCATGGATTGTGGGCCGAACGATTGGGAAGTATTAGCATCATAGGTGCTCTGGAGATAGAGTACCTCCGGGCGGGCGCATCGTTTCAGGTCACCTGACTTAGCCCGAGCTGCCCTTGCGCCCTTCCCGCGCCCAGCGCTCTTCCACGAGCTCCCGGCGCTGCACCTGGGCCTCTCGCACACGGGGCATCCACACACGCAGATCCTGAGCCGGGGTGATCAGTTTGGTGATGAAGGGGACGAGCACGCTGTCGCTCAGAAAATCGCAGAAGGAATCGTAGAGCTGGACGTGGTTCTTCATCCGGAGTCCCTCGTCATAGTTGTTCTCCAAGGTCACGTCGTCGAGATCGATGAAACTGAAGCGATGGCCGTCCGCGGTGAAGATGTTCTTGCCGGATAGGTCGCCGTGGCGCGCGCCGCATTCGGTGAAGGCGTTGATGGCCTGGGCCAGCGCGCCCAGGAAGGCATGGATAGTATCGGCGCCGGCCTTGCGCTGGATGAGGATCTGGAGGAAGCGCTCGACATTCTGTTGCCCGCTCAGGTAGGAGGTGATGAGGACATTGCTGGTGATGATACCGAGGCCTCCCCGTTCGATGTAGGCCAGGGGTTCAGGCACGCTGATACCTTTCGCCCGCAGATGGTGGGCCGCGATCCAGCCCTGGCGGTAGCGGGCGCGCTTGAAGGTGTGCTTGAAAGGGCCCGTGCCCCCGGCAAGCTGGCTCTCCTTGATCACGACCTCGCCGCAGCGCCGGACGCGACTCTTGGCCGAGGACTTCAGCACCTCCCCCGGCTCGGCGAGGGCGGCAACGATGCTGTTGGCCGAGACACCGGTCGAACAGTAAATCGTGGACCACCCATTTCGCATGCGGGTAATGGTCTCATTGATAACAGGTGTAGACATGAACGTGCTTCATTTCCGCAGGGTATCCGACACCACCCCCCGGATACGGTAAAGCCCGGAAAGCCAACGGGGTAACCCAAGTTTCCCGTAGCCCTCGAGAATAGAATCGAAATTATCCAGAGATCGCCCGTGCTTTTCAAGGGAACGCCGGAGCCGGAGAAGATTGCGCGCCCGCGCGAGGCCGGAAAGGGGCTTTTCCATCCGCGCATCGTCGAAGTCGAGGAGCCAGATTTGCGCGCCGTCGGTCATGATGTTTTTGACCTGAAGGTCGGCATGCCACACCCCGAGATCGTGCATTTCCCGGATTCGCTGGCCACAAAGGGCCAGAATTTGCGGACTGGCCGCGCCTCCGTTCAGGTAGTCGAGCAGGGTGATGGCCTCCAGGCTCCGCGTGGCGATGGCTCCCCGATAGAGGGCCCCACGGCGCGCCCAAGCGACTCCGAGCGGTTCCGGCACGGGAAAGCCCTGCAGGAACAGCGCGCGGTGAATGCGAAACTCCGCAAGCATACGGTTCCCGAGAAAAGCATCGCTGACAAAACGGGCGACGAGTCCCCCACGCCGATAGTGGCGCAAGACACCTTCGCCGCTCGTCAGCGGGAAGCGGCTGACCTGCCCCCGGCCCGCGGCGGCATCCACCGTGCAGCCCATGTCCTCGAAAAGTGCGGCTGTAACCGGCTCCGACTCCGCCGTCAGGACATAGCCCGAACGGCGATTCTTTTCGCAGAATATGTAGCCGGGAAAGTTCTCAGGCATGGATCGGGCGGTTTCAATCAGGTTGAAGGAAATGCGCGGCAAGCGCCAGCGACCGCGCGACGGGCGTAGTGTATCACAGCCGCGCCGGGACTGACGCGCCCGAGTGATCCCCGGCGAAGCACGAACACTCGACTCCATGACGATTACGCGGATTGGAGACATTCACACGGAAGGGCGTGGCTGTCCCGGCGTGTGGGATGCGAACTATGCATGCAGGAGGCAACCGGGCTGGAGATCGAAGAGGATACTAACCTCAAAGTACGCAAAGAGCTCAAATAAGGGTTCCACTCGTCAATTTCGACTGCAATCGGTATTGTTCATATTGCCCGGCATAAATGCTTTTGTTTCAGTATCCATCCAAATCATGTTGAATAGCAGCAGAACGGTCGCTGCACCGGAATATATATCGTGCTCGCTGGAGAGGCAAGCCCCAGCAAACAAGGCACAGGCCACCAGAAAGGCTGCGACTTCCTTTCTCAGCCCACTTCTCTGGCGTTCGCCTCCAAGGAGGAACCGCAAGTAAGCAAGCTCGACCGACTGAAACAGAGGGACCAGGGAAATACTTAAAGAAAATGCGCGAGAAATGCTGTTGGCGGGGCTGTTTTTCCATTGAATAACCGTTACAACTAGAAGCACCATGAACCCCGCAAGAAACGCACTTCGCCGAAACAACGACATTTTGCGCGACGCGTTTTCCAAGCTCAACTTGCCTGCCGGATCTGGTTTCATTGGCTGCCTCAAGGGACGTTTAAATCATTGGGTAGACCATTTCGATACCGTTTACAATCTGTCGAACTTTTTCTGCAATCGTAGTATAGGACATCGGAAGTGGAAGCGCAAACGGCTGGGAATGGTGCAGCGTGGGAGGCAGGCACAAAGAGAAGGAGCTTCATCTCAAAACACGCGAATCAAAAAAGCAAGGCTCTCGATCTGAGTTCTTTGTGTTTGTGCTTTGCTCACTAAAAGAATTCACCCTGCAACGGCGATCTATGCTTGCGGTTCGGGCAAACCTCGCACACGACGGGACAGCCACGCCCTCTGAGTTACTTCCCCTGTGTCAGGTTAACTGGAAGAATCAAGGCGTCGTATCGGGCTGTAAACACGTGGGCGCGTCAGTCCCCTAAAAGTGATCCACGGGCCAGACGAAGGGCAGGCGCTTGGGGAAAAGGGCGCCGAGCAGGGCCTTTCCTGTGGAGTTCAGAATCCTGCGGCGGGTAAGCAGTACTTCGTCTAGGTATCGGTAGCCCGAGAGCAACTGGACGAACTCCCCGGCGCTGAAAGAGACACGATTGTCGCCGGTATTGGCGGAAATGTCGATGGCGCCTCGGTTGGCCCGAATGCGATAGGTCTTCTTGTCGACGAGCAGCGTGACTTCGGCGCGTTCCCGTGCGAGGGCGGTCTGGGCCAGGCCACTCTCCCACTCGGGGATCATGGATTCCAGGGTTTCGCCGAGGTTGATCAGGGCCATCATGCCGTCGCGGTTCCGCTTGACGTGCATCTCGTATTTGGACTCAAACTGCAGCAGATATTTGAGGAAGACGTGGCAGGGCGGTGCGGCGAAGCGAATCTGGGGGGCGTGCTCCTCCAGGGCCAGTTGGGCGCAGGCATGGAGCAGCGAACCGCATGCGTCGCGGCTGCCGAGGCCCAGTTCCTTGATCAAGAGGCCGTCGCGGGCCACTTCGGGAAGAAAGTAGGCGAGCACTTTGCCCTGGTTGTCGGTCAGCACCCGGACTTCCTTCCAGCGCTCCCACTGGTTGGTGAGATGGGCGCTGGATCGGACGATGGAACAAGCCACGTCGGTCTCGCCGGCGTTGTGGAGTTTTTGAATCGCCGGTATGTCGCCCGGCTTTCCGTGGCGCACCTTGTAAAGATTGTGCTCGGCATTTTCCGCCTCCAGTACGTCCACCGAGGTCAGGAAATCGGACAGCATGGTGGTGAATCCGTAGCGGTGGTAAAAGTCCACGACGCCAAAGAGCATGGAAACGTGGTAATTCTGGGCGCGCATGTAGGCCAGGGCATCGAGCAAGAGGGCGCGGGCGACGCCCTGGCCGCGGAACTGGTCGTCCACCGAGATCCAGCCGAGGCCGCCCATTTTGAGCCGGGCTTCCCCGATGCGGATGGTGTCGGTGGTGATACGGAGGGCGCCGATTAGCTGGCCCTGGCGATATGCGACCCGGGTGTGCTCCCGGTGAAAACCGGGATAGCCTTGGGCTAGCAACCCGAGTCGGCGCACATTTGCGAAATAGTTAGGACCAAATGTCTTCGCCATCAGCTCGAGGGCGAAAGCTGTGTCATCGGGTTTTGTGGCACCCCGCACCACCAGATCGGACATGCGTGTGTGAACTCCTTCCAGGTACCGGACCATGCGCACCGCACGGCGACCACCTTGGCGGGATTATACCAGCTTGTTGCGCGATGGGACGGTGCCGTCAACGGAAGGCCGATGGAAATCTTCCGGGTGCAGACGAAATGGCTCGCCCACGAATCGGGGTGCCGGCTTTGAATACCGAGTCTTGTTCCAATGGGGCAACATGGATTCGCACATCCGCGCCATTTCGCTGGCCGTAAATTTAGGAGGCTCAGAAATAAAATCGGGAGCGGCGGGCAAGTTCAAGATATCGGTCGGTCGGAGTTCCATAAATCAATCTCTCGGACATTGAGCGTCCAAGCCTGGCCGTAGTTTATCAAAGACATCGTGGTTGGCGTATCGGGAACACAACGCAAGCAGGTCCTCGGGCGTGACTCCGGTCACGCCCGCCCGCAGTAGGCCCAGCGCATCATTGAGATCCTTCAACACGCGGTGATCCTGAGCCTGGTTAAGCGCATGAATTTTGAGAATGAGCAGGTGTCGCGCCGACACCGTTCGCGTTTCCGCTACGCCTATGGTCGTGAGGCTTGAATCGCTGTATAAGTGCTCAAAGGTCGTATCATCTACAAACATGAAATCTATAGGCCACGCCGTCAGGTCGGGCGGGGAAAACCGCGCGAAGCTATCATCATCTTGTATCGCGGTGTACTTGATACGGAGCATCAACTGGCTCCACTGCGCCCTGT
>JBIJDL010000121.1:0-13838 GCA_044344195.1 Candidatus Hydrogenedentales bacterium
GGCCGACATCAACCGGAGCCAGCCCAACGTTCCCGCGCACCGCGAGCCGGTGCTGCTCGAGTTTGTGGTGCAGGAGGGTTCCGAGATGGACGGTAAGGCGATCAAAGAGCTGCCCCTGCCCGCGCGCTGCCTCTTCGTTACCATCGCGCGTCAGGGCAACGATCTCCTGCCCAATGGCGACACCGTGCTGCAGCGCGGCGACCACGTGACGGCGGTGCTGAGTGGCGCGGGGGCCGCCGAGGCGGTGGTGCGCCTGCTGCCCCTGAGTAAGGCCTGACGACGGCGGTTTGACGCAAATCAGGGGTGCGGATTTTTCCGCAATTGGGCCTGTCGATTCGACGCCAAACACCAACACGAAGCGAGATTTCCGATGGTCCAGGCGCAGAATCGACCGGCCCAAGTGTAGAAAGTAATGGTCCCAGCTACTTGTGCAGCGTGCTGGATATATGCGGTCGCGGCATGTACAATTGAGGGGAGAGTAGGCAGAAAGTTAAGTTCTTTGCGTATCTTTGGTGGGTATCGCAGTCTGCTGAAATACAATGTTCCGTCGTGGGATGCGTGGTGGTGGCCGGGAGACCGGCCTGGGATCTTTAGAGCGTTGCGCTAGATGGGGAGCGAGGCTCATCGGATGCCACCAGGCACGCAAGGGAGCGGTGTTAATCGCACATCCCGGTCGGATTAAGGCCAATAGATGAACCCGCTCTTACCACCCACGTTCACTACGCTGACTATCACCACCCTGCTCGTGTTCGTGTGCCTGTACATGTACCGGCATGAGCGAGACAAGGCTCTGCTGATCTGGACCTGGGCCTGGGTGGTCTTCTTCTTTCGGCAGCTTGGCTCGCTCGCTTCCGTATACCGGCCCGATCTCGAAGCGCTTCACGGCGCAAACCATGTTTTCAGCCTGCTTTTCACCTATCTGCTGCTTCGGGCGGCGCAACAGTGGGCAAGTGTCACGGGTCCCCGATATTGGAACCTTGTACTCGCGGCGTGCGTAGGGTGGGCCATGCTTTCAGAGGTCCTGGGTTGGCCCCATCTGGTTTCGGCGATTCCGCCCTCATTCCTTTCGGCCTTTGCGGCGCTCTGGGGGGGCCTTACGATGCTGCGCTCCCCCCGGCGACAGGGCAATCGCGGCGCCACCCTCACCAGTTGGGCGCTGGTCGCCTGGGCCTTCCATGCGCTGGATCATCCCCTGTCCTGGGAAGTGGAATGGTACTTGCCCTGGGACTACGAACTGGACGCGGCGCTGGCGCTGTTCACCGCCGTGGCCATCTGGCTGCTGTACTACGGCGAATCCCGCCAGTCGTTCCAAGCGGGCCAGGCGTCTTACGAGTCGCTGATCTCGAGTCTGCCGACCCTGTTCTGGAAGAGCAAGGGGGAACGCCCCCGTGAGATTTTTAGCACACCCCGGCCGGGCGCTCGGGACCGCTGGACAAGTGCCGGATCGGACTGGGTGGAATCGATTCATCCAGAGGATTTCCGGCGCGTTACCGGCACCTGCCGCGCGGCCATTGAGAAGCGGGAACCTTTCTCCCTGGAGTACCGGCTTCGCGGCGGCGGCGGTGAATATCGCTGGGTGAAGGACGACGGCGCCCCGGTCTTCGATGCCCAAGCTCGGTTCACGGGCTATGTTGGCGCGGCCACCGACATCACCTCTCAGAAAGAGAACGAGACCCGCCTTAGCGAGCGTGAGCGGCGCCTTCATGTGCTTTTCGAGGAGGCTGCGGACGCCATTTTCGTGGCGGAGCCGGGGGGCAGGCTGGTCCAGGTGAACCAGCGCGCCTGCCTCTCCACCGGCTACAGCCGCGAAGAACTCCTCACCATGAATGTCACGGAACTTGATACAGATACGGCTACCGCACCTGATTTCGAAGCCTTTTTCAGTCGGCTCAGCGCCTCAAAAACCGCGCTTCTCCATTCCGGCCATCGGCGGAAGGATGGTTCCGTCTTCCCCGTGGAAGTGCGCGTTGCCTATATCGAGACGGATCTTGGCCCCCTGATTATGGGAACGGTCCGTGACCTGTCTGATCGGCTCGAGAGTGAAATGCGCTATACAAAGATACTCGAAGCCTCTATAGACGGCTTCTGGGTGGTGAATTCCGAGGGCCGGATCATGGAGGCCAATCAGGCGGCGGCGGTTGCGCTGGGCTACACCATGGAAGAAATGCTCCAGCTCGCGGTCTATGACATCGATGCGGACGAGGCGCCCGAGGATACCCTGCGCCGGGTTCAGATTGTCGCCGAGCAGGGGTACCTCCGTTTTGAGGCTCGACATCGGTGTAAAGACGGACGCATCATCGATGTGGACGTGAGCGTGAGCGCCCATCCGACTCTCGGCGGGAACATGTTCGTTTTTACGCGGGACATCACCGAACGGAAGCAGGCCGAAATCGCGCTTCGAAAGAGTGAATCCTTTCTTAATCGCTCCCAGTCGGTGGGGCGTATCGGCAGTTGGGAGTTCAACCTTGTAACCAGCGAGGTCACCTGCTCCGACGAGTTCTACAGCATCTTTCAATATGCGGGTTCCGGGGGGCACGTGTCTGCACAACACATTTTTCAGTGCATCCATCCGGAAGACTGGTACGCCGCGCGAAAGACCTACTTTAACTCCCTGAAAGAGCGGGAGAGACTGAACTCGATAGAGTTTCGCATCATCCGCGCGGGCGATGGGGATGTGCGGGTGGTGGAATCGCGCTATGAACACGAGCGCGACGAGAGCGGGCGGGTTCTTCGATCGCTCGGCGTGGTTCAGGACATTACCGATCGCAAGCGTCAGGAGAACGTATCCGCCGCCCGCCTCCGGCTGATCGAGTTTGCCAGCCAGGGCCACAGTTCGCACGATCTGCTCCAGACTTTCCTGGACGAGGCTGAAAAGCTGACCGACAGCCAGATCGGCTTCTTCCACTTTGTGGAGCCGGATCAGGAGACCCTGTCGCTCCAGGCGTGGTCCACCAACACGCTGGCCCACATGTGTACGGCGGAAGGCGCGGGGCTCCACTATCCCATCAGCAAGGCGGGGGTCTGGGTAGACTGCATTCATGCGGGAAAGCCCGTGATACACAACGACTACGCCAACCTTGCGCATCGGAAGGGCCTGCCGGAAGGGCACTCGCCCATCATCCGGCAACTGGTGGTGCCCGTGTTCCGCGCGGGGCAGGTGGTGGCCATTCTTGGTGTGGGGAATAAGCCCACCAATTACGGCGAGTACGACTGCAATATGATTGTGCAACTGGCCGATATCGCCTGGGACACGGTGGTGCGCATGCGGGCGGAGGAGGCGCTTCAGATGTCGGAGGCCAAGTTCTCCAAGGCCTTCTGGAATGCGCCCTTCCTCATGACCCTGACCGCACTGGAAGATGGACGCTGCCTGGAGGCCAACGACGCCTTCTACGCGATGACCGGCTTTACCCAGGAACAGGTGCTGGGCAATACCCTGACGGAGGTGGGTTTCATTGCTCCGTCGGTCCGAGAGACCTTGGTCAAGCTTTTCGAGCGCGACGGACACGCACGGGAGCTGGAGTTGGATCTCCACCGCGCCGATGGCTCATCCATGACCGCCCTGTACTCCGGCGTCGTGGTGGAAGTGGACGGTACAAACCGTATCCTCTCCACGGCGGTGGATATCACGGAGCGCAAACGAGCCGAGCACAAACTGGCACACGCCTACGACCTGCTGGAGCGTTCGAATGAGGCCGCCCGCATCGGAAGCTGGGAGATTGACCTTGCCACCATGGAGATCGACTGGAGCCGCGTGGCGTGCGAGATATTCGGCCTGGCTCCGGACGCCAAGGTCGCCGTTAACGACTGGCTGAACTTCTACGTCTCGGCGTCTGGCGCCCCTTGTGCAGAATGCCCCGTGAGCGAGTCGCTGTCCGAGGGGCGGGCCTTTGACTGTGAATCGATCGTGCGCACGGCGGCGGGGGAAGAGCGCTTCGTTCGGACCAACGGGCTGCCCGTCATGGAAGAGGGCCGGTGTGTGAGGATGTACGGGCTCTTTCAGGACCTTACCGAGCGGCATAGGTCCGAAATTGCCCTGCAGCGACAGCACCGCGCGATCGACCTGACCAAGAACATGACGACCGTGTTTCTCACGTCGTCCCCGGATAATGTCTTTACCGATTTGCTCGATGTGGTGAAGAAGGCCACGGAGAGTCACTTCGGGCTTTTTGGCTACATTGATGGCGATGGCAATCTAGCGTGTCCGGCGCTGTCGCAGCTCCTGTGGGGATCCTCCGAGTACGCGGACGGCAAGGCGGTATTCCGTCCCGAGCAATGGGGCGGGATCTGGGGCGAGGCCCTTCGCGATTCAACGACCTGCCTTGTCAACGAGAAGTTGCAGGTCCCCGAGGGGCATCTCAATCTCGATAACGCCATCGCCACGCCCCTGATTCACCAGGGCCGCGCCATCGGCCTGTTTGTGCTGGCCAACCGGGTCGGCGGCTACGGCGCCGACGAGGTCGACCTTCTGGAGAGCGCGGCACTGCAGACGGCCCCGGTGCTGAATGCCTATCTGGAGCGGATTCGCAAGGAAGACGAACACGAGCGCCTGGAGGCCCAGTTCCGCCAGTCTCAGAAGATGGAGGCCATCGGGCAACTCACGGGGGGTGTGGCCCACGACTTCAACAATCTGCTCCAGGTCATCATCGGCTATTCCGACATTCTCCTGCTCCACGATATTACCCCGGAGCAATCGCGCGATCTCCTCGAGCAGATTGCCTCCGCGGGTCACCGCGCCGCTCGGCTGGTCTCCCAACTGCTTCTGTTCAGCCGCCGCCAGATCATGCGGCCCGAGACGCTGAGCCTGAATGAGACCACGGCCGATCTCATGAAAATGCTCGGCCGCATCATCGGCGAGCAGGTTCAAATCCGCTGGCATCCTGCTTCTCACCTGAGTTACATCTTTGCCGATCGGAGCATGATCGAGCAGGCCCTCACCAACCTTTGCGTGAATGCCCGCGACGCCATGCCCGACGGCGGCATCGTAACCATCGAGACCCGGGAAGTCACCCTGAGCGCCGAGGACTGCGCGAGTAATCCCGAGGCCCAGCCGGGGGACTATGTGCTCCTCAGCGTGAACGACACGGGGTGCGGCATGGGTGAGGAGACGCTGCTCCATATTTTCGAGCCCTTTTTCACCACCAAGGCTGTCGGCAAAGGCACGGGCCTGGGCCTGGCCACGGTCTACGGCATCGTCAAGCAGCACAATGGCGTCATCGACGTCCAAAGCCAGCCGGGCGAGGGGACAACGTTCAAACTCTACTGGCCCGTCCAGCCGGAGGGACAACGGACCCCCGCGATCGATGTGGTGGAGGAGCCCGTGGCCGGGGGGAACGAGACCGTCCTGCTCGCCGAGGACGACGAGGCCGTGCGCGTCATGGTCCGGCAGATTCTCGAAGGTGCCGGCTATACCGTGGTCACCGCCGTTGACGGCACCGACGCCCTGGCCGTGCTGAAGGACTATCCGGGTCGGGTCGACCTCGTCATCCTCGACGTGGTCATGCCCAACATGGGTGGCCACGAGGCCTACCAGCGGATGCAGGCCGAGTACCCCGCCCTCAAGGCCTTTTTCGCCAGTGGCTACAGCGAAGACGCCATCCACAAGAACTTCGTCCTCGACAAGGGGCTGACCCTCATCCAGAAGCCCTACACCCAGCGCGATCTGCTCAAGACAATCCGGGAGGTACTGAACCAGAATTGAGGCGGCACCATTCGTCGAAAATTCCTCCTTGCATCATTGCGCCCGGCGGCCTCTTTACGTATAACACAACGTAAGGAATCCCGCCATGACTGAGTTGAACGATCAGAATCTACTCGCCCACTGGTATCGCCACCGGACTCTTCACCTATCCGAATGGCAACTACTTGAGCCGTGTTCACCGCCACTATCGCATCGTCGAAGTCCCCGCGAGTGGTGAGCTGAATCTGGATTTCGATCTGACATGAACGCGGGGGACAATTCGCTGACGGGCGGCATCATCAGCGCCGTCACGCTGGTGGCCGTGAACTATTCGATCGGGGTGCTGACGTATAAGAGCAAGCACGTGGAACGCCTGGTCGAAGGACGTGCGCAGATTATTGTGCATGATGGAAAACTCTTTGAGGACGTGATGAGCGAGGCGAGCATCACGCGGGACGAATTGGAGTCGACGCTGCGCGAGTCGGGATTCTTCGATTTGAAGGAGGTGCGGCTGGCGGTCCTGGCGAACAACGGCAAGATCAGCGTTCAGGGGTATGACAGTTGATAGTTGATAGTTGATAGTTGAGAGTTGATAGTTGAGAGTTGATAGTTGAGAGTTGAGAGTTGAGAGTTGAGAATTGACAGCATTGTCCGTTGTCCATTGTCCATTGTCAGTTGGATACCGCGGGCCCGGTCGCGCTATAGTTCTCTGTGGGAGACTCAACCGTACCGTCGGGGTTGGTGGAGATCGATTCGATGTCTGAAGATCTTGGTGGTGCCGTGTCCGAGCGGCGTCAGGGGCGCGTGGCGGATGCGCTTCCCGCGTGCATTTCGGAACTTCCCTTGCGCTCCCTTGCCGCGGGAGCGGTATTGATCGAGGAAAACACGGTGTCGGGGGCGCTCTATTTCCTGGCGAGTGGTACGCTGGATGTCCGTAAGGACAACGTGCAGCTTGCGGAGGTAAGCGAGGTGGGGGCGGTCTTCGGGGAGATGTCCGTGCTGTTGCGCACGGTACACACGGCGGCGGTCATTGCGTCGACGGATGTGGAAGTGCGCATGGTGGAGGATCCGGAGCTTTTCCTGCGGGACAACCCAGAGGTGGCGCTCTATGTGGCGCGCATCCTGGCGCGGCGCCTCAATTCCCTGAATCGCTATCTGGTGGACATCAAGCACCAGTTTTCCGACATGGACGACCATCTGGGCATGGTGGATGAGGTGCTGGGCGCATTGATGAACAAGCACCCGCGGGATATTGACCGGCGAAGACGATCTTAGCAATGGACAATTGACAATGGACAACGAAGAGAAGATGTTGTCGTTTTTGCCTGCTGTCCCTGTTGTCGCTGCCGTCCCTGCGATCCGCGATGGGGCCTTGGGCTGTTGTGTGAAATCGCGAAAGTGTTATCCGGCTAGTACTCTGCCCGGGCCATGAGGGGGGCGTTGAGATCGACTTCTTCCGTGCCCATGGAGGAAACCCACGTGGCGCGCATGGCGTCGAGGTCGAGCTCGATGTAGGACGGCAGGGCGCTGGTCTCGTGGCCGGGATTGAACACCCACGTGTCGCCGATCTTGTCGACCCAGGAGCCTTCCCGCTGGAAGGGGGAATTGTGGACATGGCCGCTGAAGATGAATTGGGGGGTGTGCGCGGCGATGCTCTCGTTGAGAAACGCGTCGCCGTAGTGCTTCTTGCCGGTCCAGCTCACCAGGCTCGCATCGGGCGGGGCATGGTGCAGCCAGAACCAGCGCTTGCGGGGTTTCTCGCGTTCGGCGCTGATAAATTCGCGCATGGCCTCCCGCGTCACGGGGCCGTCCCACCAGGGACATACCGTGAACAGGTCCTCCGAAAGGGTAACGCTGTCGCCGTCCACGTGAAGATTTTCGCGCTTCGCCCGCTGGAGCCACCGCGCCACGAATTCGTTCTGCTCGTTCTGCATATCGCCGTCGTGGTTGCCCGACGAGACGAAGACCGGCACCTGGTTGCGGATGCGATCGAGGTACTTGAGCACGACGACGATCTGGGTGTCGAGGTCCACGTGCCCGGCGAGATCGAGCGTGTCCCCCGCGATGACCACGAGGTCGTAGTCCGGAGCCGCATTGACGACCCAGTCGAACTGCTTGAGGCTATAATGGAGATCGGCGACGACGAGTATACGCATGGGGAAAGTATACGCACTTGGCTATCAAAATGGAATCCCCTTTCACGCGTAACATTTTAGCGGAATGAAACGGAGGGGCTCAGACATTCCTGTCTGAGGCAGAGCCCACCCATACATCGAAAGGTCCAACGAACGTGTTAAATGGCTTGGAGCTTCCAACGTCTTGTTTTCCGATAGCGGGGCTCGCATACATGCTAACGGGCCTCCGGAATGGTAACGTGCGCGCTGTCTCAGACAGGAATGTCTGAGTCCCTTTTGATCGGCGACGAAAAGTATACGAAGGCGCCTCAAGATTTGGTCACGTTACTCTTCCTGGCATCTTCCAGGGCCTCGGGAAAGCACTAGGGGCAGATCCCGTGGGTGAAAACGATCTCGGAGTAATCCGCGATATAGTGTTCCAGTTGGTTCCACCCCCCCCCCTCGGCGTCGCGGACTTTTTTGCATACCGAGCAGATGGGCAACAGGCCGCTGAAAGGGCAACGCAGTGGTTAGCCTGTGTGTTGTCCCAAACGCCAACTACGCTGCCCTTTCAGGGCGAATGAATGTGGTGATCGCGTTTTCCCTGGACGTTGCCCAGGGCTGAAAGCTGCGCTGGCCCTTCGGGCCGGAAGACCCATCGAATCGGTTTCACTAACAATGGCTAGAAGATTGCATGTATGTCCGGTTTCAGGAAGAATCCGGCCTTGGTGGGGGCGCTTAGCAGTACTCATGTACGCTCTAACCAGATGAACCACTTTTCCTGATGCGGCGACTGAAAATCCTTCTCCATTACTGCACTTTTTCTTCCTTCGTGTACTTCGTGCCCTTCGTGGTGATAATTTTTGGTGGCGGCCATCGGCTGCCCCAGGTAAATTCGTTTCCATTCGCGGTTAAGATCCTTGATATTTCAGACGGCTGAAGTGTTACGAAAAAACACGTGTCAGCCGCTGCCGAGCACCTCCCGGACTTTGGCAGCCAGAGCGGCGACGGTGAACGGCTTCTGGATAAAAGAGACCCCTTCGGGCAGTACGCCGTGATCGAGAATGATATCCGCAGTATAGCCCGACATAAACAAACACCGGAGGTGCGGAGCGCGTGACCGAAGCTCCTGGACCAGGTCCCGGCCGTTCATTTGGGGCATCACGACGTCGGTTACGAGCAAGTGAATCTGGCCGGCGTATTCTCGCGCCCAGTGGAGGGCTTGATCTGGCGTACTGGCGGGCAGCACCGTATAGCCCAGCTTCTCCAGCAGCATCGTGTTCAACTTCAGGAGAGCCGGTTCATCTTCCACCACCAGGAGGGTCTCCGCGCCGGGCATGGGCGCTTTGACTTCGACTTCCGGCGCCGCCAGCGCGGCAGGGCCTTCATAGCGCGGCAGGTAGAGGGTGAATGTCGTCCCTTTTCCAGGCGCGCTGTCGACGCCGATGTAGCCGTGGTTCTGTTTGACGGCGCCGTACACCGTGGCCAGCCCGAGCCCCGTGCCCTGGCCGAGCTTCTTGGTGGTAAAAAACGGCTCGAAGACGTGCGACATCGTCTCCTGGTCCATGCCACAGCCGTCGTCGCTCACCGACAGCATCACATAGTCTCCAGGCGCGCAGCCGGCATGGCCGGCACAGTAGGTTTCGCCCAGGGTCCTGTTTCCCGTCTCGATCCGGATCGCGCCCACCTTGCCCAGGGCATCCTGTGCGTTAAGGCACAAGTTGAGCAGGATCTGGTCCATCTGGGAGGCGTCCATCTTCGTCAGCCACAGGTTTTCCCCGGGCCGCCAGTCGAGGCGAATCGCCTCGCCGACGAGCCGTTGCAGCATCTTTAAAAAGCCCGATACGGCCTCGTTCAGGTCCAGTATCTTTGGCATGATCACTTGCTTGCGGGCAAAGGCCAGCAACTGCCGGGTCAGTTCGGCGGATCGCCGCGCGGCCTCGAGGATTTCCGTAAGGCCGTGGTAAAGCGGGTCGCCCGGCTCGCACTGGCCGAGGCCCAGCTCAGCCTGCCCGCATATCACCCCGAGCATGTTGTTGAAGTCATGCGCCACGCCCCCCGCAAGCTGCCCCACCAATTCCATCTTCCGGGATTGAGCGAGTTCCTCCTGAAGTCTGTTGCGCTCCTCCTCGGCCTCCCGTTGCGCCGTGGTATCCGTTATGATGCCATGCCAGAGGGTGCCGCCATCCTCCATGCGCTGGGCCCGGGCTTCGCACAAACGCCAGCGCAAGCCCTGGCGCGGCAGGACAACACGGTATTCGCAATAAAACAGGTTCAGCGCGCGGGCCGATTCAACGATGGCTGCGGCAACCCGGTCGTGGTCCTCGGGATGCAAACGCGCGAAAACCGGCGCCGCGTCTTCCTGTACCTCCGCCGGTGTCACCTCGTAAATGTCGCATATGCCCGGACTGGAATAGGGGAAGGAGGAAAGCCCGTCGGGATACAGCCGGTATTGATAGATGACGCCCGGCACCCGTTCGGCCAGATTTTCCAGCAACGCGTGGCTTTCCAGCAGCGCCTTCTCGGCCCGCTTGCGCTCGGTAATGTCGAACACGGTGACGCCGACCTCGGTGCCATCGACGGAAAGCAGGGTCTCGATCTGAACCTGGATCGGTGCCGCTTCCCCGCCCAAAAACTCAACTTCGCAGGATGCCCGGCCCGCGCCATGGAAGGTTCTATCGAGCAAGACGTTAACGGTGTCGCGATCGCTCACGGACACCAGGGTTACAAAGGGTCTTTTGCGGAGCCGGGAGCGCTCGACCCCGGCGAGGCGGGCACCGGCCAGGTTCGCGGCGAGGATGGAGCCGTCCGACGCCAGGTTGAAGTAGCCCGTCGGCGCAAAGTCGAAGAGTTCGGTGCATCGATTCAGCGCCTCCTCGGTGGCCACCTGGGCCTGCTGGAGGGCTTCGTTCTGCATCTCCAGCTCGATCTGGTGGACCTCCAGCTCGTGCTGGAGCTGGCCCAGGTCCGCCTCTCTCCGGACTTCGTTGTCGCCCGATCGGCGCTTCTTTTCGCTCAGGCGGGCCTCCGCCTGGCGGCGCAGTTCGACCGAGGTCGGCTCCCTGTCGCACTGGCCGCTCATGGCTGGCCCTCCCCGGGGCGCGCCGGTGTTTTACTTTCTTTGGCCGCGGGCTTCGCCTGCCGGGCTTCCGCCTTCGATTTTAAGGCGGCCTCCACGGCGATATGATCCTCCAGGCCGGCCTGCGTCGTCCGCAATTGCGCTTCGAGCATCTTGGACGCGGTAACATCGGTAAAGGTGATCACCACGCCGTTAATCCTGTTCTCCAGGGTGCGGTAGGGCATGATGCGCACCTGGTACCACTGCACGCCCCGCGTGGGCACCTGCTGCTCGTGAAAGGCCAGCGTCCTCAACACCTCCAGTGCGTGATCCGCCAGCTCCGGATAGTGTAACTCGGAGGTGATATCCGTGATCGGGCGCCCCACATCGCCGGGAATCAGCTTGAAGAGCATTTTCGCCCCCGCCGTAAACAGCCGCACGCGCAGCGCGTCGTCCAGAAAGAGCGTCGTAATTTCGGTGCTTTCCAGCAGGTTCCTCATATCGCTGTTGAGGCGGGACAGGTCTTCGAGCTTGGCCTGCAGCTCGTGGTTGAGCGTTTGCAGTTCCTCGTTCATCGACTGCATCTCTTCCTTCGAGGTCGTCAGCTCCTCGTTGGTCGATTGCAGCTCTTCGTTCATCGACTGCATTTCCTCGTTGCTGGATTTCAGCTCCTCCTGCGAGGCCTGCATCTCCCCCCGGATGCACTGGGCCTCGTGGCGGGCTTCTTCGAGCTCTCGCTCCATCTGGGTGATCAGCGGGCTGTCTGTCGGGCCACGGACGGTGGCGGCCGCCGGTAACGCGCCGGGTGCTTCCGCTTGCGCCAGAACCACCATGACCAATCCCTGCAGTGCCTCCGGCTCCAGGACAGTCTGGACGGTCAGATCTACGTAATGCCCGTCCACATTGAGGCCACGGGAAACGAACGCCTCCTTCTGCCGCAGCGCCTTGCGGAAGGCCACGTTCAGATCGTAGCGCAGTCCTTCCCGGACCATGGCGAAAATATTCCAGTTGGCCTTGCCCGCCGCGGGTTCGAGGTAGTTGCCCGTCCGCCCGTTGATGTAGATGATGTCTCCCCGATCATTGACCAGCACGGCGGCGGGGGCGTAGGTCTGCAAGAGCAGGTGATCCGCCAGCACTTGGAGATTGGGGGCGGGCTGGTAGGTCGCGGGGGCCGCCGGCGCCCCCTGGCGCGCGGAGAGGAATGCGGAAGGAAATTCGACCGCCTCCGAACGCGGCACGCCATCCCGGCGGCGATAGAGGCGCGACTTGGCGTCGAGGGGCTCAAACAGGTCCCCAAAGCCGCCGATGGTCTCGGCGCTGCCGAGGAACAGGATGCCGCCGGGGTTGAGGCTGTAGTGAAAGAGCGGCAGGATCTTTTTCTGCAGCTCCGGCGTCATATAGATGAGCAGGTTCCGGCAGCTCAGGATATCGATCCGGGTAAAGGGCGGATCCATAATAACGTTCTGCGGCGCGAAGATGACCATCTCGCGGATGGGCTTGCCGACCGTGTAACCGTGCTCCGTCTGCGCGAAATAGCGGACCAGGCGTTCGGGCGAAAGATCGGCGGCGATATTGAGCGGAAAGACGCCGGCCCGCGCCCGTTCGATGGCGTCACTGTCCAGGTCGGTGGCAAATATCTGAAGCGTAAAATTGGCCGCGGGCTTGAGTTGCTCGATCGCCTCTTTAAAGGCGATGGCCAGGGAATAGGCCTCCTCGCCGGTGGAGCAGGCGGGTATCCAGGCGCGCAGGGGCCGATCCGGGGAGCGTTCCGCCAGGAGCGCGGGAAGGACTTCGGCCTTCAATTTTTCCCAGGCCGGGGGATCGCGAAAAAAGCTGGTGACGCCGATCAGCAGCTCCTTGAAAAGCAGCTCCAGCTCCGCGGGATTTTCCTGCAGATAGCGGACATACTGGGCGATCTTGCCGATCTGGTGGAGGCCCATGCGGCGCTCGATCCGGCGGTACAGCGTGGACTTCTTGTAGAGCGAAAAATCGTGGCCGGTCTTTACACGCAACAGAATGGCGACTTTTTCAAGCCCGCTCTGGTCGTTGGCCCCCAGGGTGGGCCGGGGATGCACAAGGCCGGGCACATGCCGGAGATAGTCGATTATTTTACCGGGCAGCGCCTCCACGGGGGCCACCACGTCCGCCACCCCGGCATCCACCGCGCTGCGGGGCATGCCGTCGAACTTCGCCGAGGACGGTTCCTGCACAAAGGCCACGCCGGCCTTCTCCCGGATGGCGCGGAGGCCCAGGGTGCCGTCGGAGCCCATGCCCGAAAGGACGACGCCCACGCTGCGGCCTTGCAGATCCTCCGCGAGCGCGCGGAAGAAAAAATCGATGGGCAGGCGCAGGCCTCGGGGCGCGCGGGGCTCCAGCAGATGCAGCACGCCATGGAGGATGGACATATCCGCGTTCGGGGGGATGACATAGACACAATTGGGTCTGAGCCGGGTGCGATCCACGACCTGGGCGACTTTCATGGACGTCACGCGTTGGAGCAACTCTGGAAGCATGGCCTTGTGGGTCGGGTCCAGGTGCTGGACGATGACAAAGGCCATGCCGCTTTCCGCGGGCACATGCTGCAGGAAGAGTTCCAAGGCCTCCAGCCCCCCGGCGGAGGCGCCAATCCCCACGACGGAAAAAGGCTTTCCCACGTTTTGCGGGGCTGCCGCTTCCCTCTCAGGTGCCGATGGCGGGGCGTCCGGTGTTGGCTGGTCCTGGGGTTTCGGGCGGTCTTTCTGCTTTCGGGTCATTTTGTTTCTCCCCAGTCTCTGCCCCCCGGGCAGGCTATCGCGTGTATTCTAAATCATCCGCCAGCAAAAGTCTTGTTTTATTTATGGGCCATTGCGGGCAATCGCATCAAATCCAAGCGAGGCGGAATGGGGCTATCCATGTGCACTGCTCTGAAAATTCACAGGCGAGACGCGGAGAGCTAAAATATAACCATGGTCAACACTGAAACTTACCCCCCCTACCCCCCCGCAAGCGG
>JBIJDL010000578.1:0-4034 GCA_044344195.1 Candidatus Hydrogenedentales bacterium
GCGCACGTCCACGATCTGGAGACCTTCAAGTTCTACTTTCGGCGAGGCGAGGGGCGTGGCGGCGTCGAGGTGGTTGGCCGCCACGAAGGCGGCCATGTGGATGGGATCTTTTGCGCTGCCGAAGGGCGGGGCGTAGCAGAGATCGACCGAAGCCAGATCGAAGACGGTTGCGCCGAACTGCATGGCCGTAGCTATGACGTCGATGCGCTTGTCCACCCCATCGCCCCCCACAGCCTGGGCACCGAGCACTTTGCCGCTGGCGGGATCGAAAATCAGCTTGAGGATCATGCGCTGGGCGCCGGGATAGTAACCGGCGTGGTTGCCAGCGGAGACGGTGACGGCGAGGGCATCGCGCTGGAGGCGCAGAGCGAGCTTTTCGCTGAGGCCCGTGGAAGCGGCGACGCAATCGAAAACGCGCACGATGGCGGAACCGAGAACGGTGCCCATGGGTCGCGCGTGGCCCGTGGCGGCGTGCTCCCCGACGATGCGACCCGCGCGGTTGGCCGGACCCGCGAGGGGGATCCGCATGGGGGTGCCCGCGAAGGTATAGGGGTACTCCACGGCATCGCCCGCCGCGTAGATGTCGGGGTTACTGGTCTGGGCTACATCGTTGATAACGATGCCACCCATGGGGCCGATGGCGAGGCCAGCGGCTTTGGCAAGCTCCGTTGATGGACGCACACCCATGCCCAGGATCACCACGTCGGCCGGGAGCACGACACCGTTGTCCAGCACCACGGCGCTGACGGATTCGCCCTCGGATTCAAAGCCTTTGAGGCCCGCGCCGGTGTGCACACCCACGCCATGCTTGCGCAGCTCTTCCTCTACGATGGCGGCCATTTCGGGGTCGAGGGGCGCGAGCACCTGGGGCGCGAGCTCCACCACGGAGACCTCCATCCCGAGCTGGTGAAACTGCTCGACCATTTCGAGGCCGATGAAGCCGGCCCCCACCACCACGGCCCGCTTCGGCCCGCGCTGTTCGAGGAAGGCCTTGATGGTGTCGGTATCTTCCACGTTGCGCAGGGCAAAGACATTGGAAGCGCGTGCGCCGGGAATATCCGGCACGATGGGTGCGGCACCGGGCGCGAGGATGAGCTTGTCATAGCCGAGGGTGAAGCGCTCGCCGGTCGCGTGGTTGATACCCTCGACGTGTTTCTCCTGGGGCACGATTCTTGTGACCTCGTGGCGCAGTTTCACGTTGACTTGGAAGCGCTGCTCGAAGAGAGAAGGCTTGGCGACGAGGAGTTTCTCCCGGTCTTTGATGTCGCCGCCGAGATAATAGGGCAGCCCGCAGTTGGCGAAGGAGACGTAGCCGTCTTTTTCGAGGAGGGTAATCTCCGCCGACTCATTGCAGCGGCGCGCGCGGGTGGCCGCACTTGCGCCGCCGGCAACGCCGCCGATGATGAGAATTTTTGTTGGCTGGATCATATCTTTACTCCTTACTACGCGCGCGGGGACGCGCAACTTCGATGATGGACCCCCGCAGTATATGATACGCTACGGCGACCTGAAATCAACAAACGGAGTACTGAATGAAAACACTGCTGATCATGCGCCATGCCAAGTCCTCCTGGGAGGAGGAAGGTCAGCCGGACCATGAACGTCCCCTGAACGACCGGGGGCTGCGCGATGCGCCCCGGATGGGGCACTATCTCACGAAGAAGGGCTTTGCTGCGGACGCGATACTCACCTCGAGCGCGCGGCGGGCGCGACGCACGGCGGAGATCGTGGCGTCGGCAATGGACCGGGCGGACCGTGTGGAAGTCATCGACGCGCTGTATCTGGCTGACCCGCTGGTCTATCTGGCTTCGTTGCGCCACCTGTCCGACGAGGTGCGAGTGGTGCTCGTGGTGGGGCACAATCCGGGGATCTCCGAATGGGCCTCAAAGTTGACCCGGCGCCAGGTCGAACTGCCCACCGCCGCGGTGGCCTGCGTGACATTGCCCATCAACGAATGGACCACCATCAACGGCGGAACACCGGGCATGCTGCTGGACTTGTGGCTGCCGAAGAAGATCGACGGATGATCACCGATATCCTCCAGATCGAGCAGGGCTGGAGCGCCGCACAGCGCCTTGCCGCGGAGCAGGTGCGGCGCTTTGTGGATGAACAGGTGCTGCCGTGTATTGGCGCGCACCATCAGGGCGAGACCTTTCCCGAGGAACTCGTCGCGCCACTTCGGGATTTGGGGATTCTGGAATCCATCGCCGAGTACGCTCTCGATCCCATCAGCTATGGGCTCATCAGCCGCGAAATGGAACGGGGCAGTTCGGCCCTGCGCAGCATTTTGAGCGTGCAGGGCTCTCTGGTCATCGGGGCCATCCAGCAGTTCGGATCGGCGGAGCAGAAGGACCGCTGGCTCGGTCCGCTGGCGCAACTGGAGGCCTGGGGCTGCTTCGGGCTCACCGAGCCGGACTACGGCAGCAACCCGGCGGCCATGCAGACCCGCGCGGAGCCCTGCCCAAGCGGCTATCGACTCAACGGCGCGAAATGCTGGATCACGAATGGCGTTCGCGCCGATGTGGCCGTGATCTGGGCGAAGCGCGAAGGGCAAGTCTGCGGCTTCCTCGTGGAAACCGACCGCCCCGGCTTCAACGCCTCGCTCATGAAGGGCAAGTGGAGCTTTCGCAGCAGCGAGACGGCCCAACTCCATTTGGATGATGTGGAAGTGCCCGAGAGTGCGATGCTGCCTGGCGCCACCTCCCTCGGCGCAGCGCTCAAGTGCCTGGCCCGGGCGCGCTACTCCATCGCGTGGGGCGTTTGCGGCGCGGCCCAGGCCTGCCTCGAAGAAACCCTCGACTACGTCAAGACCCGCATCCAGTTCAGCGGCCAGCCCCTCGCCAGTCACCAGCTCATCCAATACAAACTCGCGTGGATGTGCGCCGACCTCGCGGGGATGCTCCTCATCGCGAAGCAACTGGGCGAACTGAAGACGGCGAACGCCCTCGACCCCGTGCAGATTGCTCTCGCCAAAATGAACAACTGTCGGAAGGCCCTGGAAATCGCCCGCACCTGCCGGGAACTCCTCGGCGCGAATGGCATCCATGATGAATATCACATCGGGCGGCGGATGGTGGACCTGGAGACGGTGTTGACCTATGAGGGCACGGAGCATATTCATGCGCTAACGATTGGGGCGGCGATTACGGGGATTAAGGCGTTTGGGTGACGGGGAAATTTGTAAGCACTTCCACTCGTTCCCAAGCTCCGCTTCGATCTCCCGAACGGGGCCTATTTTTCGTCGGACAGGATTCTCTCACTTTTCGGAGCAGAGCTCCGGGGACGGCATTCCCAAGCGGAGCGTGGGAACGAGTGAAATCACAGCCGGGACGGCTGTGCCACATTCCTTTGACCGGTGTGATGGCCTACCAGATTACTTCATATCCTGTTGTGTCGACGCCCGCTTTCACGAGGCGTTTTAACGTAGCTTTTCGCTGGTCCGTAGGAACAAGCTTACAGGCTTCGTAGTAATGTTTCCACCCCGCCGACAGATTCCCCAATGCCTCATTGGCCTTGCCCAGATTATAGTGGGCGTTGGCATTATGCCTGTTCATATCGCCCCAAGATGGGTTGGCATTACTCTTGGGGGCGGAGACAAGCGCCTTCTCAATACGATCAACGGCCTCCTGGTAACGTTTGGTGCGCAATAGCACGAGCGCCAAGTTGTTCTCCGCCTGGATCGAACTACACAGACCGCTGCGCAGGAGGTTTAGAAACCAAATCTCCGCGGCGGCGTAGTCCTTTGCGCGGTAGGCCTCTATGCCTTTGGCCTCCATCTGACCCATTGTAAGGTCCGACACGTGCTCGTCGATATAGCGGGTTCCGTCGTACGCGCTTATCGAGACGTTCCAGATCGGATACGGGCGATTACCGACATTGTTGTGGTTCAAGATACGCGCATAGCCATTCTCGGACTTGCGTAACGAAAAGAATGGCGCACATATTCCAATCGTTTCGTATCGCCCGTCTCTAATCGTGAAAATGTCGTAACAGTCCACATGGGTCGCTACAACTCGAGATGGCGACAAAAAGAT
>JBIJDL010000123.1:0-13789 GCA_044344195.1 Candidatus Hydrogenedentales bacterium
ACCCGCATACGCCCCACGCCACGCCCTTACA
Organism: Candidatus Hydrogenedentales bacterium; assembly: GCA_044344195.1. Lineage (GTDB taxonomy): Bacteria > Hydrogenedentota > Hydrogenedentia > Hydrogenedentales > JAEUWI01 > JAEUWI01. The sequence continues at coordinate 32 of JBIJDL010000123.1, forward strand.
TCCCCTGGGACAGGCCCGCGCGCGGACGAACACCTCGACCCGCTGGAGACACGGACAGACGCTCCAGCCACCGCCACCCGCCCAGGAACCCCGGCGCGGGTCCGTCCCCAACGCCCGCCCCACCGCGAGGACTCGGGAAAGGCTCGGGGGGGTAGGCGGAGAACGGGGAAGCTGGCGCCGGGGGCGATGAGGGGCGATCCCCATTTTCCTATTGATGCCGATGGAATCGGCTTTCGCGCCTCAAAAACTGGTGGCTGCCCCTATTTTCCTACCGAATCGAAATGCTTAATGCAAAGGAACTAAGCAGAATAACGACTAGAACCATCAACATAGCGCGCTGGGTCCACATTAGCCCTACCCGTTTCACGACGATTGGCACGCCGACATGAGCCCGAAAACGCGCAAAAATTTCGTCCATATGCTCATATGACCTTATTGTAATAGAGCCTTCGTCTTCGCCTGATATGAAAACTGTGATGAGAACAACTTGTCCGGCGTTATTCAATCCGGCGACGACCTTACAGATCCTCTGCCACTCAAAGTCGCCTTGAAATTGTGAATCATCTCTAACTCGGAAGGCGACTCTAGTTATCGACAAATGAGAATTGCGCGCTAGTTCAACCTGTTTGATAAAAAACGGCAACGCCATGAACCACGCAACGCCCACGAAAGCCAAGTGTTCCCATATCTGAGCCCAGGATAACAGAACACCCAAATTCAGCCACAGGCCAAGATTCCCGCTTATGTATGCGCCCAGCAGTCCGACAAATAACCACGCTGGCAATGATCGGATAAGTCTTACGTACTCTTGTGACCTCGAATATACAACATTGGTAGGGTGCATATGCGTCTCCACGCAATACAATTCCTGTAAGTTATCATCTTAGGTTCCGCAAGGTCTACAGCGATCCCAAATGCAGATTATTGTGACCGCACTACAGGCAGCTGCGCATGCAAAAAGGCAAACCGGATTTCCAAAGCAGTACTTGCACAACCAGAAGCAAGACCGGCTTAGCCCACACACAATCAAGCAATCCAATAAGGAAGTTCCCAAGGGGTCTGTGTAGCGGAGCGGGTTTCCGATCACATACCCATACACATTCGGTCCATCAACCATCCCTAATGGATCCCGTGTAGTCCAGCGCGACATCACAGGTGCTGCCCATAATGCCAGTCATCTGTTTCCGATGCCAGTTGGCGGTGTGCATTCATCCGTGAGTTTCTGCTAGTTCCGCAGTCAACTGAAATAAAATTGACCACGGAGCACACTGAGGCACGGAGCGTTAAATAGGAGAGAGACGCTCGAGCCCAAAGACGCTCTTCTTCAAGAACAGTGTCCCGGTATCTGCCTCTCCCCCGCCTCTTCGTACGACTATCCGTCGTTATCTTGTTTCTTGGAGAGATAATTCGAGCAAACTGTCATCAACTCCCTCAGAATCTGCCGCTTACAAACAGGAAATGACGGGAAGAAGGAATTTACCACGAATGCACGAAGAACACGAAGAAAAAGGAGATTGCGACTTTGCCGGATCTCGGTGATAGTTCAGTCACACTTGGCATGCATTCTTCTTGATCTATTGCACGCAAAGGCACAGCGATTATTGGGATGCGAGTTCAATTTGGTCTTGCCTGGATTGCAGGGGGAATGATAGGCGCGTAACGATTCCCTCCCTCCTTCTTCTTCGTGCGCTTCGTGGCCTTGTATGTTGTTTTCAAGGGTTCTTGGGTTATGGAGAAACACCGTCGTAGTAGCCCTTTTCTTGTATGTTGTTTTCAAGGGTTCTTGGGTTATGGAGAAACACCGTCGTAGTAGCCCTTTTCTTTTTGGTTCTTTTTCTTTTGTGGACGGCGGTGGAATTGTGGATAACTTTGCCGATTTTGCCTTTCACGTGGCCCCGTGAGAGGATGGAACAGGAGGCGGAGATGTTTCGTGACATGGGACTTTGTGAAGCCCGACACGAAGATTCGTCCCGCCTCCTGTTCAGGTGGTCCGCCGTGAAGACCGAACGCTATCGTGGGTCCGGAACTCGCATGTGCAAGAGTGGTCAGGCGGCCACAAAAACCTCTATGAAAGGATCGTATCATGTCTTCACCTCAACCTGCAGCCTGGGCGGGCATTGATACCGCCAAGGCGACCTTCGACGCTTCCATTGCTCACCCGAGCCAGGCATTGGTATTCGACCTCGCCCTGCTCCACGTCATGCCCGTGCGAACCTTCGCACGCACGCGCGATGGGGTCAAGGATTTCGTAGCCTGGGCCCGGAAACAAACCCAGGAAGTTGGCACGGGTCTGCGCGTCGTCATGGAAGCCACGGGGAACTATTCCATCGAGCTGGCCGCCTGGATTACCGAACTCGACAGCGCTCTCCTTCCTGCCATCGCCAACCCCAAACGCACAGCCAGCTACATCAAAAGCCTCAGCCTGCGCAACAAGACGGACAAGCTCGAAGCACGCGCCCTGGCCCTGTATGGCCTTCAGCGAAGCCCCGCACCCTATGAACCGCTGACCACCGAACGGGCGGAGCTGCGCAGTCTCCTGCGCTACCGGGACGCCCTGGTCGAAGAACGCGTCGCCGAACGGCAACGGGCCAACGAGACGTGCGCCTGCAAAGCGGTCAGCGCCATGCAGAAGCGACGGCTCGAACAACTCGACCGCGACATCAAATCCATCGAGAAAAATATGCGGGCCCTGCTCACTAAAACACCGACCCTCAAGCGAGACTACGAATTGCTCACCAGCATTTACGGTGTAGCTTTTGTGACCGCTTCGGTAATCCTCGCCGAAATTGGAGATCTGCGCCGCTTCACCCGTGCCCGCCAACTCTCCGCTTTCGCAGGCCTCTGTCCGCGACTGGTCCACTCGGGAACCAGCCAGCGTGGAAGCCATCTCAGTAAGGACGGTAACAGGCGTGTCCGCGAGGCCCTCTATATGGCCGTTTCGACCGCCTTGCGCGGCGACAATCAGATCGCACACTTTCATAGTACACTCGTAAACAAAGGCAAGAGGCCTATGGCCGCGCATGCCGCAGCGATGCGCAAACTACTAACCATTATGCGAGCAATATTAATCACTGAAAGAGCCTATGACCCTCAGCAGGGAATCGGTGGAAAACTCTGTGGAAAAACACCATGAAATCGCCCGAAAGGACTTGACAAAACTACACGCTATCTTCGTGGTGAAGCATTTGGTTGCGGCCGGAGGCTGCTCCAGGGGATCCGTGGTTCGAAACCTTGGTTGCTGCCAACGGCTGCCCCAGGTCCATTCGTGGTCAACGGAAAAAGCCCGGCGCGGAGACGCCGGGCTGTCCAGTCATGCAGGAGTTTAATAAGAACTAACTTATCCGCCAAGCAACTGGAGGGCGGTCTGGGGAACGATGTTGGCCTGGGCAAGTACCGTCGTGCCCGCGCTGACCAGGATCTGGTTACGCGTGAATGTCTGGGTTTCGAGGGCGATATCGGCGTCGCGGATGGCGCTTTCCGATGCCGCGGCGTTTTCTTCCTGGATACCCAAGGTGGCGATCGTGAACTCAAGGCGGTTCTGGAGCGCACCAAGGGCGGCCCGGAGGTTGTTGATACTCTGGAGCGCCACGTCCACCGTGCTCAGGGCACCTACTGCACTGGCGACGGAGGAGATGTTTACCGCCGACACACCCAGATCGTTGGTGCGCGCGCCGCTCACCGTTACCAGCAGGGTCTGGCCCGATTGCGGACCGGTTTGCAGCGTGACGGTCTGGGCGGAGCTCAGCACGCCGACGCCGTTGAAGGTCGTGTCGAGAGCGATGTCGTCCAACTGGCCGAGCAACTGCTGCACTTCCAAGTCGAGTGAGCGACGGTTCGCCGCGCTGTTCGTGCCGTTGGCCGCCTGGATGGCCAGTTCGCGAATACGCTGGAGAATATTGGATGATTCCGTCAGCGCCCCTTCCGCCGTCTGCACCAGGTTGATGCCGTCCTGAGCGTTTCGCGATGCCACACGCGTGCCGCGCACTTGGGAGCGGAAACTCTCGGCAATGGCGAGACCGGCGGCGTCATCCGCGGCGCGGTTGATGCGCAGACCGCTGGACAGGCGTTCGAGGGATTTGTTGAGCTGCAACGTGTTGTGCCGCAGGATGCGGCTCGTATTGAGGGCAGCGACGTTGGTATTAATGCGAAGACCCATGATAACAATCCTCCGTGACTGGGTTAGCCGCTGCATCCGTGCATTGGCTGAGGCGACCGCGCTGTATTGAGTTCGCTTCGATAAAGACTATCGGCAGGGAGGTGGGAGGACTTTAGTGGGAAGGGTGAAGGGTGAAGGGTGAAGGGTGAAGGGTGAAGGGTGAAGGGTGAAAGGTGAAAGGTGATGGGTGAAGGGTGAAAGGTGAAAGGTGAAAGGTGATGGGTGAAGGGTGAAGGGTGAAGGGTGAAGGGTGAAGGGTGATGGGTGATGGGTGAAGGGTGAAGGGTGATGGGTGATGGGTGATGGGTGATGGGTGATGGGTGATGGGTGAAGGGTGAAGGGTGAAAGGTACTCGGGCGCGGCACCAACTATCAACTGTCAACTATCAACTGCACTAACGCACTAGACTTCCGACAGAAGTCGCTCGTAGAGCGCGCGGGCTTCCGCATGAGCGGGGTGATGCTCGAGCAGCGCGGCCAACAACGCGAGGGCCCCCGGATGATCGCCGCAGGCTTGCGCCGCGATGGCGAGGTAGCGCTGATTCTCCGGGTGCTCCGGATTCAGTGCCAGGGCGCGGGCGAAGGCTTCGCGGGCCCCCGGCCAATCGTCCTGGCGGACGCGGGCTACGCCCAGGTTGCGCCAGGCTTCTTCACTGCCAGCGTCAATGCGCAAGGAAAGGTCCAGCGCCTGGACCGCCGGGGACAACTGTCCGAGCAGGAGCAGCACACTACCGAGATCGCGCAACCACAGGGGGTTGCCGGGTTCGAGGCGGACGGCCTCCCGGTAGCACTCAAGGGCTTGGGGCAACTTCCCCATATCAACATACTGATCGCCGAGTTCGTGGCGGGCCCGGGCGTCCATCGGATGATCCGCCACTTTCCTGATGCCCAGTTCCAGGTAGAGTTCCTGTTTCCGCGCGCGGGCATCGGGCGACTGGTTCAGGTGGGGATAGTGGTGAACGGGCACGGAGGCGTCGGCCACCAGGATCCCAAGGCGATCGAGCGACTGATGAACGAGTTCGTGGACCGCGCCTTCAAAGGCAACGCCAGACAGATTGGGGAACAGGCGCACCTTGGCGCTGGGAAACCAGCCCCGAAATCCAGCCGCGTGCGCGTCGCCCGCACGCGCCCACTCAAAGCCGCTCGCGGTCGAGTCGTCGGTGTAGTTGCGCGTTACAAAACGGTAGCACCGATCCTGGGGGCCGCGGACAAGGGCGCGAAGGGCGTCCCGGTCTTCTGGCGCTATCCGCTCGTCGGCATCAAGACTCAGAATCCATCGCCCGGTGCAGGGCCGGAGGGCCGCATTACGCGCGGCGGAAAAATCGTCGCACCAGGGAAAAGTCTCGACGACGTAGCCCCGGGAACGAAGAATCGCGAGGGTATTATCGTCGGAACCCGTGTCGGTGATGCAGATTTGGCCCGCCAGATCACCCAGTGCATCGAGAAACTCGGGCAGACGATGGGCCTCATTGCGCACGATCATGGAGAGGGACAGATCAGGCCGTCCGGCGCTGGTGGGGCTGCTCCCCGCCACGACTTAATCCTCGGGAACGGGATGGGTCCGGGCGCTGGGCGCTTCGCCGGGCCGTGGACTTCCCGGGGGCGGGAGGACGCCTGCACCAATCAGGGCCTCGAAGGTGCGCCGGTCAACCCGATCACCACTGGTGACGAGACGAGCCGTCCCTTCGACCACGATGGCCACCTGCCGAATGGGCTTCCCCTTGCGGAGCACTTTGTTGCCCTTCAGCATGCTCTCGTAGGCAACGACATACAGCTCGGGCTCGACAGCCGGACGAGTGCCGCCTTCCTTCCCGGAGGGGGGCAGATCACGTCGTTTTCCAAAAAACACCTGGGCGCTCCTTCCCGGATTCAAGCCGGGGGGCCGGACGGGGTGGCGGTTGGCGGAAGGGTTTCGGCCTCGCCCTGCCCTGCGGGCACGGGATCCAGGCCGGCGGCGGCTTCCAGCAGGGCAAGCGCACCGCGCGCCCGCTCCTTCACCACTTCGTCCGGGTCATTGTCTACACATTTTCTAAGTATCTCAACGTGCTCCCGGGCGCCAAGCTGCCCGAGCACACTCACCGACTTCAACCGCGCGGTGGCCGACAGCCGGGTATCGAGCACCGCTTCACCATAGATTCCAATAAAGGGCGCTACCAAGTGGGGCGGCATGCCCAGCACAACCTGCTCGCGAATCGAAACGCTCGTTTCGGGATCATCCCAGAACGGCTGAAGCCGCTCCTGTACAAGCTCGGGATGGAAACTTAACAACACCCCCACCGCCGTCTCGCGGATCGGGCGCTGGCTATCTTCCAGCAACGATTTCATACGTTCCATCGCGCCAGGGGTGCTCAGCATGCCCAGCACGTGGGTCGCCAACTTGCGGGTTTCCTCGGTCTGGTCCGGGCCGGTCCAGCCGCGCAGGCGCTCTTCAAAAGGCGCCAGCCGGTCACGCTGGGTCGTCAAACAAATAATGGCGACGATCTTCTTATCGGCCGGAACCGCAGAATCGCCCACATACTCCACCAAGGGCGTCAGGCCCACCTCGGAAGTTGCGAGGGCGCTGCTGAGGGCCACCGCGCGTTCCATGTCCCGCTCCATCGGGGCCGCATCCGCGATGGACCGCCATTCGGCCCAGGGATCTCCAGGAGAACTTCCCACCTCCGGCGACGGGACCGACGGGAGCGGTGCTTCACAGCCAATTAAGGCGAAGGACAGCCCGCACAGCGGAAATACCCGCAGCATTTGTATGAACACGGTCACTCCCTAATCTGGACCAAGCCGCGTCAACCAGCGCAGCACTGGCCGCGAAGCTGACGCTAGTCGGGGGCACTTCAGGTGGCGCACTTGGCAATAACAACAATATACGACCACGTGAGACGTATACACCTCAATATACGGTAGATTACCACAACGTAAATGGAATTACCATCTTTGGGAGCGTCGGATCCGCCGTTCAGTGCACCAACCACTATGTCGACGAAAATCTGTCACTTTGTCAGGCTACAGGCGCATTGGCCGCATTCGGGTCATGGGGTATGCATTCCACATTCGAACACCCGGGGACGTCGCCGCCACTAAGTGCCACTATATCATCAGGTTAGGCTGTCGCGACTGTCGGGCCGCGGGGGCTGATTAAATTGGCATCACAATTGCTTAAAGGAATCAGGCGACGAAACTAACCACGGAGGTACCGCCTGTGAAAGCAGTCTGGCTACATACACTCGACGACGATGGAAAAACTCCTCTGGACCGCGCTTTTGGCAGCGGACACATGGCGCTGGCCGAAATGATGCTTCGGCAGGTGCGGGACGATGAACGGGAAATGGACAAGAAGGCCCCCCCAATGCACCGGGCGGCCTACCTGGGCCTGACGGACGCAATTCACTCCCTTCTCCGTATTGGAACGGACCCGAGCCAGCGCGACAGCTTGCTGGAGACGCCCCTGCACAAGGCGGTACGCGAAGGCCATACGGCCACCGTGGCGGCCCTGCTCGAATCGTGTGATGTGAATGCCGAAAGCAATATGGGCATGACACCCCTGCACTGGGCCTGTGTTACGGGCAACCAGGAGATCGTGGAATTGCTCCTGGGCCGTGGCGCCGATCCGAACAAGCGCGACGAGTGCATTGACGGCATGACGGCGGCGGATATGGCGGATTCTCTGGGCTATCCGGAAATTTCCGCGATGATGCGCGGCAGCGCTTCGTACTTCTAGGCGGAAGCCGCGCCGCGCAGGCCCTGGCATGCTTCGGGCCGGGCCAGTCGGAATCCCTGCACGATGGCCGCGCCAAGCACAAAGCCTTCCAGGTCGTAGAACACCGCCCACTGCCCCGGGGTAACGGCCTGCTCCGGGGTCTGAAATTCCACCTCGGCTCCGCGCAGATCGGGCCGAACCGTCGCAGAAACCGCCTGATGGCGGGAGCGTAACTGGACCAGACATTCGAAAGGGGCTTCCTGTCGGGGAAGCCCGCCCCAGCACACGGGGCCGGTGCGAAACGCGGTGGAAAAGGTCTCTTCCGCATGCCCCACGATCACGGCATTGTCGGCCGTGTCCAGGCGCACCACGTAGTAAGGCCGGTCACTGCTCACGCCCAGACCGCGGCGCTGGCCGATGGTGTAATGCATGAGCCCGTTGTGGGTACCGACAATCTTCCCGTCGGTAGTCTTGATGGCACCTGTCGGCATGGCCTCGGCACGGCCTTCAATCCAACCGGCATAGTCTCGGTGAGGGATGAAGCAGATCTCCTGGCTTTCCTTCTTGGTGGCCATGGCGAAATCGAGGCCCCATGCATGATCGCGGACCTCCTCCTTGGTCATTTCACCGAGGGGAAACCACGCGCGGCGCAGTTGCGCCTGGGTGAGGGGTGACAGGACGTAGCTCTGGTCCTTGGGAAGATGAACCGCACGCCGAAGGGAATAGCGGCTGCCGCGCTGCTCCAACCGGGCATAGTGGCCCATGGCAATGTAGTCCGCCCCGATTTTATCGGCCCACTGATACAGCGCGCCAAACTTGATCATGCGGTTGCAGCGGGCGCAGGGATTGGGCGTGCGGCCCTGCTGGTATTCCTCCACGAAGTGGGAGATGATGTCGCGATCAAAGCGATCAACGGCATGCATGACCTGATGCGGAATCCCAACCTTTTCGCAGACGCGCCGGGCATCTTCCGCCGCCTCCAGACCGCAACACGGCTCGAACACCGACTTGCCCTCGTGCTCCGGGACCAGGCGCATGGTCACGCCCACGCAGTCGTAGCCCGCCTTGGAAAGGAGCGACGCGGTGACAGCACTGTCCACGCCGCCACTCATGGCGACGAGAATCCTGGCAGATTTTGGCGGGGTTACAGGCGGCATGGCGAAGGATGAAGGTTAAAGGATGAAGGATGAAGGATGAAGGATGAAGGATGAAGGATGAAGGATGAAGGATGATGAAACGGATGGGACGGCGAGAGTCAGATTTCGAACTGGGAACCTGATTCCCAGTTTCACCCTTCACCCTTCACCCTTCAGATTTCATCCTTCTTTTGCTTTCGCGGGCTGCTGGCCACCCTGGGCTTTAGCCGGAGGCTGGGCTTCGCCGGGGGCCTTCATGGTGCACTTGCCCTCGAACAGCACGCCCTCGGCAATGCTGACGCGCGGTGATGTGATATCGCCCACAACCTTGCCACCGGCACAAATTTCGAGGCGCTCATGGGCAAGAACATTGCCATGCACTTCACCGCTGATTATGATCTGGCCGGCGACCAGGTCGGCCTTCAGCTTGCCGCTCTCCTGAACAACGATGGTATCGCCGCTCTGGATGTTGCCCGAGACCGTTCCTTCGATGCGAATCGTGCCCTGCGAGCTGATATCGCCTTTTATCGTGGTGCCCTGGCCGATGATGCTTACAACTTTGTTCTCGTTGTAGGTCTTCGATTTCCGTGATTCGAGCATGTCAGGTTTCCGTTGTTGCGGCCGTGGGGCGCGTTGGGCCGGATGGGACGCGTGCGCCAACCCGCGACACACGCTGGACGGGGCCACGAGCACCAGCCTTTACAGGATAGTAGTGCCCTGAATTGTACATGAATGGCCAAAAAATTGCGAGAAGGCAACCGGGCCCGGTTTCGCCCCCTACTCGGTCAGGTACTTCTCGCTGTCGACCGGGGCTCCATCCACGTGGACTTCGTAGTGGAGGTGGGCACCCGTGCTGCGGCCCGTGCTGCCCACATTACCGATCACGGTGGAACGCTCCACCACATCCCCCACTTGGGAGGTAATCTTGGAAAGGTGGGCGTACCAGGTTTCAAGACCGCCACCATGGTCGATCTTGATGAGATTCCCGTAGAACTGGTCGTACTCCGCAAAGGTCACGGTACCCCGGGCGGTTGCCCGCACCTTGGTGCCTGTGGGCGCGGCCACGTCCGTGCCATCATGATGGCGAACCCGGCGGTGAATGGGATCGCGGCGATAGCCGAAACGAGAAGTAATGTGCCCGGCGCCATTGACCAGGGGCCAAATCGCGGGGATTCGGGTCAGTTTATCCTTCATGGCCTTGCCATCCACCACCAGTTCGGACAGACTCCTCTGCCGAACGCGAATTTCCTGAAGGATCAGGTCGGCCGAAGGGCGGGACATGCCGTAGATAATATGCGGCGGGCGAAACTGGTGGCCAATACCCGCGTGGGCCACGGGCTTGTAGCCGGAAGGAGCGCCACCCTGTCCGCCGCCCGTGGCGGTGGATTCGGTGTCGTCACCCTTTTCCCGGGGCGCAATGCCGGTGATGGATCGCGCCTGAGCCTCCATATCGAGCAGTTCGGTCAGCTCCGCCGTGATCGTGGCCAGGTTTGCTTCATATTCCCGGCGCATGGACTCTTCAAGGGTCCGGAGGTCTTTTTCCGTGTCGACCGGGGCCGCCACTTCGGGCTGGGGGGCTTCCAGTTCCCACTGCAGGGTCTTGTTCTGCTGCTGCAACACCGATGCCTGCGCGGCTATGACCTGATGGCGCTGGAAAAAAAAGGCGGAGAAAAAGGCCATCAGGGAAAGAACGACAATAGCGGCCCAGAAATGATAGGCGGCAAGGGAGAATGTTTGTGTGCCACCCCGGTCCTGGGGAATAAGCATCACCGTCCAGCGTTTCATAGTGTATAAAGGCTCCTGAGTGAATCGAAGCGCGCTCAGATTGGATTGGGGGAACACGGGACATTCTTATTGAAGAATCCGTGTAACGATCGCCTCGTTTCGTTGTAGTATGCCTCTGTGGGGCGATTAGGTTCCCGTTAAGGAAGGCCCACTATACCACTTTGCCGGGGAACCCGTCAATACAAAGGTGATAATTGAATCTCAATAATCCGCATTTCTTTACCAAAAATCATGTGTTTTATTGATTTCAACCTTATTTACGGCAAAGATTCGGTTTGGTTCCGGTAACGCTAGATCACTTCTGCCGTGCTTTCGCCACGTACTGCACGAACATCTCGATGAAGTCTTCCGGGGCCTTCCCTTCGTAGTCACGACCGTTAAAGACGTCCACCAAGTCGTTGTAATCGCGCTGGTGAATGCTGTCGTCCAGGTAAAGCTCATACAGCGGTATCGTATCAACCGTGCCATCCCGATGCTTCGGGCATCCCACATCCTTGTGGAGTGAAAAGCCTTTGAATGAGCCGTCTCTGAACTCGTCGAGCTTGAAGGGATAGAGTCGACAGAGGATGGGGCGGGACTCGTAGATGGAGCAGTAGCGGGTCTTCTTATCCAGGAAGTGGCAGCCCTTCTTTCCTCGCTTGAGGGCCATGATATAGCGCTCCTTGCCCACCTTGAGCCACGTCGGATCGCCCTTCGTCACGCCCTGAATCTCGCCCGGTTTGAGGAATTCCAGGAACTCGTGAGGGTTGGCCCCTTCCTGGCGGACCATCCGGATCACATCCCAGGGCGTCGGAAGACAGACCACATCGGTGCAGCAGTGCCCGGTATGGTGACAGGAAAAATTAACAGTGTCTCGTCCCATGATCGTATCCTGGAATATGAGTGCCGTGGGGTGGGCGGGGGCCATCGCGTCCCGCGTTCCCGGCTACCATAGCAAAGCCCGGAATGCCATACCAAACTGGCGGAAGCGCCCGGATTGAAGCCCGCTCAGATCGCAGGTGTATTTGTGGCAGAACCTTGGTATACTGTGAACACTAAGAAACAGGGAAGCTGGGGGAAGGTGCGCCGGTGTGGGAAGGTGTATTACAGTATCGCCGGTTTCATACGGCAAACCACGTCAATTGTTTTGCACACCAAATTCTAAGGAGACAAGAGCATGGCACCGAAGATGGCATTTAACATTGAAGTTCTTCTGGACGTAATCCTGCAGATTGTGGCCGTGATCGAAGCAATCCTCGGTCTCTTCGGCATCCAGAGCCTGTAAGCTCCAAGACTTCCGCACTGAACCCGGCATCGCCGTGCAGCGCGAGATAAAAAATAACCCGCCCGGAATCCCCTGGGGTTTTCCGGGCGGGCTTAAGTTGTTGTGGACGGCCTATCAGCCTTCCCGGGACTCGAGCCAGCGCGTTGCGTCGATGGCGGCCATGCAGCCGCTGCCCGCAGCGGTGATCGCCTGGCGGTAGACGTGATCCTGCACGTCGCCGCATGCAAAGACCCCTTCCACGTTCGTGTAGCTCGTGCCGGGTTTCGTGGCGATGTAATCGTTGTCGTGCAGGTCGATGATGCCCGTGAAAATGTCCGTGTTGGGCTTGTGGCCGATGGCCGCGAAATAACCCGTGCACTCCACCTCCCGCGTTTCGCCCGTGTTCACATCCTTCAGGCGAACGCCCGTGACGCCGTCCTTGTCATTGCCCAGAACTTCGTCCACCGTCGTATTCCACTCCACCTGCACCTTCTCATGATTGACAACGCGATCGCCCATGATCTTGCTCGCGCGGAACTTGTCCCGGCGGTGCACCACATGGACCTTGCTGGCGAACTTGGTGAGGAAAAGGGCCTCCTCCATCGCCGTGTCGCCGCCGCCCACCACCACCATGGGCTTGTTGCGGAAGCGCGGCAGCGCGCCATCGCAGGTGGCGCAGGCGGAAACGCCCCGGTTCTCAAACTTCGCCTCGGACTCCAGGCCCAGGTACTTCGCCGTGGCGCCCGTAGCGATAATAACCGTCTTCGCCTCCCATACTTCATCACCCGAATAGACCTTGAAAGGATGGGACGAAAAATCAACCTTTGTGACGGTCTTGTACAGGAAGCGCGTGCCAAATTTACCGGCCTGCTTTTTAAACTGTTCCATCATTTCCGGGCCGGTGACCCCGTCGGGATAGCCGGGAAAGTTCTCCACCTCCGTGGTGGTCATGAGCTGTCCGCCGGGAAGGATATCCTTGCTCAACTCGCCTTCCAGCATGAGAGGGTTCAGATCGGCCCGCGCCGTGTAGAGCGCCGCCGTATAACCCGCCGGGCCCGAACCAATGATGACAACATTTTCCATTTCGCGAAACTCCAGGGTAAGACTGAAAAACTATCCGCCCGATAATACGTGATGGCGGCCCGCCGGCGGTAGTGTGGACACCGGGTCCACCAGCCGTGCCTCCCCACGCCCGCTTATTTATACCATATCCAAATAGAACAACTCAACGATCCCGAAGTGACCAGAGCACCGGGGAGAAAAACTTGCAATTTACCGCCGTTACTTCGTATACTTCCGGCTCTATTCACGCCGCCGGGGATGCCATGTGCATACGGGTGGTGAAGGATAGAACATAGGCCTGGGTAGCTCAGTTGGTTAGAGCGCTGGATTGTGGATCCAGAGGTCGCGGGTTCGATCCCCACTCCAGGTACCATTTAAAGCATTGACGCCCAACGACTTACGAAATTAGCGCGTTGGGCGTTTTGCTTTGGGGGCGGACTTGTTACCCGTATGTTACCCGCCAATTTCATCAACGAGTTTCAAGCGGCTCCCCGCTTCTGAAGCCCCTGATTCCGGCGAGGAGCAGAATGTGCGTCGATTGTGACAGGAAATTCCCTCCTTCAGCCTGCCGCCCTAGGAGTCTGACTCCGAATCTCGTTTGCGGTGAAAAATATGTTGACAGGCATCTGTTCATATTCTACAACATGTGCGGAGGACGCTATGAGCGCGCGCCGTTTCATCGA
>JBIJDL010000003.1:0-43386 GCA_044344195.1 Candidatus Hydrogenedentales bacterium
ATCAAGTCTTTGAATTGGAGATGTCACATGATGCGTCGTATCGTCTTGTTCGCGTTTGTACTTGGACTTCTCGTTCAGTCCGAAGGACAGCAGCTCGCGTTCTCCGGCGCGGAGGGCTATGGCCGCTTTGCGAAGGGCGGACGCGGGGGCGATGTGTACCACGTGACCCAACTCGGCGATTCCGGCCCTGGCTCGTTGCGCGAGGGTGTGGAGACGGCAAGCGGGCCGCGCACGATCGTGTTTGAGGTATCCGGCACCATCGCGCTGAAGTCCATACTCCGCTTTGAGGGAAAAGGGCTTACCATCGCGGGCCAGACCGCGCCCGGGGAGGGCATCACCCTTCGCGATTACAACCTCCACCTGCGCGACGCTTCCGACTTCATCATTCGATACATCCGCCTGCGCCTTGGCGATCAGAACAAGAAGGGCGACGAAGCGCCGGACGCCTTGACGGTGGATCGCTGCGAGAACTTCATCCTCGATCATCTCTCGGTGGGGTGGGGCGTGGATGGCAACTGCGACACGCGCGGGTGCAAGGACTACACGATCCAGTGGTCCATTTTCAGCGAGGCCCTCCACGAGAGCATCCACCCCGAGGGACCCCACGCCATGTGCGCCTCCTTCCGCGGCCCGCTGGGCAACGGTACAATCCACCACAACCTCTTTGCCTCCAGTCGCGACCGCCACCCCACCATCGGCGGCTCGGTGAAAGACCCCCAATGGCTCATCGACTTCCGGAACAACGTCATCTTCAACTGGAGCGGCGCGGCCAACGTCTGCGACAACCAGGTGAACCTGGTGAACAACTACTTCAAGCCGGGCCCCGAAACCAATCGCGAGCGCCAGCCCGTGGCCATGAAGGCCAGCCTGCCCGACAAGGCGAAAGGCTGGATGGGCGGTAACGTCTTCGAGGGGAACGACGACTGGACGAAGGACAACTACAGCGCCATGGATATGAAAACCTGGATCAAGCCCGACTCAGGTTACAAATACGCCGGTACGTTGGAAGACTGGAGCGTGGACAAACCCTATGAACTCGGTGAGAACACCCCGGAGACGCAGCCCGCTGAGGACGCGTACGAGAAGGTGCTGGAGAAGTCGGGAACTTCAATCCAGCGAGACGCCGTGGACACGCGCTTCATCGCCGATCTGCGCCAGGGAAAAGGAAAACTGATCAACTCGCAGGAAGAAGTCGGCGGCTGGCCGGAATTGAAGGGCGGAGAAGCCCCTGAAGACAAGGATCGCGACGGCATGGCCGACGCCTGGGAGCGCGAGCATTGATTGGACCCGACAGATCCGGGAGATCGGAACGAAGTGGGCGAGGGCGGATATACGCGACTGGAGGAGTATTTGAGTGGGCTGTGTGCGGGCTTGTCTCAATAGTTTCCCGAATCGTGCGAAAAAGATTCTATTCGTGAGATTCCAAGCTGACGATGCTCAGGTTGCGCACCTCCAGCGTTTCGTAACCCCGGCTCGTGTTCGTAATACCGACGACAATCGCAGAAAGTTGCTTGAAGCGGATTTCATCAGGAACTACAGAAAACCGTTTCCCCTTGGCCTCGATGTAAACTTCCGATCTGGAAATTGAGATGCGCACGTTGACGGTTTCGTTGTCAGCGAGACCAAACCCACCGGGGAAGATGGTATGTCTATCCCAACCGCAATTGTGCGTTCCATTGAGTTTGTTCCGATTCTGAGATGCATCGCTTTGCAGCCCAGTGTGACGTTGTCCGGCATCCCCCGTCAGACGCTTCGGATCCGTGTAGCGGACCCAGATTGAGGTTGCCGTATGTGACTCGTTGCCGGGTTGCGTATATCGCCGCTCCGGCGAGTCGCCCAAATGCGGGAAGATTCGAAACTGGACACCCTCCCACAGGCCCAGATTTTCCTCCGTCAGCGCTTCCGGCTCCTTGCCCGTGGGTATACCGACTAGAGAGATTCTATAGTCACCTGTCCCCCAAAGTTCGGTCGCTACTTCATCCACCGATTCATCAAACGACGAGCACAAGTCAAACGTGATCAAAGCGGGAAGATCGACTGGGAGGAAGTTGTGTGCGACATGTCCACGGCGTTTCGACACATTTAACAGCAGATCCTGGTTGCCGCTGTTCAATATCTCTACCGCCTTGCCCGGTTCCTCTTCCGGTCCTCCGAGCAACTTCCATTGCGCGCTGTCTGCCGACTCCAGGGGAACACCGGCAAATGACGATCCTAGGGTTAACAGAAAAACTCCAATCACTATGCAATGGCGCATGGCGTATCCTCTGTTTTCTACCTCGGACGACCCTCACTGAAGTTGATACATGACCCAGAATCTCAGCACGCCCTGCGCATGGAGGCCGCGTGTGTTTTTATGGCTTATTTTCGCGGTATCCCTCTTCGATGTGTTTGATTCAAGAGTCGGATACACACACTCGAATCGAGGATAAACATCAATTGAAGGGCTCGCGCTGCTCAAACTCGCCCTGCTCAGGCCGTAATAGTGGGTCCCCTTGCCATCCGCCGAAAACGGTTTCGAAATAGCCATCAGGCCACTGATTGCTGGCCTTCTCCTTTTCAATCCCTTCCGTACCCCGACGCGAAATATCGCGACCGAGTGCCTGGATATCCTCCCGGCTATTCAACTCGATATAGTCGCCCGCTTTGATGGCGTCAACGCCCTTTTGCACTTCCGCCCGCAGTTCTACGAGGTTTTCGCGGTATTCCACTTCTTCGCGTTCCAGAAGGTGCAACGCCGCCCGGACGACTTCGTTCTCGTCGGGGTAACGGCCCGCCGCCACGCTATCGTGAATGAAGCGCGCCAGTTCTTCGGGAATGTCTATGGTTCGCGTTGTCATGGGAAACACCTCCGTGATGCCTTGTCAGCAGAATTGCAGATTTGCGCCGCAAATGCAAGGGAGCAAAAAAGCACCCGACGCAACCGATCCCTACCCCCTAAACTTCCCAATCCTCCAGGCGCAGCCCTGTGATACGGGCATACTCGCCGGTGTTGTGCGTCACCAGCACGGCATCATGCGCGCGGGCCGTCGCGGCGATGAGGATATCGTGTGGCCCGATGGGCTTGCCTTGCGCCGCAAGATTGGCGCGGATCTGGGCCGCTTCCTCCGCGCAACGGTCGTCGAAGGGGAGGGATTGAAACGGGCGGAAGAATTTTTTGAGCGTGGTTAAGTTGGATTGCACAGACTGACTGTGGCGTGCGCCGTAGAGCAGCTCTGCCTTGACGACGCTGCAAAGAACGATTTCACGCGGATCCAGCGCGTGGATCCGCGATACGATACCCGCGTGGGCATTTCGCAAGTACCGGACACAGACATTCGAATCGAGCAAGTACATCAGTCGAAACTTTCGCGGACTTCAAACTCGCCCTCATCAGGCAATTCGAAGTCTCCCTGCCAGGCCCCGGCCAAGTCGAAAAAACCCTCCGGCCACTGGTTGCCGACATCTTTCTCGATGAGGCTCGCGATGTACTTCGAGACCGAAATGTGCTGATGTTGCGCTTTTTCCTGGAGGCGTTTCGCCATTGTTTCGTTCAGGTAGCAATGAACTTGCGGCATGGGTCTAATCTCCAAATATATGTGCTATATGTGGATTGAATTATAGCGCGAATGTTCCGAATTTACAAGGGGGAGGCGAGGCGTCGAAAGTGTGAAGGCGTCGAGTGGCACCAGAGTTCTCGGACGTGATGTCGGGACTTGAAAGTGTTGGAATAGGTTGTCTGGGAACAGGCGCTACTCCTATCAACCCCGCAACGTAGGATCAACCGGGTGACTATGCGCTATGGTACCATAGCGAAAAAGATCTCTCGGATGCGGTTCCGGCGTATTCAGATGACTCCCATTTCCGTTGAACAGATTGCAGGATTGCTGGACTCCGCTTGGGAGCCGACCGCGGCGCAACGTTTGGATTGGGGATTCTGATGAAAGTAAAAGACTGTCTGGGATTTTTCTGGTGGATGGGAGATGGCCATCGAGAAGTAGCAGGGATTGTTTTTTATGGATATAGTCGCTCAATCGATCCATCTATAGATGTTGATTCGTTGAGATTGTTATGGACTTCGCTTCGGGGCGAGATCCAGACGATTATCGAATCGATCCCTGAGCGCGATACATTTGAAAGTGTGGAAAGTGGCAGCATTATCACTTGCAAAGTGCGTCTCGACTGTTGGCCCAACGACAAGGAGTGGCGCGAAGCTGTAGAAGAAACCCTTCGAACAATCGCAAACTCGGAAGGTTCAGTTGCTTGGTGTGGGGGAGAGCTCTGCGGTTGGTCACCCGATGAACTGGATCCAAATTTGGGGGGCGCGTGTGTTTATGCAGGATTCGCTGAAGGCGTAGGATTCTTGTGCGAATCTCCCAACTCGTCGGATGAGTACAAAGACCTTTCCGACGAAAGTCGACTTGCGCTGCACCGTGTTCTTTGCTCCCGTTGAAGGTTCTGCTATTCCTCTACGTTGAAAATAGAGTACAGCTTTGAAGAACGGAACAGCCGTTCACGATGCTTCACGTCACCCATAGCGGATGAAAATAGGGTTACTACGCAACCAGTCACATCCGAGATCCGCCTGCGGCGGAGGCCACATTCTTTGCGAACGCTACTATTGAGATCGCAGGCAACTGCGCAAGGCTGGGAGCGCAGGCGTCTCGCCTG
Organism: Candidatus Hydrogenedentales bacterium; assembly: GCA_044344195.1. Taxonomy (GTDB): domain Bacteria; phylum Hydrogenedentota; class Hydrogenedentia; order Hydrogenedentales; family JAEUWI01; genus JAEUWI01. The sequence continues at coordinate 4,648 of JBIJDL010000003.1, forward strand.
CAATGCGCCGAAGGCGCATGCCACGACTTCACGAACGTGAAGGTTTTCGAACCCAAGCCATCTTGCTACCTGTAATGGCCAACGTGAGCTTCTCGCGAGCGGTTCCATACACCTGCGGTGCATGGTGCAGGCGGGGACGCCTGCGCTCCCAGCCTTGTACGACTCGTTTGTAGTGTCAAATCGTGATGAGAATACGGGTGTCAGCGCAATTCAGTTGAATGCAGACTACCGAATTTCCAGCATCCGGTCGATGGGCTTCCGGGCCGCCTGGATGATGGCCTCGTCGAGCTCGACTTTGTACTGGATCTTCTGCAGCGCTTCCAGCGTGTCTTCGAGGCTGATCTGGTTCATGTGTTTGCAGCGGAGGTTGCAGCTTCGGATCATCTCGCGGTGGGGGAATTGGCCGGCCAGGTTGTCGCCCATGCTGCACTCGGTGAGGAGGGCGTATTGGGGGGCGTCGACCGTTTCCACATAGTCCACCATAACCTTGGTGCTGCCGGCGATGTCGGACATCGCGATGACTTCGGGGCTGCACTCCGGGTGGGCTAGGATGACCGCCTGGGGGAACTGGCGGCGGATGTTTTCCACGTCCTGGGGAGTGAAGAGCTCGTGAACTTCGCAGCGCACGTCCCAGCCGAGGACGGCGGGCGTGTTCGCGTCAATCTGGGCGACCAGTTCGTCGTTGAGGGCGGGGGCATAGGCCATGCCGACTTCGGCGGCGGAGTTGCGGGCGAGGTATTCGTCGGGCAGGAAGATGACGCGCTTGTGGCCCAGGGCCAGCAGGTGCTTCAGCACCTGGCCGGCGTTGCCGGAGGTGCAGCAGTAGTCGGACTCGGCTTTCACATCGGCGTAAGTGTTGACATAGCTGACGACGGGCGCGCCGGGGTACTTGAGCTTGAGCGCGCGGACGTCGCTGGCTTTGATGCCGGAAGCGAGGGAGCAGCCGGCCTTGTTGGAGGGCACGAGGACGGTCTTGCCGGGGTTGAGTACTTTGGCGGTCTCGCCCATGAACCACACGCCGCAGAATACGATTATGTCGGCGTCGGTCTTGGCGGAGATGGCCGAAAGCTGGAGTGAATCACCCACGAAGTCGGGCACGGAGTGGTAGAGGGCGGGTTCCATGTAGTTGTGCCCGAGGATGACCGCGTTCATCTCTTTCTTGAGGAGATTGATCTGGTGGGCGATTTCGGCCTTGAGGTCGATCTCGAATTCGGGCATGACCATGTGCAGCTTTTCATGAAGCTGCTGGCGGAGCTCGTCGAGCGATGTGCTGTAATCAAGGGCGTTCGCGTTGGTCATGGTGGCGTTAATTCCTCGCCTCGGGCGTTCAACCTGGGTAGGCCCCTTCGGGCCTTGGCTCCACTTCAATTTTACCACTTCGGCTGTTACACTTCCCCTCTCGAAGGGAGAGGGAGCGGGCCAAGAGGCATCGGGGTGATAATTAACTCAAAATGGTATCACAGGGTCTGATTACACTACAAACGGGGCGCGATTCTATTCCGAATCGGGAGACTTTTCTCGGGAAGGTTCCGGCGGCAACTTCACGGGCTGGGCCCATGCCGGGTTCAGGTTTCTTCCGTGGTCACTGGGGCGGTATCGCCTTCGATTGCGGAATGGACCGCGTGCCACGCGAGGGTGGCGCACTTGATGCGCACGGGGAACTCACGCACCCCCGCAAAGACCTGGAGTTTACCGAGAGTTTCTTCGTCCAGTGGAGCGTCGGGCCGGCTGGTGATCATGGTGTGGAAACGGTGGAAGAGCTCTTCCGCTTCGGCGCGGGTTTTACCCTTGAGCACGGTGGTCATGACCGAGGCGGAGGACTTGGAAATGGCGCAACCGGAGCCTTCAAAGGCGATTTCCTGGATTACTTCGCCGTCCAGCTTGATATGGACGGTGAAATGGTCGCCGCACAGGGGATTGAAGCCCTCGACGCTCTTGTCGGCGTCGGCCAGCTTCTTAAAATTGCGGGGGTTCCTGTTGTGATCCAGGATAACCTGCTCATACAGGGCGCGGGACTCGGACATCAGCCAAATACTTTCTTCACTTCGTTGAGCGCGTTCACGAGGGCGTCGATTTCATCCCGCGTGTTGTAGACAGCCAGTGAGGCGCGGGCGGTGGCGGCCACGCCGAAGCGCTGCATCACCGGCTGGGCGCAATGATGTCCGGCGCGGATGGCCACGGCGTTGTCGTCCAGAATCTGGCCGATGTCGTGGGGGTGGGCGCAGTCCATGGTGAAGGAGAGCACGCCCGCTTTTCGCGCCGCGGTGCCCACGAGGTGGACGCCTTCGACCTGTTCCAGGGCCTGGGTGCCATAGTCGAGGAGCGCGGCTTCATACTCGGCGATTTTATCGATGCCGATGCTATTGATATAGTCCACCGCCGCGCCCATGGCGATGACACCTTCGATGTGGGGCGTGCCCGCTTCGAACTTGTAGGGCAGGTGGTTGTAGGTCGTTTTTTCAAAAGTGACGGAAAGGATCATATCGCCGCCGCCCTGCCAGGGGGGCATGGACTCCAGATGCTTCGCCTTGGCATAGAGCACGCCCATGCCCGTCGGGCCGTACATCTTGTGGGCGGAGCAGGCGAAGAAATCCACATCGAGTTTGGACACATCGACGGCCATGTGGGGCACGCTCTGCGCGCCGTCCAGCATTACGGGGACGCCCATGGCATGGGCCTTGGCGATGATTTCCTCGATGGGGTTGATGGTGCCGAGGGCGTTGGAGACGTGGACTACGGAAACGATCTTCGTGCGCTCGTTCAAAAGCGCATCGAACTCTTCCATGATCAGTTCGCCCGCATCATTGATGGGGACGACCTTGAGCACGGCACCCGTCTCCTGGCAGAGCATCTGCCAGGGTACGATGTTGGAGTGGTGCTCCATGTGGGTGATGAGGATCTCGTCGCCCTTGCCGATGTGCTTGCGGCCATAAGTCTGGGCCACGATATTGATGGCCTCGGTCGTGCCTCGGGTAAAGACGATCTCGCAAGAGACGTGACTACCGATGAACTTCGCAATCTTCTTGCGCGCCTGCTCGTAGGCGTCCGTGGCGACCTGGCTGAGGTGGTGCACGCCGCGATGTACGTTGGCATTTTTCGTGTAGTAGTAGTCCGAAATCGACTCGACCACCTGACGCGGTGTCTGGGACGTGGCCGCGTTGTCCAGATAGACGAGGGGCTTTCCCCGCTGGACCAGCCCGAGGATGGGAAAGTCAGCGCGGATCCGCTCGACGTCGATGGCGCGCGCCAGTTCGTCGAGGCGGTCGGTGGTGATGCTAGCTGCGGGGGAAGCCATGGTACTACCTATTGTTGGGGGCTGTACTTCTTGAAGATGTAATGTTGCAGACGGTCGCGGAAGGCGTCCGGGCCGATCTCGGCGATGATCTCATCGGCGAAACCGTAGGTCAGCATGCCCCGCGCCGTAGCTTCATCGATCCCGCGGCTGCGGAAGTAAAAGATGATGGGCTCTGGGTGGGCGCCCACGGTCGCGCCGTGGGTACACTTCACGTCATCGGCATAAATTTCGAGCTGGGGCTTCGTATCGACCGTGGCGCTGTCCGAAAGGAGCAGGTTGTTGCTCAACTGGTCGGAATCGGTTTTCTGCGCGGCCTGGTCCACGTTCACCTTGCCGGTGAAGACCGATTTGCTGTTGCCGTCGAGAATGCCCTTGTAGGCGATGCGGCTGTTGCAGTTCGGCACCGTGTGGTGGATGTGGAGCGCGTTGTCGATGAGGCGATCACCGTCGTTCATATATAAGCCGTGCAATGCGCACTCCGCGCCGGGTCCGGCGAGGCGGATGCACTGCTGGTTTCGCGTGATCTTGCCCTCCTGGCTCACCACGAGGGAGAAGAGGCGGCTGTCGCGGTCCTGGTGAAATTCGGTGGTGGACAGGTGATTGCCCGCCACACCTTCCTGGACCGCTTTGTAATATTTCAGGCTCGAATTCGGACCGAGGGCGATTTCCTCGACGATATTGTTGAGGTAGCTCGATGTCCCGAGGCTGGCATACGTCGCGATGACCGTGGCTTCGCTGCTTTCGTCCAGAACGATTAAGTTGCGCAATTGGATGGAGCGCTGATCCGCCGCCGTGCTGATGAAGAGCAGGTGAACCGGCGCGTCGAGCACCGTCTTACGGGGCAGGTAGACCAGAGCGCCATCTTTCAGACTTGCGGTGTTGAGCGCGGTATAGGCGCTGCGGTTCTGCGCGTGCTGGTTGACATGGGCGCGGGCGATCTCGGAGCCGAGGTTGGCGTAGAGGCCGCCGAGTATCGCACCTTCGGGCAAGTCCCCGATGGTGGAGAGGGCGCTTGAAAACTGCCCGTCCACAAAGACCGCTTCGTGATAGCCATCACCGGCAAGGGAGAGTGCGCTCAGTTGCGCCGCATCCACACTGCCGGGCTCGGCCACCGGAGGGAAGTGGTTGTTCGAAATGGCGGCGATATTCGTGTGGCGCCATTCCTCCAATTTGACATGGGGAAAGTCGCTCGCTTCGAAGGCGGCGCGTCCAGTCTTGCGGATGAGTCCGACCCATTCGGGCTGTCCGTTGACCGGTTCCCGGGCCAGATCGGCGAGGTACTGATCGTGAATATTGAGGGTAGCTTCAGACATCGTGTGCTCCGTGGGATCCGCTTAGACCGCGGCCTCTTCTTCTTCGCGAAGCCAGTCGTAGCCCTTTTCTTCCAGCTCCAGCGCGAGTTCCTTGCCGCCGGATTTCACAATGCGGCCCTTGTAGAGCACGTGCACGAAGTCGGGAACGATGTGATCCAGCAGGCGCTGGTAGTGGGTGACCACGATGAAGGAGCGCGTGGGGGTGCGGAGCTTGTTCACACCCTCGGAGACGATGCGCAGGGCGTCGATGTCCAGACCGGAGTCGGTCTCGTCGAGGATAGCAAGGCGCGGCTCCATGATGGCGAGTTGGAGGATTTCATTGCGCTTCTTTTCGCCGCCGGAGAATCCGAAGTTCACAAAGCGCTCGGCGAAGCTGGGGTCGACGTTGATCAACTCCATCTTCTCCTTGAGTAGCGAGGCGAAGTCCATGGCGTCGAGCTCTTCGAGGCCACGGCTGACGCGGATCTCGTTCACGGCCGCCCGAAGGAAGTAGCTGTTGGTGATGCCGGGAATTTCAACGGGATACTGGAAGGCCAGGAACATGCCCAGACGCGCGCGCTCTTCGGCGGGCATCTCCAGCAGGTCATTGCCGAGAAAGGTTACGCTGCTTTCTTCGTCCACTTCGTAGGCCTGATGACCGGCGAGGATCTGCGCGAAGGTACTCTTCCCGGAGCCGTTGGGCCCCATGATGGCGTGCACTTCGCCCGGATTGACCGTGATGTCGATTCCCTTGAGAATCTGGTTTCCGTCAACGGAGGCTTTCAGGTTTCTTACTTCCAGCATGTTATCCAACACTCCCTTCGAGGCTCAGGCTCAGCAGGTTCGACGCCTCCACGGCAAATTCCATGGGCAGGTGGTCGAAGACCTCCTTGCAGAATCCATTGATCACCATGGAGATCGCGTCTTCCGGGCCGATGCCTCGCGACTGACAATAGAACAATTGATCTTCGCTGATTTTAGACGTGGACGCTTCGTGCTCCACGGAGGCGGACTTGTTCCGCACGCTGATGTAGGGAAAGGTGTGGGCGCCGCACTCGTTGCCGATGAGCAGCGAGTCGCACTGGGTGTAGCTTCGGCTGTTGATGGCCTTCGGCATCACCTGCACCAGCCCGCGGTAGCTGTTGTCGCTCTTGCCCGCGGAAATGGTCTTGGAGATGATCGTGCTCTTCGTGTTCTTGCCGAGGTGGATCATCTTCGTGCCCGTGTCGGCCTGCTGGTGGTTGTTCGTCAGCGCCACGGAGTAAAACTCGCCCACCGAGTTGTCGCCCTTGAGGATGCAACTCGGATACTTCCACGTGACGGCGGAGCCCGTCTCCACCTGGGTCCAGGAGATGCGCGCGTTGTCTTCGCAGCGTCCGCGCTTCGTAACAAAGTTGTAAATGCCGCCCTTGCCCTCGGCGTCGCCGGCGTACCAGTTTTGCACGGTCGAATAGCGGACCGTCGCGCCCGGCAGGGCCACGATTTCCACCACGGCGGCGTGAAGCTGGTTTTCATCGCGCTGGGGGGCCGTGCAGCCTTCGAGGTAATTCACCGTGCTGCCTTCGTCCGCGATGATGAGCGTGCGCTCGAACTGGCCCGTGTTTTCCTGGTTGATCCGGAAATAGGTGGACAGGTCCATGGGGCACTTGGTGTTCTTCGGAATATAGACGAAAGAGCCATCGGTAAACACGGCGGAATTGAGCGCCGCATAGAAATTGTCGCTCTGGGGCACCACGGAGCCGATGTATTTCTTCACCAGCTCGGGGTGGTCGCGCAAGGCCTCGGAAATGCTGCAAAAGATGACGCCGCGTTTCGCCAGGATGTCCTTGTGGGTCGTGACGACGGACACGCTGTCGAAAACCGCGTCCACGGCGACGTTACTGAGGCGCTTCTGTTCTTGGAGGGGGATGCCCAGCTTGTCGAAGGTGGCGAGGATATCGGGATCGACTTCGTCGAGGCTGTTGAGCTTCTTCTTTTCCTTGGGCGCGGAATAATAACTGATGGCCTGGAAATCGGGCTTGGTGTATTTTACCTTAGCCCAAGAGGGCTCTTCGTCAAAGCGAAGCCACGCCTGGTAGGACTTCAAGCGCCATTCCAGCATCCATTCGGGCTCGTCCTTCTTGGCGGAGATGAGGCGGATCACGTCTTCATTCAGGCCGACCGGGATCGTTTCGGATTCAATATCGGAGGTCCAGCCATACTTGTACTCGCGCTGCGCAGCCTCGGCCGCGCGCTTGTTGCTCTGCTCAACGCGCGTGCCGGTATATTCGGCTGTTTCTAGCTTTCCGGTAGGGGAAGCCATATAGAAAGTCTCCTGTTCTGCAATCGAAGGGTGCGTCGACCGGATGATCGGATGCGCGCACGAGGCACTCTGTTGCCCCGCCGACTTCACGACGAAAGGGACGTGATTGCGTGTGTGGTGCGGATACGGTGATGAGGGCGGGCTTCATGCCGGACACGGTTGCCGACCTGTTGCTCCGCAGGCTCACAACACTATAAACAGCATGGACTTACGTTTTATTCCCACCTGGACTCGGGCCCTTGGCCTCCCTGTGCGATCGAGGGGGCCTGATCGGGTACTTTACCCATTTTAACATAGAACGGCGGTCGAAGGGAAAGATTGGACAGTTGACAGTTGACAGTTGAAAACGCACGAACTGTCGGCCGTCAACTCCATACGACCCATAAGACCCATCGGGCCAGTGGCTAGTCGAAAAGTCCTATTTGCTCGGGGGGACGGGATTCCTCGTGCTGTGCGGCATGGAGCAGCGCGGACTTCTGGAGCTTGCCTCGGGCATCGGTCAGACGGCAGGCACCCTTCCGGCCGCGGAGCGCGCCATCCCGGCAGGCACCACCCCAATAGAAGACCGTCTTCCCACCGTCCAGGGCCTGCTCCGCCGTGAACATGCTTCCCCCTTTCACCCGGGGCTCGATCACGCAGACGAGTGAGGAGCACGCGGCGATCGTTCGATTGCGGGTCATGGCCCGGTGGGTCTGCCAGCCGTCGGTCGGCAGAAACTCGCTGATCAGGAGCACCTGCCCGCCCTCAAGGCCCGCGCGCAGCACGGACGGGGGCTCATAGACATGCAGACCCTCGGGCAGAACAAGCACTGTAGAACCGTCGGCCTTCAATGCGGCTTGGTGGGCGGCCAGGTCGATGCCCGCCGCGCCGCCGCTCACCACCGGTATGCCTTCGCGGGCGAAGACTCCCGCACATGCCGCAGCCAGCCGGCTGGCTTCACGGGTGGGCTTTCGCGTGCCCACAATGCCCGCGCCGGGCGAATCGAGCAAGGCCTCGTTGCCCTGATAGAACAGGATGGGCGGGGCCTGATCGCCGAGGACCCGGCTCAGGAATCCAGGGTAGCCCATGGTGCCCGACACCACGAACCGCATGCCGCCATTCCTCGCCACGTTCAGGAGCCACGTAGCCTGCTTCTGCTCTTGTTCACCGCAACGGGACAGGGCGGCGGCGGCGCTTGTCTCGCCCGACGCGGTCTGGGGGAGTAAATCAGGGACGGGTACGCCGAAGAACTCGGCCAGGGGACGTCGGAGTCGTGCGGCCAGACGCAGGCTGTTGTGAATCGTCTTCCGGCCCGCACCGGGGACGAGTGAAAGCGCGACAATATCTTCGGGGGCTGTAGGGTGGTCAGGCATGGGGGCGATCCGCTGTGTGTGCAGGGAGAGTATACGTTGAACACGGGCGGACGCCGCAAGCGCGGCCCGGTGCCCCATCCTGCCCACCTTTGTGGCGCAGTTGTGTCAGGAGGTCGTGGCGGACGGAACGAATAGAACTCCGGTGGGTAGTTTTCAAGGAGCAGTGAATGGATAACTCGTGGTACGAACGATATACTGCATCGGTAGTGTCAGATGCGGACGGTATGGCGGTTTGAACGGGTTCCAGGGGACCCGCAGTGAAAGAGAGGCAGCGCATGAGTACAGTGTTTCCAGATCAACCAATACGGACCGGGCACCCACCCCTCCGGTGTTTTTTCGCCATCGCGAGAGCGGCGTGCGTCATGGCGGTCGGCGTGGCGGCATTCGCGGCGCACGGCGCGGACGTCTCGTGGACGGGACCCGAAAACGGGCAGTGGCACGTGGGCGACAACTGGAGTGGTGGCACGGTGCCGGAGCCGGGCGACAACGTAAGCATCAGCAGCGCAAACGTCACGGTAACCGACGTGCGCCAGATCGATGGGAGCTTCACCTTGAGCAGCGGGGTGCTGTTTACGGTGGCCGGTGATGGGGCCAGCTTCACGGCAACGGGTGCGACCACCATCGACAATGGCCGCCTCAGCGTCGGCGGTGGCGCACTCCTGGACCTGTCGCAGGCCACTTCGTATTCCTGGACGGAGTGCGAAGCGGGCCAGATCATTTTCGTGAGCGGCGCGAACTCGGTGCTGGATCTTTCCGGTGTCGTGGCCTTGTCCGTTGACGTGCCCTCCTGCGAGGATGTGACCGAATCCATTTTTGTTAGCACGGGGGGAATGGTGGACTTCGCATCGCTGGAGACCATCTCCGCGCCGGGCGAGCAGAAGTTCTTTTTCAATCTGGTGCTGGGCGGTTCCATATCGGCCCCCAACCTCTCGTCCATCGCGGGTGGCGACGATGGCTCCCTGCTGGCGGCATCCTTTGTCATCGGGCTGGATGTCGACCTGGTTCTGCCTTCCCTGGAGAGCCTGTCCAATACAACCATCACCGTGGCGGGAGGGCTCTTCACAGCCGACGCCGTGACCCGGGCCAATTCCTGTCTCTTTTCCCCCGCGGGTGACAATACGCTGTCCCTCGACGGCTTGGAAACCATGACGGGAGGCGGACTGACCGTGCCCACGACGGGGCGCCTGACGCTGCCTGAATTGAATCTCCTGCGCGATACCTTCGTGTTGCTGGCTGCGGACTCTGCCCTGAGTGTGCCGAAGCTGGCGGTGGTTGAGGGGACGGAAGATCCTACCTCCTTCGCGGGCGCGGGTGCGATCTCGCTGGACGCGCCGCTGCTGACCTCGGCGCGCAACGTGACGTTTATCGTCACCAGCGTGCTCGGCGAGGAGTCCGTGCTGGATCTGTCCGCACTCCGGACCTACACCTGGGACATTTGCGAGGGAGGCGCGCCCTTTACCGCCGGCGGTTCCGGGGCCCTGCTTGATGTATCTGGATTGCAGACCTTTTCCGTGACCAATGCCGGATGTCTGGGGCTGGGCTATGTAACAGGGGCCACCGGCGGATCGGAGATCGATCTCTCGGGTTTGACGACTATTACGGCGCCGTTGGGCCAGTTCGTAAGTTTCCTTGCCGGTGGGACCGGGACGGTCATCGACCTTTCCTCACTGGTCAATTTCAACGTGGCCACGGTGACTTTTTTTGAAAATGACAATGGGCAGATCATTCGGAACGCCGGTGGCGAAGGTGAGGGCGAAGGCGAGGGAAAGACTCCGGCTTGCGGTGTGGCCAGCGGAGACAGCGATTTCGGATCTTGGGGGGCCGGCGATACGCTGCTGGTATTGGGCCTGCTGGGTGTTATTGGTTTGGGTGGGCGGCGTCGGTCCGTTGCGGTGCGCCGCGAAAGATAGTCTTGGACGGCAGTAGCCGCTGAATTTTAATGAAGCCCCCGCGCGGAGCGAGAACTCGCGCGGGGGCTTTCTAGCATCTCGGGGATCTTATGGGTCTCATGGGTCGTATGGGCTACTGTTTTCATAATGACCCATCCGACTCATGGGACACATAGGACCCATAGGACCCATTTTCATCCTTCATCCTTCAACCTTCATCCTTCACCACGGCGCGCCGATCAGATATTCCAGGATGGCTGCGGCCTGGTGCTTGTCTTTCGTGGCGCGCAGGTGTTCGAGTTTGAATTCCATGACATTGCGCATGCTATCCAGCATCTCCAATATTGAGATCGCCTCGCTACCGGAAGCGTACTCCGCCTGGAGCCCTTCCAGGATGGTTTCTTCGCGCTTGAGCAGATCTTCGCCATAGAGCGCCATGCGCCGGGTTGCGTCATTCCATTGAAATGAGTTCTCCCTTGCCTCGGTGGCGAGCATGCGCTGTTCGTCCTCCTGGTGCCAGCGGGTGGCGTTGGCCATGTGCTCCTTTTCGGCGATGCCCGCCCTGATCTTCTTCTTCCATATGGGCAGGTTGATTCCGATCGAGACGGTCAACTCATCCGTCACGCCCCGCTCGGTTTCTTTGTAGTCGAAGGTTTCATAGACATCGAGCAAGGTGCCACCCGTGATCATTTCGCGTCCGGCGGCAATGCGCCCCAGATCCCGGTAGGTCTGGAGCCGCCCCGGCTCGAAGGGGTCGGTGCGCCCGGCGCGCATATTGCGATCGAGCGCGTAGTCGACGCCGATCGTGATGTCGGGGTACTTCATCCGCCGCGCCAGCTCCACGTCCTTTTCTTCCGCATCGAGGGTATGATCGAACATGCGCAGGGATGGATTGTTGTTTTTGACGGCGGCTTCGAGGGGTTCCTCGGTGGGCGGCTCCGGGGGGAACTCGGCGGCTTGCGGCGCTTCGATTGGCGCGTCCTGGGGACGGTTCAACGCCGCGTTCAGCGCGGCACGGCTCGCGGGCTCCATCTGTTCCAGCTCACTGCGCATATTGTTCATCTTCGCCAGCTCCTGCTCCATCCGGAGTACTTCCGCCTCGGATGACCAGCCGGACTCATACTGTGCGCGGGCCACTTCGACGGACTCCGCCATGATTCCCGTCTGGTGCCCCACCAACTTAAGCTCTTCCATCAGAAAAGCGTAGTCAAAGTAGGCCATCTTCACCTCGCGAAAGACCGCGTTGCGCTGTTCGTGGAGGTGGGCGAGCCAATACTCGGCTTCTGCGGCGGCCTTTTCTTTCCGCACGGCGCGGGTACCGAACCAGGGAAATTTCTGCTCCAGATCCACCATGAAATAGCTCTCGTCGGTGACGATGAACTGGGTGTAGGTGAACATGGGATCTTCCAGCGCGCCCGCCTGGGGGATGCGCTCCAGGGCCGCGCGCCAGTCTTCGTAGTGGGCCTTGAGGAGTGGGTGGTTCTCCGCGGCTTCCAGAAGATAACCCCGCAGTTCTTCATTGCCCGCGAAGAATGCGGGGGCGGTATCCGGCAGCGTCTCGTCGGCGCGCGCTCCGGTATACCAGCCCGTCACCAGCGCGGCAATCATGATCAGTGGAATGAGTCGTCTGTTGTTCATGGGTTCTCACTCCTTTCTTCGGTCCAGTGATGGCGCTGGCTGATGGACATGTAGATGTAGTAAATGACGGGGTAAAAGACGAGTTCGATGAGAAAGCCCACGAGGAGCCCGCCGATCATGGGGGCGGCAATGCGCCGCATGACATCAGCCCCGGTACCTTCGGCCCAGAGGAGGGGAACCAGGCCGATGAAGGCCGAGGCCACGGTCATGGCCTTCGGGCGGATGCGCATGACCGCGCCATCGTAGACGGCGGCCCAGAGATCTTCGCTGTTCCGCATGCGTCCCTCCAGTTTGAATCGGTCGTAGCTGGTATCGAGATAGAGCAGCATGACCATACCCGTTTCGGCGTCGAGGCCGGCAAGGGCGATGATGCCGATCACGACGGCGAGGGACAGGTTGTAGTCCAGCATATACAGGAACCAGAAGACACCAATCATGCTGAAAGGGCAGGCCAGAATGATGACGGCCACGCGGAACCAGCTCCGAGAACTGACGTAAAGCAGGAGCGTGATGATGACGAAGGTCGCCACGGTGGCCGCGAGCAGCCGGGGGATGGCTTTCTCCCAGAACTCGAACTGGCCGGAGAACACGAGGGTGTAGCCCGGGGGGAGCTTCACTTCTCTGGCGACGGTGGCGCGGGCTTCGGCGATGTAGCCGCCCAGGTCACGCCCGGCCACATCCACATAGATCCAGGCCGTGCGCTGGGCGTTCTCGCTCCGGATCATGGGGGCTCCGGGGTTGATCTGCATTTTTGCAAGCTGCCCGAGGGGAATCTGGGCGCCCGTGGGGGCGGGCACAAGCAGCCGCTCCAGGGCGGGCAGATCGTCGCGCAGTTCGCGGGCATAGCGCATGTTGAGGGGATAGCGCTCCAGGCCCTCCACGGTGGTGGTGATGTTCATTCCGCCGATGGCGGTCTGGATCACATCCTGCACGTCGCCCACGGTCAGGCCGTAGCGCGCGACCACTTCACGATCGATGTCGAAGTCCAGGTAATAGCCGCCGAGGGTGCGCTCCGCATAGGCGCTTGTCGTGCCCGGCAAGTTGCGGACCGCGTTGGCGGCTTGCTCCGCGAGATCGCCGAGAACCTGGAGATCGGGGCCCATGATCTTGATGCCGACGGGCGTCTTGATGCCGGTCGCGAGCATGTTGATCCGGTTCTCGATGGGGTAGGGCCACGCATTGGCTACGCCGGGCAGCGTACACGCCGAATTCAGTCCGGCGTGCTGCGTGCCATCCGCGTCAATCCAGCCATACTTGAGTTCCTCCATACTGATGGGGCGCTCGCTGGGCCAGAATCGGTAGAAGGGCTTGCGGAGGAACTCGGGCCAGCCGTCGTGGAACTGGGCCAGGGTACGCTTACGCCAGGCTTCCCGGTCGGGATTCAACTGGACCACCGTTTCGATCATGGAAAGGGGGGCGGGGTCCGTGGCGGAATCGGCGCGACCGATCTTGCCGTGGACCGATACGACCTCGGGGAAGGTCATGATCATTTTGTCGGTCTGCTGGAGCAATTCGCGGCTCTTCATGACGCTGATGCTCGGATCGGTGGTGGGCATGTAGAGCAGATCGCCCTCGTCCAGCGAGGGCATGAACTCCGATCCGAGTCGGGTCATGGGGTACCACGTGGAGGCGAGGGCGATGAAGGCGATGATTACCACACTCCACCGATAGCGGACCGAGAAGTGGAAGAGGGGACTGTACATGCGTTGGAGTATGTTGCTGATGGGGCTGTGCTGCTCGTGGATGATGCGCTGGGGAACCAGCAGCATCCCGGCGAGCACGGCCCAACCCGCAGCGATGTGGAGACGCCAGGGAGCGAATTCTTCGGAGTAGCCCGCGGCGAGCCACAGTATTGCGCCGGGCACGAACATGGCCGCGAGGGTAATGGCGAGGTTGCGGCGCCAGCCCCATTCCTTGGGCAGGACGCGTGCGGAAATGAAGTAATACATGAGCACGGGAATGATGGTGATGCTCAGGATGGATGCGGCGGCCATGGCCGCAGTCTTGGTGAAGGCCAGGGGATGGAAAAGCCGCCCCGCCTCTCCTCCGAGGGCGAAGACGGGGATAAAACTCACCGTGATGATGAGGAGGGAGAAGAAGAGCTGGGGCCCGACCTCCTGCGCGGCTTCGAGAATAATGTCGAAGCGCGGCCTCGGGGCCTCGCCGCGCTTGACGGCGTCTTCCTCCCGGTCAAGGTGCTTGTGGCCGTTCTCCACCATGACCACGGCCGAATCCACCACCACGCCGATGGCGATGGCGATGCCGCCGAGGGACATGATGTTGGCGTTGATGCCGAAGAGGTGCATAAGCAGCAAGGCGACGAGCACGCTGGAAGGCACAACGAACACGGCCACGAGTTCGCTGCGGGCATGGAGCAGGAAGAGAATGCAAACCAGTCCCACCACGATGATTTCCTCAATCAGCGTGCGTTGCAGGGTCTGTATGGAGCGGTTGATCAGCGAGGAGCGATCATAGGTGGGAATCACCTTGACGCCGGGTGGCAGGCCGTCTTCCAGCTCGAAGAGGCGCTGCTTTACGTCCTTGATCACCTGGTAGGCGTTCTCGCCGAAGCGTGCCACGATGACCGCGCCGGCGGCCTCACCGATGCCGTTGAACTCGCCCACGCCGCGTCGGGCTTCGCCGCCGATCTGTAGCGTGGCCACATCGCCCAGGAGCACGGGAACGCCGCCCTCGCCCAGGCCTACGGGCACTTTGGCGAGATCGTCGAGGCCTTTTAAGTAGCCACGGCTGCGCACCATGTACTCGTTTTCGCTCAGCTCGACCACGGAGCCGCCCACGTCGTTGTTAGACCTCTCGATGGCCTCGCTGATGTCGCCGAGGGGGATGTTGTAGGCTTGGAGTTTTTGCGGATCGAGCACGACCTGGTACTGGCGCACATAGCCGCCGATAGGGGCCACTTCGGAGACGCCGTCCACGGCGGTCAGCGGGTAGCGGAGGTACCAGTCTTGCAGGCTGCGGAGCTGCGCGAGGTCCTGATTGGCCGGAAGCAGTTCCTTGCCGGTGAGCGGGCATTTTCCGGGCTCCTCAAAGGCGCGAACGCGTTCCAGTAGTTTCTTCCGGTCCGCGGGCGCATTTTCCGGGTCGGCGTACCAGGTGTTTTTCTCCTTGTCGTGCCAGAGGCCGCCGGGATGATCGGGAGAGTAGTAGCCGGGATAGAGCACATATTGGTAGACCCAGCCCACGCCCGTGGCATCGGGCCCGAGCTTGGGCTCCACGCCCTCCGGGAGACGATCCCGCGCGAAATTCAGGTATTCGAGTACACGACTCCGGGCCCAGTAGATGTCGGTGCCGTCCTCGAAGAGAACGTACACGAATGACTGTTCGAACATGCTGAAGCCGCGGACGGCGGTGGAGCCGGGCACGGACAGCATGGCGCTGGCGAGGGGATAGGTAACCTGATCGTCCACGACTTGGGGGTTCTGACCGGGGAATTCGGTCGTGACGATGACCTGCACGTCGGAGAGATCGGGAATGGCGTCCAGACTGAGGCTGAACACGCTCCAGATACTCATGGCGACCAGCGCGGCGGTCAGCATGACCACCAGGAGCCGGTTTTCCATGGAGAGACGGATGATGTGGGCGATCATGGCGCGGCCTCCGCCATGGCCGGGACGGCGCGCTCGACGGTGCCGCATTGTTTCATTTCATCACGATAGTAGGGGTTGGCGATCTCCTCGCCGGGCTGAATCCATGAGCCGGGGGCCATGGGGCAGTGGATGATGAACAGGTTAGGGGTGACGGCACCGGACGGCGCGAACTGGCCTGCGATAGCAATCATGGCATCGCTCAGGGGGCCGAACTTCTCGCGCTGCGACTCCAGGGGAAGATCCACCATGGCCTTCGCGGCTTCAAGCAGCGGGGCGGCTGAGGCCTTCGCGGGATGGGCCTCGTTTGCCGAGAGGGTCTCGACCGCGGCGATAAGGGGTTTGAGATCGAGGGCGGTGTCGCCCGCGGGCAAGGTGCCGAGCGCGGCGTTCAACTTGAGGTACTCGCTGTAGAGCGCGTCGGTCTCGGCGGAGGTTTCCGTGGCGGCGTCTGCCGGTGCCGATTCGCCCGCCTCGGGTTGACCGGATTCATTCGTGAGGAACTTCTGCACCGCTTCGCGCAGCCGGCTTTCGGTGTCGAGCAGGAACTGGCCGCTGGTCACGACCCGTTCTCCTTCGTCGAGCCCCCCGAGGATCGCTACAAGGCCGTCGCTTCCCTGGTGTCCGAGCTGGAGTTCCTTCAACTGGAAGAGCCCGCCACCTTTGTCCGCAAAAGCGATCTGTCGGGCGCCCGTGTTGATGACGGCCTCGCGGGGGGCCAGCAGCACATCCTCGCCCAGAATGATATCGAGGCTCGCTGTGGCGTACATGCCAGGACGGAGCCGCATGCCGGGATTATGAATGGCGAGGCGCGCCGACGTGGTCCGCACTTCCATATCCACATGGGGATAGATGAAGTCGATTACTCCGGTGATGGGTTCGCCGGGCGCGGCCTCGACCGTGGCGCTCACGGACTGGCCGAGCGCGATGAAGGGCAGGTCCATTTCAAAGAGGGCGATATCCATCCATAGAAGGTCATGGTCGACGATCTTGAACAGCGTCATGCCCGCTTCCACGCCCGAGCCCTCGGAGATTTCCTTGTCCAACACGTGACCTTCTGCTGTGCTGAGGATGGTCACCGTGCGCGGCGCTTCGCTCCGGGAGGCGTAGTCGGCGATCTGCTCGCGGGTGAGTCCCCATAGTTCGAGTCGCTTCGCGCTGGTGTTGGCCAGTGCCTGGCCATGGCCTTCGCGGTTTTTGAGGGAGATCAGCTCGCTGATGGCCTGGTAGATCTCGGGGCTGTACAGTTCGAAGAGGGGATCCTCCGGTTTGATAAACATTCCCTCGGTGTTGGCGTGGAGTTTCTCGATCCAGCCCATGACGCGCAGACTCACGTTGTGGACATTGGGCTCGGCCTCGCGGAAGAAGCCAGCGGCCCGGATTTCCCGATAGAGTGGGCCACGCTGAACCATGGCGGTGCGCACGCCCATGCTCTGGACCACAGCAGGGTCGATCTGGACCGCGCCGCTGGTGTGGGTCGTTCCCGCGCCCTGTTTCAGGGGCTCCAGGGCCATGTGGCAGATGGGGCAGACCCCGGGCTCCTTTTGAATGACCTGGGGGTGCATACTGCAGGTCCAGAGCTGGCCGGTGGTGTCGCTGCCGGGCTGGGCGGCCGGTGGTGAGGTGTTTTCGGTGTGCAGGCCCAGTAGGTGGGCCAGGGAATCGCGCCAGCGCGCGCCCACCGCAATACCGACCGCGAGGGCGACCAAAATCAGAAGGAGGGTGATACACCCGGAACGTTGACCGGTGGCCGGGGGAAGGCCGCTGCGGCTTTTTACTTGACTCATAATCCAAGCTCCAGATCGATGGGGATGATCGGGAGAGGGGCCCTGAAAACTCGCTGCCCTTGCAATACCGACTCACGGGTAGCAAGTACTTAAGCGTAAACGGGGGAACCCTCTCGGGAACGGGCATCGTTGCATGCCATGTACAGGCTCAGCCTGCGGCGGACACGCAGAGAGGAGGGATCAGCAGCGGATAGACTGAATGAGCAGGATCAACGGCGGGGGAGAGGCCGAATCCTGACGGGCCAGGGCGATTCCATAGCCTTCGGGCATTCTGGGGAGCAACAGCACGCCCAGGGATGCCGATGCGGTCCAGGCCGGGTGATGATTGTCTTCCGGTCCGGGATTGGCGGGGCGAGAGGCGGCAGGATTGGTTGCGGCTTGATTAACGGTAATATCGCAGCACATCCGCGTGGCGTCCATGATGTCGCACGCAGGCTGGGTTGCACTGGCGCAACAGCACATGCTCGAGACCTCGCCCGACATTCGGCAGGCAAAGGAAACCGCACCAGCAGCCCAACCGTGGGCCGCGAGAGCAAGAATTAGAGCGATGTGGATAAACTGCTTCATGACGCTATTGTAGCAGAGGGTTTGCCCGGAAGCAATGGGAAGTCACCCATTCGGTCTCCCATTCCCGTTATCCATAGTGAAATAAAGGTTGACCACGGATTGCACGGATAAGCACGGATGAAGTCGGTGTTTTTTGGCGTCTTGATAGTTGAAGTGACGATACCCACGGCCTCATCTTGATTAGGTGATACAACAGGGCGGCCAGCGTGTCCTTCGTTGAGTTTCCGTAGCCCTACAGCCCGAGAAGAAAGATTTTTCCACAGATTCTCACGGATCTGCACAGATTAGAGGACGAGATACCAGAGCAGCCCGTTGTGAAGTACGGGTAGCTGGAAGAAGCTTTTCAAGGTGAGAGCTTGCCAGAGAGAGCAATAATTCTGTCTT
Source organism: Candidatus Hydrogenedentales bacterium (assembly GCA_044344195.1). Taxonomy (GTDB): domain Bacteria; phylum Hydrogenedentota; class Hydrogenedentia; order Hydrogenedentales; family JAEUWI01; genus JAEUWI01. The sequence goes on from JBIJDL010000003.1 coordinate 22,759, forward strand.
ATCTGTGCGGATCTGTGAGAATCTGTGGGGGACTCTACTATTTCAGCCACTAGTCGCTCCCTCCATGTCTGTCGCCACCGCTCTCTGGTGTGTCCTCCGTCTGGTCAGGTGCATCCGCGCGGTAACGATTGCGCTTGTCCGAATCATCCGCACACAGCGGCGCGAAACTTCGGTGGTATCGCTTTCCGGGTCGGGGTTTCTCGCGCAACGCCCATCGAACGAGGAAGAAGGCCGCGACTGCGAAAATTACGATCGATATACTCCCCTCCGCCGAGATCCGGGATTCAAATTGGACTTGGGGCGGGGCTTCGGAGGAATCTGTCGTGGACTGGGCGGCGGCGAGATGAAACAGGGCACTGTCGCATTCACATACAAGGAGCGTCATCCCAAACAAGGCGGTGGCCATAAAGAAGCGTAGTACCGGACGTCGGAAGCGTCGTTCTACCGTTGCAAGCGATGTGATACATAGCATGGTATTCTATCTCCCCTGAACAAATCAGATCGGCGGGTATCTCATGGTTGGTGCTCAATACTGGGTTGCATTTCTGGGCCCTATTCCCATCACCATCCGCTTCTGTCATCGTCGCCGCCACCATACCATTCATCCCGCGTGCGTTGCTCTTCTTCGGATGCGAAGATGTTGCCGTGAACGCGATGAGCGACAACGAGCAGTATTGCGATGACCAGTAGAACGACCGAGTAGACGACGAGTGCCCGTCCGAATTGCTCCCATCCGGCGCCCAATTCGCGGTGTGGTTGGTGCTCATGCTCAGTTGACTGTGCGATTACCTCACCGAGATTTTCGGAAACCATTGGCGTTGCGGTAATTGCGGCCCAGATCGCCGAAAAGCATACAACTACTGCACGACATACCAAGGCTTTCTTATCGCGTGCACGGGTTTTGTCGGTGTAGCACGTTTTCATCTTGTGCCGCTCGCTTCAACTGCCACGCTCGCCCTGGCGATAAGTTCCTGCATGGCGGGTGGTTGGGGGCGAGCGTTCGCTTCGTGAATCATGAGGTTTTCTCCTCCTCGAATGCTCCCATACTTAGTTGTCGCAGTATACCCGATGGAGAGGAGAAATATTCGAGGGGGCGTGGCGCAATTGCAGGGACAGCAGGGACGGTAGGTAATCAGGTGCTTCATTACCTGTTGTCCCTGCCGTCTCTGTCGTCCCTGTAAACTCGCAGGCGTCTAAAACAACTTCTCCACATAGACCCGGTCCCCGTCCTTGAGGTGGGCGGAGGCCATAAACTCGGGGGCCATGCGGGCGGTGGTACCACTACCGGACTCCGCCGCCTTGAGGTGAATGCTGTGGAGACCGCCGAGCCACCAGCGCTGGTCGCAGACATAGAGCAAATCGCCGGGATCGGCGGCGAGGGTGCTGAGGTGTTCGCTCGAGAGCTGGACCACCTCGTGTCCTTCGAGGGCGGGATCGGATTCGACCGTGAGGTAAACGAGCTTGCCCTCGCGGCGATTTATCTTGCCGCCCTTGAACTGCTCCATCGCATAGAGCTGGGTGCCGTTGACGAGACCGGCAATGGCCTCGATGGGCTGGGGACGTGTCGCGAGCGCGACCACTACGCCGAGGGTGCCGCTGGCAACCAGGCCAAAAATGGCACGGGTGAAGCCATAGCTGTCGGGGCCCATGCCGAAGGAGAAGTGGCGCAAGATCAGGGCATCGAAAGGTGCCACGCTTGAGATGAAAACCAATGCGCTGCCGCCGATTAAGGTGGCCAACACGGCGGGGGCGTTGTAGCGCTTCCAGAGGATGCCCAGGAGGATCGCCATGACGATGGGGGGCGTGATGGCGGCGGTGAATTTCGCGTGGGCCTGATAGACCGTGTCGCCCTGAAAAACGGGCACGAGGGCGAGGCCGATGGCCGCCACGGAGAGGCTGGAAATCCGCGCCACGTGGAGGTAGTGCCGGTCCGGCGCGATCTTGCGGATGTAGGGCTTGTAGATGTCGTTCACAAACACGGCGCTGGAGGCATTGATCAGCGTGTCCGCCGTGCTCATGAGGGCCGCCATGAGTGCCGCAAGGACAAAACCGAAGACGCCGGGGCCGCAGAGAAAGTGGGAGGCGAGGATGAAGGCGTCGTTCGCTTTCGCTTCGAGTTCGCCATTCTCCACCAGCGCCCGGGCCACCCAGCCGCCGCCGCTCACGGTGATGGCGGCGAGGGGCGACAGGATAAGAATCCAGCATATGGCCATTTTCTGGCCGTCCTTCACGCTGCGCATGGCCAGGAAGCGCATGATGATGCCCTGGTTCATGAGCACGAAGGCACCCGAGTTTGCGAGGCCATCCTGGCCGTAGATCCCGATGAAGCTGAACTTGTCGGGCCTGTTGAATTCGGAGAAAATATAGCGGTGCGACTCGGGCAGCAGGGCCCAGAAATCCACGAAGCCGCCAACATGGGCCACGCCGGCGAGGAAGATGCCCACGCCGACGATCAGGAGCGTGATGCCCTGGACGAGGTCGGTCATGATGACCGAAGTCTGGCCACCGGCGAAAACATAAAAGGTTACGGCAACACACGCGAGGGCGGCCCCGGCGAGGATGTTCCAGCCGACCATGGTGTTGAGGGCGACGCCCAACGTGAGGAGGTTGATGCCCACATACCCCACGAGATAGATGAGAATGATGGTCGTCGCCACGGCCCGGGGGATGCGTCCGAAGCGCCGCTCGAAGTATTCCGGCACCGAATAGACCCGCTGGTAGTAGATAATGGGCAGCCATATCAGCAGAAGAATGGGCATCCAGAACCAGTCATTCAAATAGGACTGGCTGCTGCTAATGCCGTAGGTGAATCCGGCTTCACTGTATTTTACGAAGCTGTAACTGCCAACCGTCGTCGCGGTGGCGGAAAACGCAATGACCCACCAGGCGAAGCGCTGGCCGCCGAGGTAGAAATCTTTGGTGGTGGTGCTGTACTTACCGAAGAAGACGCCGAAGCCAACGACGGCGACGAAGTAGATCAGCAGAACCGCGACATCGAGGGGACTCCCTATCATGGGGTGGCCTCCCCGCCGACGAAGGGCAGCCAGAAGGTAAAAGCGCACGAGAAGAGGAGGAGGAGGGCGTAGCCGCCGAGCAGGACGCCCAGTAGCTTGCGATGGTCGCCCAACTTCAGGTCCAGGTAGCCGCTGGAAAGACCGGCCCACAGCCCCACGAGCCCCAGTATCCCGCCAATGCCAAACTGGCACACAATGGGCCAGACCCGCGCCATATCGACCATAGTGAAAGTTCCTCTCCGCGTCACTCGGTGGTAGTGGGATTCGTCGCAGGGGGGAAGGGGCTCTCTCCCTGTTTCCACGACCCGGCTCGGGCGATGGTAGCAGATGGAGGCGCGGCATCGTCAACCCGCGCCATTGCGCGCTCCGAGTCGCTTCCCTATAATCACCGCCATGACGGAATCGGACTTGGATGAACATCAGCCCGTACAGGTGGTGCCTGCGCGGTGGCTTACGGCGCTCGCCAGTTTATTGGGAATCCTGTTTGCTGCGGCACTTTTCTATCCCCTCCTCCGAGGCAACGTTTATCTTGGGAGCGATCTCGGTGCCTACCATCTGCCGGTCCGCACCTTCTACAGTCACTGCCTGAAAGAGGGCTTGCGATTCTGGTGGTGGCCCGATCAGTTCTGCGGCTACTACATCCATGGCGAAGGCCAGGGCGGTATGCTCCATCCCTTTCATCTGCTGATTTATCGGGCCCTGCCGCTGGACTGGGCATTCAATCTGGAGTTTGTCAGCGGCTATGCCATCGCCTACGGCGGCATGGTCGAGTTGCTGCGCCGCTGGTCACTCCCGTGGTACGCCGCCCTCTTCGGCGCGAACTGTTTCGCCTTCTCCGGCTTCACGCTGATCCATTTCATGCACATGCAAGCCATCGCCATCATCGGGCATCTGCCCTGGATGCTGCTGGCGGCGGATGTCCTGTTGAAATCGGAGCACCGCCGAGCGATCCAACTTGCCTGGGTGGCTCTCGCGTTGCTGGCAGCGTCTCAACTACTGTTGGGCTATCCCCAGTACGTCCTCTTCACGCTCCTGGCACTGGGCCTGTATTCCATTGGGGCGTTGCGGTTGCGCGGCACCCGGGGTCGGATTCTCATGCTCGCTTTCGCGCTGCTGACCGGCCTTCTGCTCGCGGGCGTGCAGGTCGTTCCCACCTTTGATGTGCTGCAGACGGCGTTGCGCCACGATAACGCCGAAAGCTGGCGCAGCGCTTCGCTTCATCCGCTGAACCTGCTGCAATGGTCTGGCCCCTACTGGTTCAAGAATAATCTCGCATTCGGCGAGCCCGCTCATGAGTTTGGCCTCTATGCCGGTGTGGTGCCCATGCTGCTTAGTTTCTGGCTGCTGGCCCAGTGGTCGGCGCTGGGGGCGCGTCGGGCACCGGCCTTGTTTTGCGGCGCACTCGCGGCACTTTCGCTGGTGTTGTCCCTCGGGGAATACGGCGGGCTCTACGGGTTACTGGCGAAGCTTCCCGTCGTCGGCTCCTTTCGCTGCGCAGCGCGCCATATCGTGCTCATTCACTTTGCACTCGCGATGCTGGCGGCCCTGGGCGCTCAGCGGCTTCAGTGCGGCCCGTCCCTGGGATCGCGACGTCCATTGTACCTGGTGGTGGCCTTGGCCTGGGGCATGGCGGTGTTCGTCCCGGCCTTGTGCAGTCTGGCTCCCGTATCGATTCGAGATGCCTTTACGGATAGCCCCCTGCTGCTTGTGGCGGGGCCGATGCTGGTGACGCTGGCCGCAACCGGGATACTGCTTGCAAGGCGATCTCCGAGGGTGGGCCTTGCGGCCCTCATGATCCTGGCCGCCGTGGATATGGGCGTCTATGCCCTGCCCCATGTGTGGAATCACGCGCCTCAATCTTCGCCGTTGATTGCGCTCGAGAACGCATTGCGCGATGAACTACCCGCAGACATGGCCGCCACCGGAAGCCGGGAATATAGGGCCCACGGCAATTGGCGCGTTGCGCGACTTACCCAGGTGCGTCTTCCGAATTACATGGGCTATGTGGGCCTGCCGCCCGCGTGGACGTTGGACCCGAATGCCGATGTCATCAAGCGACTGGCGGGGGTGCGCTGGGAGAAGCGCCCGCTTCATGCATCCCATTGGACCGAGCACGAAGGCGCCCTGTCCCGCGCGCGCTTCGTGAGTGAGTCCATAGTCGGCGAACCTGCGGCGGTGTTGGGCGGGCAGTTCGATATCGCGAGGGTCGCCATCACAGATCGGCCGCTCGCGCTGGAGGCCGGGGAGCCCGGCACCGTGACCTGGACGCGGGATGAACCCGGCGATGTAGCCTTCGCAACGCACACCGCGACCAGCCAGCTTCTGGTCTTCGCGGAACGACATCACCCCGGCTGGCGCGTCGCCGTCGATGGCGCGGACGTACCACTGGAGCGTGTCTATGGCGATTTCATGGGCTGTGTTGTGCCTGCGGGTGAGCACGACGTGACGTTTTACTTTTCGCCAAGCAGCCTGCAGGTTGGGGGCGCGTTGAGCGCGGCGGGGCTGCTTGCCCTGGCTGTGGGCTGGCTCGCCATAGGACGAACACGACGGTTTGGACTGGCAAGACAAAATCACTCCTCTCGCTCGTAGCTCCAGACTCCAGACTCCAGACTCCAGACTCCAGACTCCAGACTCGCTCCCCCCTTCACAAAGGTGCATCGGCCCTGCGGGCTGCTTTACAATGCTCCTTTCCTCGAATCCTCCAGTTATCTCCCCATAAAGGCACATCATGCGCGTTTTTCTCTGCTTTTTGCTCCTGATCGCTCCCCTGGCCGTTCCGGCGGAAGTCATAGACGATGAAATCGAGATAAAAGGCCATCTCGTCGAGCTGGGAATGAGCCCGGATGGGGGCGGCGCGCTGCACACCTTTGGCCTGGTGGCGACGCCCTCCAATCTGGCCGGGGGGGATGGTCTGCTGCAGGAGGGCTTCGGCGTTGGCAGCTTCTATGTGCCCAACCGCCGACTGAACGAGCGCATGGAGGCCCTGGACTCTGTATCCGACCGTCCCGTCTTGCAATATACCTATGATTGCGACGGCCCGAACATTCAGGGGCTTCAGTCGATCCGCAAGATGGAGCTGATCCCGGACGAGGCTTCGGTGCGCGTCACGTGGACCGTGAAGAACAACGGCAAGGAACGGCAGTGGGTGGCGCCCTGGGTGCGCAATGATGTCACGCCGGGCGGCACGGTGAGCGAACTCGATCGATTTGACGTTCCCTCGCGCGGCGGGATCGTGCAACCGGCCCACACGGCCTATCTCCCGGCCTCGCGCAACTGGTTCGCTATGACCGATCCGGTGGAGGACGAGACTCTTTATGTGGTCTTCAATGCGAACCACACCCATTCATTTCTCGTCCAGCCCTATGTGAAAGACGAGGCTGGCGAATTCCCGAAAGCCATGAGCGTTCAGACCGCCTTCGTGCCCTTCCTGCTCGGGCCTGGAGAGTCGTGGAGCACCCAATACCGGTTGAACATGGTGCGCGGCTTAAAGCATGTGGACTTCGCCACGGAAGAGTTCGCCATGCAGATCGACTATGTCAACGGGAAGCTGACCATGCTCGTGTCGGCCATTAAGCCCATGCCGGGACTTCAGGTCGATACGCGTATCAAGGCCACGGACGGCGAAGTGTGGACCTTGCCGCGCAAGCAGTTTGATTTGGCGCCCAGCCAGCTCGCGCGCTGCAGCTACGAGTGGAAAGCGCCCGCCAACGGCGCCTACGAAGTGCTCGCCCAGATCTTCCAGAAGGGCAAGGCGCTCAAGCTCGGGCAGGAAACGGGTTCGCCCCACGGCGGGATCGACACGCGCTTTGATGTAGGCAACGCTTCCGCCACCCCTTTCCGCGCCTGGACCGATGCGCCCCATGCCCTGGACCAGCAGCCGCGCAGCATGGCCCGCACACTCGCGGTGAAAGGCCCGGTGACCATCTGGGCGGAGCCTTCTCTGCGCAAGATTCTGCCGCAGGACGTTGCGAAGCCCGATGGTCCTGTGGACCCCGTGGTCCGCGTGGCCCTGGCACAGGGCGAGTCCGAAAGTTTCCAGATCGCAATCCGCCCGAAAGAGAAGACGAACGTGAAGGGCGTGAATGTTACCCTTCAGGATCTGGTCGCCAGTGACTCGGACGCCCGGATAGAAGCGAGCACCGTCAAGATTTTTACCCAGCAGTATCAGCACATCGCTGTGCCCAGCCACTTCGAAGGGCCCACGGGCTACTGGCCGGATGCCCTGGTGCCGTACAAGCCCTTCGATGCGCGCGGCGGCATCACGACGCCCCTGTGGTTCACCCTGAGCGTGGACGAGAATACCGTGCCCGGGACCTATACGGGTTTGATGGAGATCGAGGGAGACGGGCTCTCGCCTGTGGAGCTGTTCGTTGAAGTGGAGGTCTTCGGCTTCAAGCTTCCGTCGCGCCCGATGCTGAAGACCGACTTCGCCTTCGACTCCGATCAGGCCTATGGCGACCACAAGAACTATGGAGGCAAGCTGTCCCAGGTGCAACTGGAAGCGCTCTTCTTCGAGAACGCCGCAAAGCACCGCGTCACGCTCCGTTCGGCCATTCCCTTTCCGTCGGAACAGCCCGACTACAGCAAGGCACTGGCGGCCTACAAGGCGCGACTGGCCAAGGCGAATCCGGCGGGCGTTTCAACGATCAGCGTTCCCCAGACCCTCCTGAATCACGTCGATCAGCTCGCCATGGCCAATGCGTTCGTGGTGGAGAATGGTCTTCAGGATCGGGCCTTTGTCCATCTGGCCAACGAGCCGCCCCGGCCCGCCTGGCCTCGGGTGATGGAAGGTATCCAGGCTTGGAAAGAGGCCGCGCCGGATATTCCCGTCATGATTACGACCTACGGCCTCGAGCCCTTCCTCCCGGATGGACTGGAGCGGTGGGCGGTGCATGCGCCCGTCTTCGATACCGTGAACAACGCCCGCGTGCTCGAGCGCATCGGCGCGGGCGAAGAAGTGTGGTGGTACGTAGACCAGACCCCGCCCCGGCCCTATGGCAATTTCTTCGTCGACTTCGATTCCATCGATCACCGGATTCTTTTCTGGCAGGCCTGGGCCCTTGGTGTCCGGGGTATGCACTATCGCAGCATCAACGATCACCGCGGCGGGGGCGACCCGTGGAAGGAGCTGGTGGATGTGACGCCCGTGAACGGAGATGGATTCCTGGTTTACACCGACAAGAACGGCCCGATTAATTCTATTCGCTGGGAGAATATTCGCGACGGGATCGATGACTATGATTATCTCGCCGTGTTCAACGACCGCCGGCGCAAACTGCTCGCCCAGCCGGGCCACGAGGCGCTACTCCAGCGCGCTGCTGAGGTATACAACCTGAAGGATGTTATACCCAGCCTCGTCAGTTTTACCCGCGACCCCGAGGTGCTCGAAAAAAAGCGTCGCGCCATCGCGGAGATGATCGTAGAGATGAACGCGGCGTTGCGCTAGGTTGTCTTCCAATATACATGTTGCATTTGCTCTCCGGTTTTCTTAGTCTATGGACTCGTGCTGCGAAAACTGAGGAAGTTGGTCGCTTGCCGAAGGGTTGGGAACCGTACTACGTAACCGCACAGGGAGTTCTAATTCATGCCCACATTGGACGAAGATCGTTTTGACAGGTTTACCCGCGAGCAGCGTTTCGACAAGGCCCGGGCGCTGGGGCTGGGCCCCATCGATTTTCAACACCTGCTCTGGGTCGACGCCATGGATCGGGAGAAAAGCTCTCTACGGAAGTTATTCGATGGCGATGACGGCAAGGAACGGCGCACCTTTGGCGAGTTTCGCGTCGCGCTGAACCACCAGTTCATCAGCAACCTTCCCAAGCAGAAGGTGGCCAAGGGCCAGTACTCCGAAGAGTTGAACCAGCTTTGCACGCTGCTCGTGAACCGTCCCGCCAAGGCGGGCCACGGCTTGGAGCGTGTCATTGAAGGCTTGAACGCCAAGATGAAGACGCGGGACCAGATCGAGTGGGAAGATCTGCTTGCGGGTATCATCGATTACCGCACCCACGCTATTGACTCCTTCATCGCCACCGATTTCGGCTTGACCAGTTCTATTCTCGATGGCGAGCGCCAGGTGCCCGCAGGGGCCGTGAGCCGCGAGACGGCCGCCGCCGCCTCCATCGAAGCCCTGAAGACTTATGGCTACGACCTGACGGCGAAAGCAGCTGCGGGCGGGCTGGAAGAGGTCATCGGCCGCGCGGATGAAGTGCGTCGCCTCTCCAGCATCCTTCTGAAGAAGGAGGCGAACAACCCCATCCTCCTCGGCGAACCCGGCGTAGGCAAGACCAAGATCGTCGAAGGTCTGGCCCTCGACATCGTGAAGGATCGCGTTCCCGAGCGCCTGAAGGGCAAGAAAATCATCAGCCTTGATCTGGGCCTCATCATGGCCGGCTCCAAGTATCGCGGCGAATTCGAACAGCGCCTCACGGCGGTCCTGCGCGAACTTCAGAATGCGAAGGGCTCCGTCATTCTGTTTATCGACGAGATCCATCAATTAGTGGGCCTCGGCGAGACAGGGGAGAGTGGCGGTATGGACGCGGCCAACCTCATGAAGCCGGCACTCGCAAGGGGTGAACTCTGGTGCATCGGCGCGACGACCTTCTCCGAGTTCCGCGCGATCGAAAAAGATGGCGCGCTGCGGCGCCGTTTCAGCCCGGTTATCGTGCCCGAGCAGAGCCCGGCGGATGTGGCGGAGATCCTGCGGCGGGTGAAACCAGTTTATGGCAAACACCACACCGTGGACTACACAGAGGAAGCCCTGAACCGGGTGAATACCCTCGCGCGGCGTTACATCGGTGAAGTGCGCTCACCCGCCCGCGAACTGGGCATCCTCGACGAAGCGGGCGCCATGGTGATTCTCAATCACGTTACGGCGGACCACGAGCCCGGCTATCAGCCCCCGGTTACCGGGGCGCACGTGGCCCAGGCCGTTTCTGAGCGCACGAATATTCCTGTGGAAAACATGTCGGAAGATCAGCGACAGAAGCTGCTGAAGCTCAATGAAAATCTTTCTCGGCGCGTCTTCGGCCAGCCCGAGCCCATTAAGGCTGTGGTAAAGACCATGAAGCGCGCCTTCGTTGGCCTGACGCCTCCCAAGCAGCCCCAGGCTGTCTTTCTGTTTGCCGGGCCCTCCGGCGTGGGCAAGACCGAGCTGGCCAAAGCCATCGCTGCCGAGTGGTACGGCAGCGAAGACGCGCTGATTCGAATCGACCTGTCCGAGTATGGCACCGAGACGGCCCGCAACCGCCTCATTGGTTCCGACCGTGGTTACCAGGGCGCGGAAGAGGGCGGCATGCTTACGGAGGCCGTGCGGCGCAAGCCCTATTCACTGGTGCTCCTTGACGAGTTTGAGAAGGCGCACCCGAATATCTGGCGCATATTCCTCCAGCTCTTTGACGAAGCGCGACTCACCGATTCCATGGGCCGCAATATCGATTTCCAGAACACGGTGATCATCATCACGACGAATGTGGGTGCCGCGATCCTGGCGCAGCTCGGCGAACTACGCCACCGCATCAAGGGCTGGCTTGCGGCCAATCCGGAGGCCACGGCGGAAGTCCAGAATCAGGTGGTGAAAATAATTCTGCAGGAAATCGCCTCCACCACGCCGAACCTGACGCCCCAGACTCTGGCCATTCTCCAGAGTGAGGCCAATCGCCTCCTCGACGAGGCGGAAGGAGATGCGGACGAGGCACCTTCGGCGGAAGAGATCGTGAAGCAGGCCATGCTGGCCGTTCCCGGACTCCCGCCGGAACTTTTCGGCCGCATGGGACGCCCGCTCGTCTTCGGCGCGCTAGGCATGGCGGAACAGTCGAACATCCTGAACAAGCTGATGCGCGATTTATGCGAGCGCGTGGCCCTGGCGCGGAAGCTCATCCTGCCGCCGGAGCGGAGCGAGTGCAACAAGTGGTTTGAAGTGAAGATGAACGACGACGGCGTCCGCACGGTGACCTGCAAAGATCCCGAGGGCTCGACCGTGGAAGTCTCCATCACCCTGGCGAAGGACGTTTGCGATTACCTCGTGGAGAACGGCTTCGACACCCTCCTTGGCGCGCGCCCCCTGCGCACCCTGTTTGTGGAAAACATCGAAGACGCGGTATCAGAGCAATTGCTCAATACGGACAAGGACGGCCCGGCGATTATCAAGGTAGATTCCATCGAGGAATAGGGCCGGAACAGACAGAAAAGTCGCGGGAGTTCAGCGTACCTGATGGGCTGAACTCCCGCGTTGTTCATAATGGTGCGGACTCACCTTAAACGCGCAGGAAAATCTTTCGCACGTAGAGGAATCGGGCGAAGGCGAAGACGAGGACGATGGCGACCGCATTGACGAAGAGCGGGCCGTAGTCCCCGAACAGAGCGGCGACCGGGCCACCGGCGATACGGGGGGCGATCTTCTCAAACTCAATGAACTCAGAGCACATGTAGATCATCAGGGGGTTGGCGCCGATCCAGATCAGGGGTACACACCAGCGCTGCGCTTTCCAGACGTCGACGATGGCGTAGAAAATGCCCAGCAGGATGCAACTGTAGCCGCCCGCAACCAGCACGAAGCTTGATGTCCACATCTTCTTGATTACCGGGAACTGTAGGCCCCACAGGTATCCCAGCGCCACCATCAACACGCCCGACCCGATGTAGACGCCAACGCGCTGCCAGTCGGTCAGGCGTTTTTCGCGGAGCAGGAGCGCGGCGAAAATACCCAGCAGGGCGGTGGCGATCGCCGGGAAAGTGCTTAGCAATCCCTCGGATTCGGCGTATTGCCCTTCTTCCTTCATGGGCAGGAACTTGTAGTCCACCCAGTCCACGATATTTTCTTTCCGGTTGAAGGTGGTGCCCTCGGCGCCAAGATCAGGATGGGGCACGAAGGTGAGCAAGGCCCAGTACGCAATCAGGATGAACACGAAAATGGCCGCGATGCCCTTGGTGCGAACATTGAGGAAGATGAGCGAAGCGCCCAGATAACACCAGGCCATGCGCTGGAGCACGCCGCTGAAGGGGCTCTCACCCGCGAGGTCCGCGATACCCCCGTCTCGAAAGGCGCCGAGGAGAAAGAGCAGGACGAAGCGGCGCAGGATGTGGAAGTAAGCGGCGCGTTTACCGTTCTGCTCGACATATTTGGGCAGGGAAAAGACGGTGGACATTCCCAGGAGAAAAACGAAGAGAGGGAAAATGAGATCGTAGAAGACGAAACCATCCCAGCCGACGTGTTTGAGCTGATTCGCGAAGCCCTGGGCGAGGGGGTGTTCGCTCGTTTTTCCAATGGAGCGGGCGAGGTGATCCGCGCCGATAATCCAGAACATGTCGAAGCCGCGCAGGGCATCGACCGAAAGGACGCGGGCGGTGGCGGGGGCTTGCGGGGTGGGGTACTTTTTCTTTCCCATGGCGAGGGTCTCCTGAGTGGGGCCGCCAAATGATACGCCGCGGGATTGGGGAACTCAAGCTGCGGGAGGGGGAGATCGGACGGATCGGTCGGATCGGAGTTGGGGGGATGGGGCGGGCGGCTCTCGGGGGTGCAGCCACCCTCGCCAAACGACTCGATTTCACGCTTGCGCGGCGGAGCAATCCGGGCTCGGGAGGCAGTCCCCCTTATGCCGGTGTGATCTTCCCGAGCACCACCCGCTTTTCCGCGCCGGTGGCATGGGGCACGTTGGCGGGGGTTCCCATGATGCACTCGTTGCCCAGGATGGCGAAGGCGATGGCCTCGCGTGCATCGGTCGGGATGCCGTACTGATCGCTGGTGAAGACCTGGCAGTCGCGGAAGCCGTCTCTCAGTTTCTTAAGCAGCGATTTGTTGTGGGCGCCGCCACCACCGACGATGATATGCTCGGCGGGATTCTCGGGCTTGATGAAGCGGTCATAGGCTTGGATAATGCTCCGCGACACGGCCTCGGTAATCGTGGCGACTAGATCTTCCGGCGTGTGCTCCGAGCGGCTGGCCAGGGCATCCCGCAGGTAGACGTTCACCCCGAATTCCTCCCTGCCCGTGCTCTTGGGCGGTACCTTGGCAAAGAACGGGTGATCCAGCAGGTAGTTCAGAAATTCATCGATGATCATGCCCTTCGACGCCATCTCCCCGTCTTCGTCCATTTCCTGTAGACCGCGGGTAAGAATGCGCACGGCACCATCGATGGCCATGTTACCTGGGCCCGAGTCGAAGGCGAGGACATTGCGGAAATCAGGCGTTACGCAGGTGAAATTGGCGATGCCGCCGATGTTGAGGCAGGAAACCGGACGATTGAGCTTGTGGAAAAGGAGCCAATCGGCGTAAGGGACCAGCGGGGCGCCCTGGCCGCCGGCCGCCATGTCGCGGGGGCGAAAATCGGATATGACGGGGAGGCCGCATCGCTCCGCAATGATGGCGGACTGGCCAATCTGCAGGGTGCCGCACTTTTCGTTGGTGCGGGGAGGGATGTGGGCCACGGTGTGCCCGTGGGAGGCTATGAAGTCGACGGTCACTTCGTCTTCAGGCGCTTCGGCGATGAGTTCCTGGGCCGCCTCGGCGAGGCGCTCGCCCAGCTCAAAATCGAGCACGCAGAGATCCCGTGCGGACAGGTGCTCGTCCAGAAGACGGTTCTTGAAGGAGCCGGGGTAGGGAAAGGTCTTGTGCGCAATGAGCTTCATCACCAGGCTCTTGCCGGTGCCCTTGATGCGCACCAGCGCGGCATCGACACCATCGCACGAACTGCCCGACATAAGCCCGATTCCGAAGCGGGCGGGCTTCTTCTGGATGACGCGTAAGTCCATTGCCGAGTCCTTCATAGTCAGATTGGGGGCCCGAACAAACGACCCGAGGTCGCCGGACACCGCGCACCACACTCTCCCTAACCGCCCGATGCGCCCTTCATGGCGCACCCGGCCCGCCCGTCGGCGCACACCGTCCAACACGGGCATAATCTTCTGAGCGACTCTATCATACTATTGTGCGCGGCGCAAACCGATCTCGCGGGACTTGAATTCAACACGCTGGACCCCTGTTCCACCTACCCGAGGTGTCTCGCGCGCCGGCGCTGCCCGAGCAGCAAGCCGGTGAAGGTCAGGGCCACCACGAGTGCATTCCCCCACGGCCATTCGCCGGGGCGATCCACCGGGCCGCAACCCAGCCCCTTGGCGGGCGCACCTGTACCCGACAGCGCCGCCGTCAGGAGGCCGCCGGGGTCTCCTGAAAATGTAATGGCCGCGGCGTAGGGCGTATCGTCCCGGGGCGAAAAGCGAATGAGAAACTGGTGGGTCTCGCCGTGGCCGAGGTTGTAGCTTGCCTCGCCGACCAGGGCGAACACGCCCGTGGCATCGCGGAGTTCCGCCGTGCCAATCAGGCGCTCGCCACCGTCGTTGGTAATCGTGATAAGTTCTTCGACCGACTCATTGACCCGGACCTCGCCCAGGCTTATGGTTTCGTCGATGTCGGGCGTGCTCGAGAAGATTGGGGGCTTCAGCGACTCCAGCGCGACCAGGGTGCCCAGCCGTGAGACGGTGGCGGTGAGGGTGCCGGAGTCCGATACCGCATCGTCCGTATTGGCCGAGGACCAGGATCCACCACCGGGCACGACCGTGAGGCCGGTCACGTCGTCCGAGAGAACCGACACCCCGTTGAGGAAGAAGGTCGCCTGATCTTCAGGAGAGAAGTCGAGCTGGTTGAGTGAAACGGTCAAGGGCCGCGCATCCAGCCTCGCCACGCTTACCGGGGCAAACTCGGCAGCGCCGACCTCGCGGACGATCACCTCCAGGGCGATCCACGGCGTGCCACTGACCTCGTCCTCCGGTAACGCCTCGATTTCGTCGGCCTGCTGCCGGGTGAACAGTGCCTCAGGACTGCACGCGATGGCGGCAATGAGAATGGCTTCTTCGCCGTCCGCCGCCAGGCCGTGGGGAATGGTCACATTCACGCTTTGCTGCGGATTGGCCGGATTCACCAGTGCGGCCTCGATATTGCGGCCGGGTACATTGGTGCCGCGCCATGCATGCAGCAGCACGGTGCGCTCGCAACCCACACTGGTGACGGTGCGCTCCCAGCGCGATCCATCATTGACGAGATCTTCGAAGGGGAAGTCGAGGTAACCGTTGTCGTCCCCGTCCGAGCCATTGCGAAGCTCGAAGGTGACGTCGTCGGACTGGACCGTCTGGCCAGTGCTCGTGAGGGTGGCCGTCACGCGGACACGGTAGGCAGTGTCCACCGGAAGCGTGAAGACCGCCGGCGTGTCGCCGCGAACCTGCTTGTTGAGTTCCGCGGTTTGCCCTTTCCGGTTGGCAGGTGCCGAAGCCCGTCCAAAGTCATCGGCAACCTGTAGCTCTTCCGGTGCGACGCCGCCGTTGCGATCACCGTCGAGGTTGTCGAAACGAACATCGGAAAGGCCCGGCAATAGCGTGCGAATCTCGGTAAGGCCCAGCGTCGTGTCGCTGTCCGCATCCAGGGACTGGAAGTTTTCCAGCAGGAAACCGGGGAGGTCTTCTTCCGCCGAAAGCTCCTCGCGGGTGAGCACCCCGTTACGGTTGAGGTCGAGCAAGTTGTAGCGGAGCTGATCGATGTCGAGCGCTGTAGCCTGAGTCTCCGCGATGGAAAGGCCGGTGCTGTTGTCGGTATTGAGTGCCGCAAAGTCGACCAGAAGGGCGGAGGCGATATCCGATAGGATGACTGCGGCTTCCAGTTCCTCCACGGAAAGCTGGCTGTTGCCATCGAAATCGAGCGTGTCGAAGCGGGCGCTGGTGAGGCCGATGCGGCTGGAAGCTACTTCAGACTCCGCCAGGACACCGTTGAAGTCGGCGTCCAGAGCATCGAAGTTTTGCAGTAAGTACTCGGCCAGATCCGTGATCAGAATACTTTCCGCACCAATATCAAAGCTGAACTCGATATCGTCGGCGCTGCAGGCACCCTGAATGTTAACGTCCGCTTCGGCATTAAAGGTCACATCGAGCGCCTGCGCACCGGGCGGGGCCAGGAGGTCGCCGGTGGGCTGGATCAAGCGAACGCCGTCTTCGCGGATAACGCATACGACCTGGGACTCCAGTTCCCGGGGTGATAGACCGGGGTTCAAGTCCAGCGCTTCGAAGGTCGCCCTGGTCAGTGCCGAGAGCGAATCGGGCAGTTCATCCAGGGTCAGGCTCCCGCTTCCATCCGCGTCGAGCATCTCGAAGTTCTCGCGGATAAAATCCAGATCGCCGAAAATCAGAATTGCCGTCTGGAGCTCCGACGGCGTCAGGGGCATGGCCGAATCGAGGTCCATGTAGTCGAACGCCTCTTCGGTAAGTCCGGGCACGCGGGTCCGGGCTTCGGCCAGCGTGAGCAGACCGTCGCCATCGTCATCGGCCAAGTCGAAATTGTCGAAGAGGGTCTGCGCCGAGGCGGTGTACCCGATGCCCCCCTGAATCTCGGCGAGAGAAATCTCAACCTCCAGGTTAAGCGAATCGAAGCGCTCGCGCGTGAAGCCGGGGAGAAGGATCAGGGCTTCGTCGAACTCGAGTATGCCATCCTGATTCGCGTCAATGCTGTCAAAGTTGTCGAGGAGCACCTCGGCGGCCACCGCATTGTCCTCGTCGTCGGGCTGATCCACGATCGTGACCCCGAAGGCCCGCTCAAAGGTCTGGCCCTGGGGATCGCGGCTTCGAATCAGGATGGTGTATTCGCTTCGCGTCTCGAAGTCGAACACGACGCGGCTCACGAGCTGATTGGCCACGATGCCGAAGAACTCGTTGTCCACGAAATCATCGTCGTCCGTGGACGGATCGTCGGGAACGAGGCTGTAGAGGTGCAGGTCACCCAGATCGGGGTCCGCCGTGGAGAAGCGACCAATCACGGTATCCAGCACCTGATTCTCCAGGATCGTGTTGGCGTTCAGAGAAATTCCCGTTGGGGGATCGTTCACTCTGGCTACGTCGACTCGAACGTTCCACACATTGCTGTCGATATTTCCATCGCGCACCGTTACCGGCACGAAGAGGACCCCGTTGAAGTCCTTGTTGGGAATAATCGAAGTGCCTTCGCGGGTGTAGTTGGCATCGGCCGGGAGGGGCTGGAACGCCAGCGTAATCTCCTCAGGGAAGTCCAGGAGCGGCGCGTCAACCACCAGATTATCCAGAATAATCGTCACGGGCGTGTCTTCGGCCGTGGCGACGGGATTCTGCCCCACGATCCTCGGCGTGCGATTGCCGATACCGAAAAGGCTGACCTTGGACACGATGGGCGTACCTTGTCCCTGCTGGTTGGCCTCGACCCGCAGCGTGCCGACTTTCGCGCCCTCCGTGGAGGGGTCGAACACAATGCGGACCAGGCGGGATTGGGCCGTTTCCAGCGTTTCTTCACCGGAATCGGAAAGGATCTCGAAAGCGCAGGTCGCGTTGATTTCGTCTGAAGTCAATCCATCGCTTCCATCCGTGTCCAGGGTCGCGAACTGGGTGAGTAGGGATTCGGCGAGTACGGATTTCACGGCGCCGAGTTCCTGTTCCGAAAGCTCTTCGTCCCCATCTTCATCAATAGCGGCGAAGCGGCCGGGAGTAAGGAGCGGCACGAAAGCGTTGATCTCGCTCATGGTGAGCGCCTCGTCACGATCGGCGTCAAGTCCGGTGAAATCCACCTGGAGTTGCGTAGCCAGAAGGGCGAGCTTCAGGCGCTCGTCGAGCTCGGCCCGGCTGAGGACGCCGTCACCGTCGCCATCGAGATCGAGGAACTCAAGCTCGGTGAGATCGGGAAGTATGCTCTGCGCCTCGGTGAAATCGAGCCCTTCCGGGGCGCTGGTATCGAAGTCGTCGAAGCTGTTGAGGAGGCTCTGAGCGAACTCGGCCAGCAATACGGCGGTATTGAGTTCGGCAGACTCCAATTCACCGGAGGAGTCGCCGTCCAGGGCCTCAAAGCGCGGGTCGGTCAGGAAGGGGAACTGAAGATCCATCTCCTCGGGGCTGATGTCGAGGGAAGAATCGAGGTCAAGCGCAGTGAAGCGGCTGATGATCTCCTCGGCAAGGTCGAAGAGGTCGATGGCGTCTTCCAGTTCTCTTCGGAGTCCCACGCCCCGGCTCAACGCGCCGTCGCCATTGATATCGAGCTCGTCGAAGCGAGCCTGGGTCATGACGGGGAAGATATCGGGGCCGCAGGCCAGGCTCACGCTGTCCAGCGTCAGGTCGCCGAGGCCGTCGTTGATAATGCTGACGGACTGTGGACTACTTGGCCCCGCGAGGAGGTTGCGTTTCCCGAAATCGAGGGTGCTCGGGGTCACGCGGATGTCGCTGTCCAGCGCGCGCCCGGAGAGGTTCACGTCGACGGCGGCATCATCGGGATCGTCCGATTCCACGCGCAGGCTCGCCCGCTTGTTGCCGATCGAACGCGGGTCAAACGCCAGGGCGATCAACCGGGTCTGTGCTGGAGCGAGCGTGTCCTCGTCGGTGTCGCTTACGATAGTGAAGTCGCTCAGGGAGGCGCCCTCCAGGCCCACAAAGCCCAGGGTCAGGTTGGCAGTTGCCGTAGCGGTGTTGGTGATTTCTACGGTGCGGGTGGCGGTGGGGCCATCGTCAATGTCCTGATCGCCGAAGTCGATGGTGAGAATCTCGGGCACGACGGCGAGTGCCGGAACAGCCCGAACGCTGGTCTGGGTCGCATCGGCGGCGGTGTTAATGGTCTCCGGATCGTCGGAGACGACGGGCGCGTGATTGTCTCCGCTCGCTATGCCCTGATATCGAATCACGTTGGTGCCGGCGCGCAGAACGGGATTGATTTCCACAGCAAAGGTGATGGTGATGGTTGGGCCATTGGTGAACACCGGATTGCGCCCGTTCAGCGAACCAAGATTCAGGAGCAGATCCGATTGCCCGCCTTCGTTTACACGGGCCGTTCCATTGACCAGGATGGAGTCTTCATCGAGAGTGACCCGCGCGTCGCCCGTGTCGAGTTCATTGAACTGCGTCTCGGTCAATGCAAAGAGGGAGCCGTTCAGCTCCGCGGTGGAAAGGCCGGCACTCTCGTCCACATCCAGGACGGCAAAATTGCCCAGAAGCGCGGCGGCCACATCGCTGAGGGAATTGCCGCCATCGACCTGCTCAAGTTCCAGTTCGGAGATCTCATTGTCGCGGAAGGGCACCCGATAGGACAGATTGAGGGCGCCAAGATCTCCACGATTTTCAATGGATACGGAATACTGGATGACATCGCCGGGCTGCTTCTCTTCGTTGCGCGTGATGTCGTCACCCTGCCGCACCACAAGGGCGGGTGCCGCAAAAATCGGAGTTACGGTCGGTGCCGGTCGCACGATGTTGCCGTCGCCATCCACCTGGATGATGTCCGAGTCTTCGATCACCACGGCGCCCGGGTCATCCGTAAGCACTGGCGCGGTCTCAGTCGGGCGTTCTTCAAAGTCCAGAGAGCCCTGATTCACGAGAAACGCTGTTCCTGGCGGAAGTGGGTTCGCTACAGCGAGGTCAAAGGTGATCCGGGCGGTACTTCCGGGGCTCCCGTCACCCTGGATGCTTCCAAGATTGACCGTGAGCGCGCCCGCGTCGATAACCACGACGGACCCCGGTGTCGAAGCCGTGACGGAGTCCTCGATAAGGCTTCCATTCGCGATGGCTGGCTGCGTATAGGTGACATTGTTCGCACCGCCGTTCCCGAGGTTGGAAATGTCAACGGTATACCGGATCGTGTCGCCGGGATTGGCCACGCCGTCCGTGTTCGCATCGAATGTCAGTGTGTCGGTGTTGCTTGCACCCAGTTCAATCACCGCGGTAACGGCGGTGCAGATATCCTGGTCAGGCGTCGTATCGGAGAAGTTCACATCGGGGTTGTTGGGCTCACCGAAGAAAAGACCGCGGGTGCAGATCTGCTCGCGGCCCTCCGCCGGGAATGGGGCATTCACGGACACGGCGTACCGTATGGTTACGGAGTCGCCCAGTGGCAACGTGCCCACATTGACGACAACGCCGCCGATTCCGCTGCTTACCACGGAGCCCACCGTCGTGGTGGCGCTTCCCGCGATAAGCGAGGAGTTGGGATCAGGCGCATCGCTGAAGTAGACGCCGCGCGCGTCCGAGGGGCCGCCGTTCGTGGCTGTGACGGTATACGACACAACATCACCGGGCTGTGCCGTCTCGCGATCTGCCACCATGGTTACATTGAGTGTTGCCTCCGGCACCAGGGTAGCGCTGTTGGTGCGGCTGTTGCTCGAATCGTCCGTTTCGAAGACTAGCGGGGGGGCGAGCACCGAGCCGGACACGACCAGTGCGCCTGTGGCGGCGGGATCGATGTCGGCCGAGAGCCGGTACTCGACCGTTTCGCCGGAAGCGAGGTCTACCGTCTCATTGATAGGGCCGGTACCGCTGGTGCCGCATGCGTCGCAGGTCCAGGTCACGCTCTGCAGTGCCGCGGGAAGCACGGTGGAGACTTCGGCTGCGGCCACCGGGCTCGGGCCCAGGTTGCGCACCTGGAAGGTGTAGGCCACGCCCTCGCCGGGGACCACGACATTGGGATCGCGTGTGATGAAAAGTTGGAGGTCCGCCACGGGACGGATCGTGTCGCTGTTCGACTCCACGACGGCACCCGCTGTGATGCCGTCGCCCGGCGTCACCTGGAAATACCAGACTTCTCCCTCGATCGTGGAGGCACCGGGAACTTCAGTAAGATTGTTGAATGCGGGTTGGA
>JBIJDL010000579.1:0-4021 GCA_044344195.1 Candidatus Hydrogenedentales bacterium
TCCCTCGAATGAAAAGGAAAGCACACGTGGTGTAAACCTGTGCGGGAACCATTTTCGGCCGGGCTGCTGACATTCTCGTGGAGACAATCAGGCTTTTCGGGGGCGATAATCAAGGCCTGCCTGATAGGGAAAAGAGCCGTGATCGGGGATACTATCTTGGATAGTCTGGTTTCGCACCATGACCGCTTGCAAACGGGAATCTGGCGCGCTCCATGTAAAAGGGTCAGAGGAGACGCCGAAAAGGTCAAGTGTGACGCTTGTGTCCAGCGCAAGCGCAGTGGATGGTTTCGGAGACGGGTGTTATACTTCGGGGGCTGCGGTCTGGTTCATTTCCTGGCCGCCTGCGCGAATTCGAAAGTATTGGTGGAAGGTATAGAGCCATGATACTAAACCGACGAGGTTTCACATTCGTTGAACTGCTCGTCGTCATGGCTTTAATCGGACTGCTTGCCGCCATTCTGCTTCCCGCTCTGGCCCGCGCGCGCGAGGCCGCCCGTCGGTCTTCCTGTCAAAACAACTTGAAGGAGTGGGCTATCGTCTTCAAGATGTTTGCGAAGGAGAACAGTGGCTTGTTTCCGCTCAACTCCTTGCACATCAGCGCGAAAGATGTTCCCATTTCGAAAACACGCATGTCGGTCTACGTGGGATGGTGGCAGGTCTATCCGGAATACCTGCCGGACGCAACGCCGAACGGGTGTCCATCTTCCATCCAATACCCCAAGATGGCCGCAACGGACTACTCAATTCCTCGGAACAGCCTCGCCGGCTGCGGCGCGGCCATGGTGGAATGGGCGAACGTCACCAACAAGGAAACCGACAACCCGTGCTATGGAAAGCGGGCGGCACCCGAAACCTTTGATTCCATCCGAGGCCAATCGTCATCCCTGTACTTTGACTGCAGTCTCGATGTCGGTGCCTGCGCACCCTATGTTCATGCCGACATGGCGAAGTTCGGCTACACCGACCTCGTCCGTTCCTACAAGTACTTCGGCTATTTCATCAACCCACAGTGGATGTCGAGAACCGCTGATGACTTCTATGCAGTCGGATCCACGTTCCTCAGCGCCCCGGCACTCCCATATCCGGGCGCCACTACCAATGGCACCCACATGCAGTGGGGAAACCGAAACGCCGAAAGTTTTACCTATCCCTTCCCAACGGGCAGTACGCAGGGCTCCTTTACGATCATGCGCCTGAGGGAAGGTGTCGAGCGCTTTGTCACCACCGACATCAACAACCCGGAAGCTTCCGCTGACGTTCAGTCGGATATCGTGGTATCGTATGATGAGGCCATCGCCTATAATGGCCAGGTGGTAGATCGAACGGACGGGCCGCGATTTAATCACGTTCCGACGGGTGCCAACATTTTGTATATGGATGGCCACGTCGAGTTTGTCCGTGTGGGGAGCCGAGGCGGTCGATTTTGGCCCGTCAATCAGTTCTTTGCTAAGCAGTTGGCCACGACAGGCGCCTGGGCGAGTGGTCTCAATTTTCCGTAAGCCCCGGTGCGACATATCCAGATGGTTATCTTTTTGAAATATAGGGATTTCCCATTGCCCCTATACTCCCTGGCCCCAGAACGTTCGGGTGACAACTAGCTCGGCGATTCGCATAATACTGAAGAGGTTTTTCCCGGAATGGCTGCCCTGCGTACTAGCGCTTTCTTTTTATTCCTGGTGGGGTGTGCAGGGGCTGTGCTTCCTGGCTGCCCCGAACCGTCGACCCAGGGGGACAGCGTGCCGGCGATTGATCTGTCAAGCTTGCCGGTCAAACAACAGATCATCGAAGCCGCCATCTCCGGAAATTTGGGCAGGGTCGAGGCGCTTGTCACATCCGATGCCTCGCTCGCCAACGTCTGCAACGCGGATTCCAAAACACCCTTGCATTTCGCCGCCGCACACGGTCACAACGCCATCGTGACGTATTTGTTGGAAAACGGCGCCGATCCCCTCGCCGTGGATTCGGATGGCAATCGCCCCCAGGCAACCGCGATAGACTGGGGTCATTTGGACACCGCTAAAATCCTCGGGGAATTTTCACCCGTTGGACCGTGATTTTTGGGGTGTAAGTCGCGAACTTCCAACCAATGCAGTTCCAGGGGTATAGGCTCCCGACTTGGCCCACCCGCCCAATCTCCGCCACAGGCGAGCCTTCCCACAGCCTCTCGGAAGGGAAAGTGAGGCACGCTGCGCCTTCTTACGCAGTAAATGCTTGAACAAAACAGGTTAGGGCACCACTGCACGAAGTTTTCGACGGGTGAATTCCGCATGTCGAGTATCATGTGAACTGGCGATCCACCTCATTCCTTCACTAACCCGCGCGCAGTCTCCGACAGAACTGGATTTCCTCTACTGGGGTAGGGGGCAAGGGGAGGAGCGCAGCCACCTGCCGGCAGTCTCAAGGAATCCTCCCATCTATTTTCAAGTTTTCGAAATCCACAATCATGGTATCCCTGATATACAGGCTGGCGGTGTTCGTTGAAAATAGGAAAAGGCTCTTCCGGGGGCGTCGTCACATTCCAGGATGACCGTTCGAAACGAGGATTTTGACGCCGTCAGTACGGGAAGGATGTTAAAGAATCTCGGGGGGTTCGTCAGATGACTTCCTCACGTGGACTTTAAAAGCCTGTGCGCGGAGGAGGACATGATTCGGAGAGAGCACCACGGGGTGTGCTCTTGCGAGTTGCTTACGCCCTTGCATCACTGAACCCCAACGTGGAGGGAACAGACCGGACGAATATCCTGTGCCGAGAATTTCATCACAACAGTGAAACGAAGTGGTTCAGGGCTGTGCTTTTTCCGAAGCGCGGACACCGGCGACATCTGGTGAATGATGTCGTGACAAACGAAAGGGAGAGAACGAATGAGACCGAATAAGCGAGGTTTTACACTCATAGAACTACTCGTAGTTATAGCTATCATCGGAATCCTTGCTGCCATCCTGCTTCCTGCTCTGGCACGCGCGCGTGAGGCCGCCCGCCGCGCCAGTTGCCAGAATAATCTCAAGCAATTTGGCATTGTATTCAAAATGTTCTCAAATGAGAGTAAAGGCGGCATTTTTCCATACAATAGCCTGGATCATACGAACAATACCGTCGACCTTGGCGCCAAGCGCTCGTCCGTTTACGTGCAGTGGGCACAGGTCTATCCGGAGTACCTGTCGGATACAAAAATCAACGGCTGTCCTTCATCCTCCAATGTGGGCCCGCTTTTCGACACCGACTATGGCATTGCCAGAAACAATCTGGCCGGGTGCAGTCAGGAGACGATCAATTGGCTCGCAACGCATAACGAGCCGGACAATCCCTGTTACGGAAAGGTAGCGGCGCCGGCGGTGCCCGACCCGATCTTCGGGGGCAGTTCCTTGTCACGCTTTTACGATTGCGGGTTAAATCCGAACGCCTGTGCGCCCTACGTGCATGCCGACATTACGAAGTCCGGGTACAACGACCTTATCCGTACGTACAAGTATATGGGGCGCCTCATCCAGTCCAGTTGGATGAACCGCTCGGTCGAAGATTACTACGTGATCGGTGAAACCATGCTGAACAGCCCCGTGAGCGGGAGCTATCCCGGTGCCAACACTGCGCTTGGCTGTTTGACCTGGAGCAATCGACAGAGCACGGTGACCTACAACTGGGCCAGCGACAGCCCCACGTCCTCGGGAACATTCGACATGATCCCCCTGCGGGAGGGTATCGAGCGATTTGCGATCACCGATATCAATAATGCCGGGGCAAGCGCGGCGGCCCAGTCCGATATCGTCGTGATGTACGACGAGAGCTATGCCAACGGTGGTGCTGTCGCGAGAGGGTCCAACCCCATTCGGTTCAATCACGTTCCGGGCGGCGCCAATATTCTCTATCTGGACGGGCACGTCGAGTTTGCCAAGGTCGGAACCCAGGGTGGACACGCCTGGCCGATGAATCGGTTTGCCTTCCGTTACCCGGCAGGTTCCGGGTGGGCGAAGAAGGACTGGCCGTAATTCGGTGGGGATGGGGGGCGGTCTTCTGTGAATGATA
>JBIJDL010000124.1:0-13754 GCA_044344195.1 Candidatus Hydrogenedentales bacterium
CGGCACCAAAAATAACTACCGCCAGCCTCCCCGGCGGCGCGAAGAAAATTTACACAGCACCGGGACACCGAAGTCATGGCCTGTCATGCCGCCAATGAAATAGGTTCATGGTCGGACTCCTAGAAGCGGTCGCACAGCGGCGCTGTCCTCGATTTCCCTCAACGCAAGCGCTGCAGCGTTTCTTATTTTACCGTCACTATTGGTCAACAAACATGAAAGAACGTCGACCACCTCGGGAGATGCAATTCTTGCAAGTTCATCCGCCGCGTCTACTTTTTCGGACCATTCGCCAACAAGGATTTTCGTTATGAGCGAATTCGCGTCCAACCTACACCACCAAGGCCTGCACAGGCGTTGCCGGTGCCAGCACCGCGATGCCCGTTAGTACGATCGTCGCGAGCCCCGCCCGCCAAAGATTCTGCTGCAAGATAGGTTCTCCCTCCACGGGGCCGTTCCCAGGGCCCAAAAGGATTGCCGACGCCCGATGCGCCGAGTGGAATTATACAGGGCTGATCACCGGATTCGCGATGATAAATGACTGCAACCAAAGGGGGTTGACCATTCCTGGTCGACACAACGCACACCACGATGTGCGTCGTAACTTAAAGTCTTTGGCGCGATGCCGACGCACCAGAAAACATCCTTTTGCGACTTACCGTGGGCTTACAAACCCTTGGTGGGCCTGAGCGTATAAAGACCCGCTTGTGTCGACCAGGAATGGTCAACCCCCTGCTTTTACACACTCATTGAAAAGCCTCTGGTAGAAATCCGGGCGCTTCGTAGGATAGAAATTCGCCTTCGCTCAGACCACCGCTCGCACCACGATCACGCCCAGAGTGTGGCGCCTCACGAATGTTCCCGCAGGATGGCCTCCACGATCTCGATCACTTCCCGATTGCCCGCCTCCCGCGCCACCTCCAATGGGGTACGGCCTTCGTCGTCCACCTGTTCCGGAACGATGCCCAATCCCAAAGTTTGATAATGAATAAGGTCTGGAAGCTCCCGCTTGGCGATGCACGGAACAAGCCGATTTCGATGCCATTCCCGCGTTGCCTGCTCTACATCATCGAAGAAGCTGTATAAGCTATCCCACGAAAACTGCGACCACTCGCGCACACTTTCACGGGTTGCGGGAACCTCAACCCATTCCATTGGTGCCCGTGGTGTGACGAGTTTATCATCCTGTAAGTATCCACATTGAAATGAATGAATAGTACTATCGGTCGGATCGACAATGAGCGGATTGCCCCCTTGATCGGTCGCTATTATCAAGAAACCGCACCGTGTCAAGATTTCGGAGTAATTGTAGTCGTGGCCCGTGAACCAGAGTCCCCGCGAGCTGTTGAAGTAGCACCAGCACTTACGCGTGTTCCCCTCATAGGTGGAGGTGGGAATGCACTTGTTGAAGTAAAACTCCACATCCGGTCCGAGCTGCGCGTCGGCCAGGAATTTCTTTCGGTACTGGTGTCGAACACGACCGAAACGCGGCGTTGGATTGTAGAAATCGGCTCGGGCGATCCACTGCACCTTCTCCAGTAGTTGTGCGTTCTTATCCACCCTTGCTTTTCCTCCCATGGCGCTGCCGCGCGTTGTATTGAAGGCTCAGTCTGCCGAAAGGGCCTCGGGGCGGTCAAGTGGTATATACGGATTGACCACGGAAGTGCACGGAATTTCACGGAAGAGGGGCAGCCTTGGGAGACAACCAAAAGAGTTGAACCGCAGATTTGCGCAAATTATCGCAAATTTCATTCAGACCGTAAAAGGTCGATTTTGATTGCAGGGTGCAGGGCTTTGGTAGTGCTGAACTCGAATATGCTCTTTCCGTGAAGTTCCGTGCCCTTCCGTGGTCGATACCCTTTTTTGCCACTCCCCCATGCCGATCGATTCACATTCTTTGGCGCGAGCTTGGGTATCCGCTCCCGCCTCGGTCTTTATTCGCGTAAATCTGCGTGAATTTGCGGTTCCTTTTCCCCCCTTCCGTTCATTGGCGGTAGGGCATCGCCCATCGGGCAGAATACGCTCATCGCCACCTTTTGACTACTATCTGTATACAATCATTTATTTTTTTGAATCTTAAAATCAACCTATTGTGTTTTTTTAACAGATGATGTATGATTTAGCTCACTCTCTTGTGGAGCAAATGAAACATTTGATGGCTAAGTTGACTTGATTGCGCTATTAATGACTACAATCTATAGTCATCAGGATACAAATAAGGTCCTGGCGACGCTCTTTGCGTCGTCGGCCCGGGTGTCGATCTTGCGCGTGTTTATGCTGGACCCCTACCGCTCGTATTATCAGCGGCAACTGGAACAGGCCACTGGCCTGGCGATTCGCGCTGTGCAGCGGGAGTTGGACCGGCTGGTGAGCATCGGGCTGTTGTTTCGCCATGCGGAGGGGAACCGCACCTATCACCAGGTGGACACGGACTTCCCTTTTTTTTCAGATTTGCGCAATATTATTCTCAAGGCGAGCAGCGCCTACGACGTGCTGCGGAGCCGCCTGGCGATGGAGCCGGGGGTGCGGCTGGCTTTTTTGAATGAGGCGGAGTCGCGGGTGATGGTGGTGGCGAAGGCGGGGCAGCATCCTTCCGTGGAGGCGGCGCCCTATGCGGTGGAGGCGGTGGACAGCGAGACGTTTCTGCGCTGGCTGGGTGAAAAAAAAGAAACCCTTCGACCGTTTCTGGTGGAAGGGGTGGATCTTCTGGGCCGCCGTGACGATGTCATCTGGCGGCGAATCGAAGCGAACGGTTACAGCGTTTTGAAGGGAGATGGCATACCATGAGGGACACCGGTCTTGAATTGAAAGCCGTGTGCGAAGCGTGGCAGGCGACGAGCCTGGATCTGCAGGCCTGTGCGCGGCGTTTTCTGGCAATTTTGGGTTGGGAGTTTCCCCTGCCTTTTTCGCCGGGGGATGGCGTGGCCTCGACGGGCGCGGTGCCTTTTCTGCTGCGGGCCCAGTCGGGCGATACGCTGGCGGCGCTGTTCCTGCGCCCCGGCAAGCTGGAGCCGCCCTCCGGGCTGACGGATCGGGGCCTGGACTTCTGCAAGATGACGCGCCTGCTGGTGAATAGTGTCCGCACGCTGAACATCCGCTATCTGCTTATCAGCGACATGAACAGCGCCTACCTCTATGATCTGACGGAGGACACGCTCCTCCTCTTCGCCGATACGCCCCAGGAGTTCCGCGAGGAGCTGGCGGTGGCGCTGCGGCGCGAGTCGATGGATCGGGGTTCGCTGACGGAGCTGCGCCGTCCGCCGCGAAGCGTGATGTCGCGCCAGTTGCGGGAGTGGCGCCTGTTCTGGGTGAAGCAGTTTGTGACGCGGACGCAGTGCACGCCAGCGAGCGCGCACCTGGTGATCGACCGGATCTTTGTGGTGCGGTACATTCTTGCGCACAAGGTGTTTCGCAGGACGCGGGGGCACTTTCAGAAGCGCTTTTCCGATCTGACCCGGGCCTGCTGGGGCGGCCAGGCGGATCGGGCGGGCGATCAGCTTTCGACGCTGTTCCACGATATGTGGTTTGACTGGCGGATCGATCTCTTCGAGCCGGATACGGATCTGGAGCGGGCGCTGGGCCAGCACGAACTGGTGTCGCGCTTGCTGGTGGACGCGAGCCTCCTTTCGCAGGGCAAGCTGGACACGGCGACGATCCTGGAGAGCTTCAACTACGGCGATCCCCAGGAAAAGCTGCGGGTGCGGATGGTGCCGGATGCGAATGAGGACCGGGAACATTACCTGGCCACGCAGTCGCTGAACTCGGTGGACGATGCGCGGGTGGTGGTGGACTTGCAGGAGGAGGGTTACCGGGCGCTGTTCTTCTGGTTCGACCGGGTGGTCTCGGTCTATGAGCGCCTGACCTCGGTGTTTGAATCACAGCAGCAGGAGGCCCCGGCGCAGGACGAGGGCCTGGACCTCTTCGCGTGGTCGGTGGTGGATTCCGCCCGGCCCGATGCCTGCGCGGATGTGTTGGCCCATGCGTGCACCCACGGCTTCGGCATTCTCTGCGGTGACATGACCCAGTACCAGATTGCCCGGCTGCTCTTCACCATGCACCTGATCAAATGCTACGCCGAACGGAACCACGCCGTGGAGCGCTTCCCGAGCTTCGAGGCGATCTTCGAAGAGCGCCCGGCGGTCATGCGGGCGGACCAAGTGCTGAGCAAGCGCGGCGGCGTCCGGATGCAGGCGCCGCGGGCGGAATAGGGGCTATCCCCGACAAGTCATTTTGTCGTACGTGGTGATTCATTCGATTGCCACTCAGTTCGGCTCGCTTTCGGCGGCCTCTGTCTCGGTATCGGGCTCGACAGGCTGTAGCTGGATCTCTATTGGCTCCGAAGAGTAGCCGTCTCCAACTACTTCCCCCGCGCCAGCGTCGCGGTGAAACGCACTGAGGTGCAGGCCCCGGTCGGCCTCGGGAGCGCCGATCTCAAATTGACCATCCGGACCGGAGCGAGCGGCCGCGAAATCCGTCAGGTTGGCCGCGCCTTGGGGCAAGCGGCCCAGGAAGATGGCCGCCCCCACGACGGGTTGTCCCGCCTGGTCGATAACGCGTCCCCGAATCGAGACTTGCGCCTCAAGCACGATCACCACGTCTTCACCGGGACTTTCGGGCGTGACAGAGCCGACGTTGGTCCTCCCCATGGCATAGCCGGGGGCTCGCGCGACCACATCGTAGCGCCCTTCATCCACCACGAGGCTGAAGGCCCCCTCGGGATTTGAAACGTGCTTGAAGGGGGCGAGGAAGAGATCCGCCGATTCGACGGTTGCGCCTGCGGGGATCGCCGCCACTTCAAAATCGGTGATCGGTGCGTTTTCGCTGGAAACCACGGTTCCGCTGATGCTCAAACGGCCGGGCAGCACGATGGCAACATCCTTGGTGCCCGACTCAATATCGTCAACCGCGACATCGGAATAGCCCGACGCGGACGCGGTGATTCGGAACATGCCCTCAGCCAGGCCCTGGAAGCGGAATGTGCCATCGACTGCGGTACTTCCCATGGATTGTGCCAGACTACTTTGCCCCTCCAAGCGCTCCAGACGCAGGTTGGCGGCGAGGGGCGCGCCCGATTCATCCGTGACCCGCCCGGAGATTTCGAGAGACGCCTCTTCGTCGAAGACGAGCCGCAGATTGCGAACCTGCTGGCCTGGTTTCAGGGTCAGGCGAAATAACTCGCGCCCGACGCCGTTCGCCGTGCTGGCACCGATCTTGTAGTCGCCAGCGGCCACATTGGCAAAGAGGAAGCGCCCTTCGACGTCGGTAGCGGAGCGATTTGTTGTCCGGTGGCTTTCTTCATCCGCCAGTGCAAGCGACACCCGACCGTGAAATGGCTGGCTTCGCCGATCCACAATCACGCCGGCGATCAGGCCGTCGGTGGCGTGCTCAAGAACGAGTTCCACACCCTGAAGCCCCATTGGGGGTATTTCGAATTGGTACTCCGGCGAGCGAGCACTCGTGGTGCTGGCCAACACCCGGATACTCTCGCCCCCTTTCAGTCGGCCCAGGGTGAAGGCACCGTCCTTACCGGTGGTCTGCTGATCCTGCCAGCCTCTTACCATTCCGTTCACGAAAGCGCCCGCGACTGGATTGCCTTCGGTGTCTACGACATGACCGGACACTACAATGCCCCGCGACAACACGATGGCCACGTCCTCCAGAGTTTCCCCTGGCACGATAGTTACCTTGACCGCGTTCTGGGCACGTCCGAATCGGGAGTAGCCGGGGGCCTCGTGGGGGAAGAGTTCGTAGGCCCCGGGGTTGAGCCCGACCACTTCAAAGCGGCCCTCGGCATCGGAGGGTTGAGCGATCTGGCTGAGGCGATTGTTTCCATCGAATGAAGCTTTCACCGTGACCCCTGCTATGCCGATGCCGCTGTCCCCGTCGGTCACACGCCCGCGCACCACGCCGCCCGGGACCAACTCGAGCACGACGCCCTCCCGAGGTTCATCGGCCACGGAAATCTGGACTGGCGCATCCTTTGCGATCTGCCCCGCCTTCTCCCCGCGGAGTTCATAGTCGCCCTGCCCTACGGCGTCAAAGATGAAAGAACCTTGCACATCCGACGTCACCGTCAATTCAGGTGCGTCGATGTCCACCGTGGCAAGCGTCACCTTCACATCCGCCGCGGGGGCGGCCCCTTCAACGGTGCGGCCAGACACGGGCACGCCGGGCTCCAGTTGTATTACCGCATCCTGCGTGCCCGTGGCGATAGGGGCGGCGGTGGTTGGGGCGAAGCCCTGGGCCCGCGCCTGAAGCGTCCAGGCACCGCCCTCCAGCCAGGGCAGGGCGAATTTTCCCTGGTCATCCGCGAGGGTAGCATCCGCGAGCACCGCAGACGCTTGTCGCTCTTTGCCATCCTGGAGCAAGGGAAAGACCGCTGCGCCGGTTACACCCGCACCGGCAGGGTCCACGACGCGCCCGGAGATCCCGGCGGATTCCTGAAGGACAAGCAATACATCCGCCACCGGTGTTTCGCGATTGAGTCGGCAGGAGGCTCGGGCGATTCGCCCTTCCGCCTGGGCCTGAACCACATAGGAACCGAAAGGGAGATTGTCGATGTGGAAGACACCCCGTTCATCCGGCTGGGCGAGCACGGGCGGGGAGAGGGCTTCGTTGCCGAAGTCGGACGCATTGGCGGGAAGGGGCTGTGCCGAAATCTCGATGCCGACACCGGGTGAGCCGTCTATATTGAACAGGCGACCACCAATGGCGCCTGAGTGAATTTCCGCCGGAGCGGGTTCGGGAGACCGCTCGACCGGTACCTTCCTGGCGGGTGGCTCCTGGGGTGCTGGCGGAACTTCCGGCGATATCAGTGCGACGTCGCGTTTAGTTACCGGAGCGACTACCTTCTCGCGCGATATGATCGCGAATACGCCGACTAGCGCGAAGGCCAGAAGGGCAATCGTCAGGAGTTTGCTTGATCGTTTCATGAGTTCCACTCACGAGTTGATTTGACAACCAGTACAATATCAACACCGGTCCAAGCCTTGATATTCATCGTTTGCTTGCTGTTCCTGGCAGTGATTGCACATGTCCCCTTTGAGCGTTTGCCTTGCGGCGTGCGTCGCTGATGGCGTCCTTCCGTTCCTGCGGCAGCGACTCGTAGGGAACCCACTTGCCGTCCAGGTAGCCTTTCCTGTTTTTTGCTCCCCCCTTGGCGTGTTCGATCATGACTATCAATTCGCGGTCGATATCCAAAGCCTCGAGCGTGATGCTTTTCCCGATCTCGGCATCGCCGAGAGAAATTTTCTCTATTTGATAATCGGATACATGCTGGCCCTGTTCTATGTTTCTGGTAACTGTTTTGGGAAACCACAGCCCATCTCCGGCCGGTTCGAAGGTGGCCTGGACGACATAGAACGGGACGCCAGCCTTGTTGTAGGTGCGGGATTCTTTGATCAGGTATCCACATTGCGGATCGAACAGAATCTCTCTCTGCAGCGACTTTTTATCCGCGCCAGGTTTTTCGACCGTTATTTTGTAGTACCGCTTACCATCCACATCGACCTCGGACGGCGTCCAGGAGTACTTGCCCCTTTCCCTCGCGTAGCCATCCCGGAGCGTCTCGCGGTCGCTGTATCGGATGGCCTCGCGAAGGATGTCCGGATTCGGGTGGAGTTCGCTCTGGTCTTTGACGGATTGGGGCGGATTGCCTTGCGCGTCGAAGGGATAAAAGTTCAGGATGGGATTATCTTTTTGAAATCTTATCGCGTAGCTATCATTGCGCAAGAAAATACTGCTGCCATCACTGACTTTACCGGTATCAGGCCAGGTATTTTTCAGGTCGCGATCCTCACAAAATAAGGTCCCATCCTTCCAGTATCGAGCGTGCCCTTCGGCGACCATCCGACCGCTCAGATCCTCCCCATTCGGCGCCGGACCAGGGCCCACGGTCATGGTGCTTCGCCAGGAATACTCCACAAAAAGCGGACTCGATTCGATCTTCTGAATCGTGGCTTCGTGTTGCGCGATGATGGATTGCAGAAGGGCTTCCTGATCGCTGGCGGACGCCGAAGTCTCGGCGTATGCCGCTGGAGCGATAGGAGCGATGATGGTGAGAAGGAGAAGGGGTAACTGGCGCGACATTACTTGGCTCCCATTGTGTGATACTGCCGTTCACTGATATGCCTTGCTATTAACTCTACCGCGTCTGCGGGTTAGCCGCAATACTGAAACTTTCTGCAGCCTATTCGGGAATCCCCTTAACGTACGGGAACCCCAACGTTGGCGACGACATGCAACACATCCAGCGGTGGCATACCGCCGGTCTCATGGGTCGATACCGTTGCCCCACGCGCTTCCAGCGCCTGTGCGAAGGCGGCTGTGTCGTCCCACCGGTAGAATACGGCCCACACAGATTCTCCCTCGGCGCTGCGGCGCTGGGCCTCGCTGACCATTTCTTTGAAGCCATAGAGCAGGTACACCGGCACATTTTGCAATGACAATGTCATTACGGTAGACTGATTGCAGCACTGAAAGGAGACTTGGAGATGCCTGCTTCTCAAGAAGGAAAGGCGAAGCGCAATGCGCTGAACCTTCGGATCACTCCGGAACTCCGGGGCCTTATCGATCAAGCCGCGGCGCTATCCGGCAAGAATCGCACGGACTTCGTGCTCGACGCCGCCCGCCATGCGGCCGAGGACACGCTCTTGGATCGCACCATTTTCATGCTTGACCCCGATGCGTATGCCGCGTACGTGGCGCTGCTTGACGCACCACCGCGACCGAATCCACGTCTGCGCCGTTCCCTGCAGACGGCGGCACCATGGGAAACTTAAAGGAACTATCGGCCCCCGAGCTGCTTGCGGACCGCCACGATACCACGGGATTTCGTTCGGGGGAAGCCTCTCTTGACGACTGGCTCTCCCGCCGGGCGCGGGCGAATCAGGTGAGCGGCGCTTCACGCACCTTCGTCGTTTGTCGCGGCGATCAGGTAATCGGATGTTACGCACTTGCTTCGGGCGTGATCGCCGTTGATGCGGCCCCCGGTCGATTTCGGCGCAAAATGCCCGATCCCATTCCTGTCGCCGTACTCGCCCGCCTGGCGGTGGATGAGCACTGGCAGGGGCACGGTATCGGCCGCGCCTTGTTTCGCGACGCCGCGCGCCGCGTGGCGCAAGCCGCCGACGTGATCGGGATGCGCGGCATCGTAGTTCACGCCATTTCTGATGGGGCCCGGGACTTCTATACTGCGCTCGGTTTCACCGCGAGCCCCCACCATCCGATGACGCTGATGGTGACGTTGACAGACATCCGGGCGGCCTTTCGTAACGGACTGGCCTGGGAACGCGGGGGTATTGTCGCCGCAGTTTCGCCCAATTCAGACGCATCGCCGTGTTGGCGCGGCTATCGTCATTTGTACGCTTTGGAGATATGGTAGACATCCAGCGGCGGCATACCCTCATTTTCGTGGCGCGTGACGGTTGCGCCGCTTGCTTTGAGGGCTTCCTCAAAGGCTTCCGGCTTGTCCCAGCGGTAGAAAACGGCCCAGACGGATTCGCCGGCGGCGCTTCGCCGCTGAGCGACGGCCACCATTTCTTTGAAGCCGTAGAGCAGTTGCACGGGGACGTCTTGATCTCGCAGGGCATATTCGGCGGCGTCGAAGTTGAAGGGCTTGAGTGCGATGACGGAACGTTGAGGTGATGGGTCGGCGGCGACCGCACGGGCAAGTTCGCCGTAGTCGGCGCGGAAGGGTCGGGGCAGGGCGAGGTGTTGCCAGGCGAAGAGGAGGAGAACAAAGATGGCCACCTTGCGCTGGAGCAGGCGCGTGTGTGGGAGGGCGCTCAGTCCGATTCCCGCGAGGAGCTGGAGGGGCAGGGCGGCATAGACCACGTAGCGACTGAAGAAGCAGGGACGCCAGTACCAGTTGAGGAGGTAGAGCCCCAGCACGGGGCCGATGAACGCAACAAGCAGGAGCGCGGCTTCACTTCGCGAGAAACCCGGTGATGACGTGGCTTTCGCTTTGTTGCTGCAGGACTTGAAGAGGGCGTATGCGGCGAGGGCGGCCGTGCTCGCGGCGATCAGCGGGTCGGCGCTGAAACCGAGAGTCATCCAGGGCGCGGGATTGATGTTGGAAAAGCGTCCGCCTGCGAACTGAAGGAAGGTGTTGGCGAGCTCGCGGGGGCCGGCGGGCATGTCGCGGTAGGCCGCGCTCTGGCCCGCGAAGTCGTAGTCCAGAAGGGCCAGCCAAGCGAAGAGGCCGAGGGCCATGAGTCCATGCGCGGTGAACCAGGGGAGGATGGTGCGCGGTAGCTTCCACCAGCCCAGCAGCAGGAAGCCCTGAGCGAAGACGAAGACGACGGAGAAGGTGTGGGTCCAGATGAGGAGGGCGTTGCCTGCGGCGCAGAGGGCGAGGTAGCGGAGGCGCGGCTGTCGCAGGTATAGCGCGAGGCCGTGGAGGGTGGCGAGGGCGAAGACGTTCATGAGGGCGTAGAAGCGGACTTCCTGGCCGTAGTAGACCTGGAAGAGGGAAAGGCTGAAGAGGGCGGCGGCCCAGAGTCCGGCGGTGCTTCCGGCGATGAGCCGGCCGAGGGCGAAGATCTGAAGGGTGGCAACGATGGAGAGGAATACGGAGAGGAGGCGGAGGGCGGTGAGGGAGCCGCCGGCGATGAGGGACCAGGCAAATTGGACCCAGTAGTATACTGGGGCCAGGCGCAGGCGGGCGTCTTCGGCGAAGACGCAGTCCATGCAGTCGGAGAAGGAGGTGGCCGGGTAGCAGGCGGTGGTGAGGGCCTCGTCGCCCCAGGCGGATTCGTGGGTGATAGCGGCGAGGCGGAGGGCAAGGCCAAGTACGAGGATGACCAGAAGTAGGAGAAGGGTCGAGTATGCTTTTGTGTTCCTGGTCAACAACTCCCCGACTTTCTACCGGTTGTGCTGTGGGTGATTCGGAGCATTTAACCTCAAAGGACTCGAAGAACGCAAAATGGATTTGATAGTGGATAGTTCACTGTTTGACTTTGGCTATTGAAAACAGGATCGACCACGGGGTACACGGAGGCACTGCATATTTCGGCATGAGTAGTCCACCGGAAACGGCGGATCGCGGCCACTGATTTCGGCATGGCGCGGCCACCTGTTTCGGGCGCGGCCGGGTTAGTCCGCAGGAAGGGCTTTGGGGTGGTATTAGAATGTAGTGCGGCCACCGTACAGGAGCGAGGGGAAGTCACGTCGAACGCGCTTCCCCTCGGAGCATAGCGACGGTGGTCCGCTTTATTTCTGTACGTTCTTCTGTTTCTTTCTGAGGGAGTCACCCTTGAGTGAGAGTTTGTGGGCGTTGTGCACCAGTCTGTCAAGGATAGCGTCGCCCAGGGTGGGGTCGCCGATGATCTTGTGCCATTTCTCGATGGGAAACTGGCTGGCAATCAGGGTTGAGCGCAGGTCGTGGCGATCCTCCAGGATCTCCAGGACGTCCCGGCGCTGCTCGTCGGTGAAGTTGGCCAGTCCCCAGTCGTCAATGACGAGGAGATCGACGCGGGCATAGGCCGCCAGGAGCTTCCGGTAGCGCCCGTCGGCCCGACCCAGGGCCAGCTCGTCAAAGAGCTGGGATGCCCGCGTGTAGACGGCCCGGTAGCCTTCGCGGCAGGCCTTGTGAGCCAGTGCGCAGGCGAGGTAGCTCTTGCCCACGCCGGTTGACCCGGTGATGAGGACGTTGTGGTGTTCGCGAATCCACTGGCAACCGGCCAGGGACAACACGAGGGACTTGTCGAGACCACGCGGGTGCCGGAAGTCCACATCCTCAATGGTGGCGGTCTGCCGCAGCTTGGCCTGCTTCAGACGGAGCTTCAAACGGCTGTCGTCGCGTTCGGCGGATTCGCGGTCCACCAGCAGGGCCAGCCGGTCCACGAAGCTGAGACGCTCGTACTCGGCACAGCGGTCCTGCTCTTCGAGGGCCCTGGCCATGCCGAAGAGGCGCAGTTCGTGGAGCCTGGTGACGGTGGGGTGCTTCAGCATGATTCGCTCCCTTCTACGGCATCGCGGTAGTACTCCGCGCCACGGATATTGTCGTGCTCCACAGGCGCTACTTCCTGGGGCTTTCCGGGCAGGGGCCGCTGGTCCAAGCCGCGCTTGAGGATAGACTCGATGCTCTTGAAGCTGGCCGTTTTCGTGACCAGGGCGCGGGCGCAGGCCGCTTCAAGGCGTTCGGGTCCATATTCCTTGCCGAGGCGCATGAGCCCGAGACAGGCCCGGAATCCCTGCTGGGGATGGGGCCGGGAGCGCAGAATCGTCTCGACCACAGACACGGTCTGCACGCCGGTCTTCTCCGCCCAGCGCACCAGTCGCTCGGGTGTCCACTCGGCGTACGCGCGGTGGCTCTTGGGCATGTGTTCGGGCAGGGTGGCATAGAGCCCCGAACGCGGTTGGCGCAGGTGGCTGGCCACGCGCTTGTGTTTGTGGAAGCACTCCACGCCCGTGGCGGTCAGGCGTACGTCCATGGACTGGTTCACCAGTTGGTAGGGCACGCTGTAGTAGCTGCCCTCGACGCTTATGTGGTAGTCGATGTTGACCCGCGCCTTTCTCCACTCCGCGTATTCATAGGCTACTGCGGGGAGCGGGCGCAGTGCGGGTTGGTCCAGCTGTTCGAAGAGCGAACGGCGGTTGCCCTCCATCTTCTGGAATGGGCGCTGGTTGTATTGGATGAGCTGCCATGCGATGGCTTCATTGAGGTCGTGGAGGGAGAAGAAGGTGCGGTTGCGCAGGGGAGCCAGGACACGCCGCTCCACGTCCTGCACCGCCTTCTCCACCTTGGCCTTGTCCTTGGGCTTGCGCACCCGCGCGGGAAGCAGGGCGCAACCATAGTGCTCCGCAAGGTCTTCATAGGTGCGGTTCAACTCGGGCTCGTAGCGGTGCGGAACAGTAACCCCCGCCTTGAGGTTATCCGACACCACCAGGGCCGATACACCGCCGTAGAAGGCGAAGGCCCGAACATGGGCCATGACCCATTCCGGTAGACTTTGCGTCCAGCAGGCCTCGACGTAGGTGTAGTTGCTCGCCCCCAGCACCGCCACGAAGATCTGAGCAGGACGTACTTCACCCGTCTTCGGATCCGTGACTGGCATCGTCTGCCCGCAGTAGTCCACAAACATCCGCTCGCCTGCCTTGTGTTCCTGGCGCATGGGCAGGTCCAGCGTCTCCCGCCAGGCCCGGTAACGCACGCAGAACTGCGTGTACTGAAAGCCGTCGGGATGGGCCTCCTTGTATTCTTCCCAGACCAGTTGAAGCGTAACACCCTTGCGCGCAAGCTGGCGGTGGACTTCCCCCCAATCCGGGACAAAGCGAGGTCCCGCATCCAAGGGTTCCGGCGTCTCGAACAGAAGTCGTTCCAACGCCTCATCCGTGAGATCCGTCGGCAGGGGCCATGACAGCCCCATCTCCCCAGCCCGCTGCACGTACTTTCCCACGGTGCTCCGCGCCAGCGAGCAACTCGCGGCAACCGTTCGCTCGCTCAAGCCACACTCCCAACGCAGACGCAATACTTCCCTGATTTTCCTCATCGGATTCTCCCAGGCACTTCGTGCCGGTCATGCTCCAGCCGCCATGGCTGGAAAACGACACACGATACCCGGAATAGAAATCAGAAAGTGCCCCTGGCAAAGAGGTGGCCGCACCCGAAATCGATGGCCGCGCCTACCCGAAACAGGTGGCCGCGCCGAAACGTTCTAGGAGTCCGACCATGAACCTATTTCATTGGCGGCATGACAGGCCATGACTTCGGTGTCCCGGTGCTGTGTAAATTTTCTTCGCGCCGCCGGGGAGGC
>JBIJDL010000504.1:0-4753 GCA_044344195.1 Candidatus Hydrogenedentales bacterium
CTATCTCGCAGGCACGGAGCCCTTCAAGCAATGGGCCGAGGCCACGGGCGAATCCACGACCCTGCCCTGCGATCTGCTCTTCAGGAGCATAGGCTATCGGGGCGTTCCCATGCCGGGCGTGCCTTTCCACGAGAAGAAGGGCCTGATTCCCAACGTGGATGGCCGCGTCCAGGAAGACGGGGGCACGCTGCCGGGACTCTACGTCGCGGGCTGGATCAAGCGCGGCCCGACTGGCATCATCGGCACCAACAAGCCCGACAGCCACAACACGGCGGATCGGATCCTGGAAGATCTGTCCGCGCTGCCCCATTGCCCCGTACGGGAACCCGCGGCGATCCCCGCGTTGCTGGACGGCCGTGGTGTGCGCTATGTCACCATGGCCGACTGGCAGAAGATCGACGCGGCGGAGCAGGCACGGGGTGTCGCCATTGGCAAGCCCCGCGAGCGCTTCACGCGCATCGAAGAGATGCTGGCCGTGCTGGATTGAGGGGACGTACCGCCGCAGCTTCGCTGTCGGAAGCGGTATGGGCCTGGGACCTAATATTTATCCACCAACGTGCGTGAAAGCCCTGAACGCGGCGGCATGTCCCAGTGGATGTTGGAGAGCTATTCGGAACGTTCAAGCGAATCGCCCTCGCTCCACGGGGACAGGCCCGCGCATTGAGATAGCTGCCGTCTGCCCGCGTCAGACTGGCTTAACCCGAGCGACCGACCTCTTCTGGAGATTCCGTGCGCGGGTCCGTCCCTCCTACATCTGATAAAGCATGATGTAGATCAGGACACCGGTGACGGACACGTACATCCATACAGGCCAGACCCACTTCACGATTTTCTTGTGCTTATCGAACTGGCCCTTTAGTGCGAACCAGACGGCGGCGAGGATGAATGGCACCATGGCCACCGCGAGGGGAATGTGGGTCAACAGGATGGTGAAGTACACCAGGCGGATGGCCCCTTCCTTTTCGAAGCGCGTCATCGCACCGGCGTTGTAATGGTAGTAGAGGTAACACGAAAGAAACACAGCGGAGCACACGAGGGCCGCGCCCATGAATGCGCGGTGGAGCTTCGCGTCGTGCTTGATCTTGATGGCCCACCAGCCCGCGAAAAGCAACACGGTGGCCAGACTGTTGAGACTGGCATTGATGGCGGGTAGTTGATCGACGGTCATGGATTTATTCCTCTAGCAGTCGCGTGGCGGCCGCAATCAGTTGCTCAAGTTCGACTTCGTCTGTGCCGGTGTAGTAGCCCCGGATCTGGCCCTGCTTGTCCACCAGGCAGAATTTCGTGCTGTGGATGACCGGATCGTCCACCGCCCCGATTTTGAATCCCTTCACCGCGAGCTCCTGGATGGCCTCGGTCGTGCCGGTCAGGAAATGCCAGCGTTTCGGGTCGGCACCGAACTTCTCGCCGTAGCGCGCCAGAACCTCGGGGGTATCCGTCTCCGGGTCAACGCTGACGGACACAAACTCCACTTCGGGGTGCAGTTCCAACTTCTTGGCCACGTCGGCCATGCTCCGGGTCATGACCGGACAGGGGCCCGCGCAGGAGGTGAAGATGAAGTCGGCGATCCAGACTTTGCCCGCCATGGCCGCGTTGTCGATGGTGGTGCCCTTGTCGCTGGTCAGGGAAAAGTCGGGCAGGGTCGAGATGACCGGGAGCTCGTCGGCACTGGTTTCAGGCGCCGCCACGCCCATGAGCAGATAAAGGCCCATGAGGCTGGCGTTTAGTAGCACGAAGGTGACGAGGCCGGTAATGATGAGGGCTTTGGTACTCACGGGAACCTCCAGGGGGCATACCCATCGGGATGCGCTCAATAGAAATACGCATCAATAACAATAAAAACAAACAACAACACCCAATAAAGAAGCGAGTAGAGAAAGACGATTTTGGCGTCCTTGATGGATTTCGAAAGACGCCAGCGAATACAAACCGACAAAAATCCAAGTCCCAGGATCAGGGCACCCCAGAAGTATATTACCCCGGACATGCGAACAAAGGTCGGCCAGAGGCTCACGGGCACCAGCAGTATCACGGTGACCAGACTATGACGAAAGGTGCTTTTCCCGTCGGGATCGACCACGGGCAGCATCTTGAACCCGCCGCGGGCGTAGTCGTCCTTGTACATCCAGGCGAGGGCGTAGAAATGGGGATGCTGCCAGAGGAAAAGGATGAGAAAAAGAATCCAGGCACCTGGGTCAATATGACCCGATGCGGCGGTCCATCCAATCATGGGGGGCATGGCGCCGGGAATGGCGCCGATGGGGGTGTTCCACCACGAATACCGCTTCAATGGGGTATAAACCGCCACATACATAACGGCGGTGAGGAAGACGAGGCTGGCGGTGAGGCCATTCACCCACCACGCCAGCACACCCGTTCCCGCGAGAATCAGCACGATGCCGAAGACGAGTGCCGCCGCAGGTTCTATGATGCCTGCGGGCAGGGGGCGATTCCGGGTGCGGTGCATGAGGGCATCGACTTCGCGCTCCACATAGTGATTGAGCACGAAGGCCCCCCCCGAGCCGAGGGCGGTACCGATAAGGGTCATGAGCAGGAGCCACCAGCGGGTTACGCCTTCGCCGCCGAGGGCGAATCCGATCACGGTGGTGACCAGCACGAGGCGAACGATCCCGGGCTTGGTCAGCTCGACGTAGGATTTAAAGAGAGACTTCCCCATCGTGCCGGGGCCCGCCTTACGACAGAGCCGTGTTGAGACAGGGACTGGCCGACTTGGCTTCCGACTTGGCGGGCTGCGCGGCCAGAGGCCAGGCGCGGAGGGCGAGCATGGCGCTCAGGCCGAGGATGCCAGCACCCGTAACGACGTGCACGCTGGTCACATAGGGGTGCTTTATGGTCCAGATGGTGAAAGCACCGAGGGCAATCTGAAGGGCTACCGCGCCGCATAGCCAGAGGCTGCTGCGCCAGAGAGCCGGGTGGCTTACGCGGCACTTGAAGGCCATGAAGGCCAGCACGGCGATGGCAAGCGTCACGACTATGGCCCCACCGCGATGGGCGAGGTGAATCAGCACCTGCCCCTTCGTCACATCGGGCAGTTCCGCGCCGAGGCTGTCGGTGTTTTCGAAGCGCCAGTGGTTGATATCGGCCAGGGCCGCATCGTCCACGCGGGGAATGATGGAGCCGGCAGTCGTGGGAAAATCGTAGACGGCGAGGCCGGACTCCGTGTGGCGCATCAAAGCGCCCAGGAAAAGCTGACCGTAGACGAGGGCGATGAGGATGAGAGCACCATATTTGAGGGGCGTGGCCGATTCCGTGACGCCCGACGCGATGGTATCGATGCGCCGCTTACGCTCGCGAGACAGGCCATACCAGATGATCAGGGTGATGAGGAAGAAAGTCTGGGCCAGGATAGCATGAGAGCTGGAAATGAGCACGGGAAGGTGGTACCAGACCGTCATGCCGCCCAGCAGGGCCTGAAGCAGCACGGCCAGCACGGCGCCGAAGCCCAGCACGACCAGCCAGACCCGGTTTTCCTTCAGATAGAGGCCGATGGCCAGCGCGACGGTGGCCAGGGCCACCACACCGGCGAAAAGACGGTGAAAATGCTCGTGAAAGATGCCACCGGTCCACTTGGAGATGCCGAAGGTGACGGGATTCTCGCCATAAGTCAGGGGCCAGTCGGGAACAGAAAGGCCCGCCTCGTGGCTTTTCACCTGTCCGCCGAAAAAGATGAGGGCGAGGGTGGCAAAGCAGAGCAGCAGGGCAAAGCGGCGAAGCCAGGCGGGGGCAGGGGTCGATTCCGTTGTTTCAGTGTTTGACATGTTGCGCACACTTTCCGTAGAACGGGGCAAAATACTATGGCCCCGGAGGATTCCCCAGGGTCAGGCAGGTGACGGGGGTGCGGCGCTGGATCGGATTGAGGGCAGCCTTGCGCACGCCCCTAATCATAGCGCGAATGGCATGGGGCATGCAAAGAATGGGCCTGCTCCGCACGTCGCACGCGTGCCGGAAAGGGTAGAAATTCGTGCGGCGAGGAGCGCTGGCTGCTCCCTCGGCCCACCGATTTCCTTCGTGAATATTCCCACCCGTTCATGGTTTACTCTATTCCTCAGTTGTTTCAAGAAGAATTACCGGAGATTCCAGCCATGCCCCGCCCGACAATCATAGCCGCACTTCTTGCGGTTACTTTGCTTATCCATGTGTCTAACCCCGCCCATGGGGAACTTCAGGGTACGCGGGTGGTCCTCATCGTGATAGATGGACTCCGGCCGGATTATGTAAGTCCCCGGCTGATGCCCAACCTGCATGCGCTGAGCCGGGAGGGGGTGGTTTTTGAGAAGCACCACGCGGCCTTCCCCACGGTCACCCGGGTCAACGCGTCTACGATTGTGACCGGCACCTACCCGGACGGCCACGGCATCGTGGACAACAGCGTGTACTTTCCCGGGGTGGAGCCGGACAAGACCCTTTCGACAGGAAGCAAGGGCGATCTGGAGAAAATTGAGGCGCACACGGACGGCAAGCTGCTGACGGTGGAGACACTGGGCGAGGTGCTGGCACGGCAGGGCAAAAAGACGGGGGTGTTCAGCTCCGGGTCCTCCGGCTCGGCCTATCTCTTGAATCACAAGGTATCAAACGGTGTGGTGATCAACAACGGCTTTATTCTGCCGGAATCACTGTCGGCCAGCCTGCTACCGCGCATGGGGGAAACGCCCCCGGATGCCTCGCCCAACCGGGAGCGGAACGCGCGTATTGTGCGCACGTTCCTCGATTTCGGCCTGAACGATTTGAATGC
>JBIJDL010000392.1:0-6202 GCA_044344195.1 Candidatus Hydrogenedentales bacterium
AATGCGGACCTGTCCATCCTCTGGATCAGCGACCCGGACCACACGGGCCATGAATACGGCATGGCCACACCCGAGACGACTCAATCGTTGCGCCTCGCGGATGATGAGATCGGGAAAATCGCGGCGGAACTGAAGCGCACGGGGCGCCTGGCAACGACCAACGTGATCATTACCTCTGATCACGGCTTTTCCACCCACACGCTGAAGAGTGACCCGGCCGAGGTCATTCGGGCCTTTGAAGCTGCCCATGGACTTCCCGCAAACAGCATCATTCTCACGGGCAGTTGCATCTACCTTAAAGAGGTTGCGAAAGGCGCTCTCCCGGCACTGGTGGCCACGCTTCAAGCCACGCCCTGGGTCGGGCCTGTCTTCACGCACGCCAAAGCCCCCGGCTCGATCGAGGGAACAGTGGAAGGCACGCTCGCCCTCGACGTGGTGCGCGAAATGCACCCCGAGCGCGCCCCGGACATCGTCCTCTCCCCCGTGTGGTCCGACGAGATGGGTGCCACGGGCTTTGCGGGCACGGTTGCGGATACCGAAGCTGCGGGCCACGGTAGCGCGAGCCCGTGGGACGTACACAATACGCTCATCGCGCTCGGTCCCGATTTTGCCGTGCATCGCCTCTGCGGCATTCCCTCCCACGCGGTGGATTTGGCCCCCACGATCTGCCATCTCCTCGGGATCGAGCCCGCGAGCACGATGGAGGGCCGCGTGTTGTTCGAAGGGCTGGCGGAGAACGATCCGAATCCACCCGCCGAGATCACGACGCACGTGATCCGGGCGGAACGTGCGCTGGATGGTGGTGTGAAGTACCAGATGGAAGTGGCCTTGAGCGAGTATCGCGGGATCACCTATTTCGACCAGGCGAAAGGCTGGCGCGAGTAGGGACGCGGAGGGAGACTCCAGTCGTGCCTCGACCGGCTCACATGACATCCAGGTCCGCCTTGGGAACCACCATATTCACCCGCCACGACGCCACGG
Organism: Candidatus Hydrogenedentales bacterium; assembly: GCA_044344195.1. GTDB lineage: Bacteria > Hydrogenedentota > Hydrogenedentia > Hydrogenedentales > JAEUWI01 > JAEUWI01. The sequence goes on from JBIJDL010000392.1 coordinate 982, forward strand.
CAAAGTGTGCTGGAATCGTACCGGCGGGATCGCCATCAATTTGCAGGTAAGCCGGTGACTGGCCCTCGGCGGGTTCCAGTTGGATTTCGCGACCCTGACGATAGGCAATCCAGGATTTTTCCACAAAGGACGGACGCCAGACATTGGCCAGGAGCCAAAGCAGTCGCGGTATGGTGAGGTTGCTGAAGGCGCAGACATCCAGCAGGCCATCGGCGGTGTCCGCTTTCGGCGTGGCGGGAAAGACGCCAGCGGAGTAGCGGCAGTTCCCGACGATCACGTAGCCCGCGCCCGCTGCAATCACCTCGCCGTCCACCGTGACGCGGACTCGGGGCCAGGTATAGGCCAGGACAACCCTGATTGCGGGCAGGGCCCACTTGAGCAGACTGGATTTCCGTCCACGACTTTCCTGTACTGCTTTGGTCACGGCGGCGTCCAGACCCGCACCGGCGCCCAGCAAAAAACGGCGAGCCCCCTGAAGTCCGATGTCCATGGGGCGTATCCCACCCGCAGCGATGGCTTCTGCAACCCATTCGGGATCGGGACGCATGCCCAGCTCCCGGGCAACCACATTGGCCGTGCCGACGGGGCAAATCGCGACTGCCGCAGTGCTCCCCTCGGGAAGGCCGTTCAGCACTTCATTGAGCGTGCCATCGCCACCGACGACGGCAAGAATGGGTTTCTCCGAACGCCCGGCCTCTGCACACGCATCGCCGGAGCGGCTTGTTTCGAAGAGGGTGATGGCAATCCCGCGCCGTTCCAGCGCGGTGGCGAGGGATCGGGCCACACTATGCCCCCTTCCGCCACCTGCGACGGGATTGGCGATGATATGGACACGCATCATGAGATCTCTCTCGATCTTTTTTGCCCCCCGCAATTCAATCTTCCGCGGCAGCAACATTAAACCACGCGGGCGTTTGATTCAACAGGGCGGTTGCCTGTTCCGCAGGAAGGGGCCTGGAAAAGAAGTACCCCTGGCCCGATTCACAGCGGAGGGCGCGCAGCACTTCGGCCTGGGTCGAATCTTCGATGCCCTCGGCAATGGTGGACATGGACAGGGCCTGGGCCAGCAGCAGGACCGTTCTTACGATCTGTTCGCTCTCCCTGCTTGACGACATATCACGGATAAAAGCCTGATCCACCTTGAGCGTGTGCATGGGGAAGCGGTGCAGATAACTGAGCGACGAGTAGCCCGTTCCAAAATCATCAATGGCGAGCTGAATCCCCATGTCCCGCAACTGACGCAGCGTCCGGGTCACGAACTCAACGCTTTCCATCAACGCGCTCTCGGTAATCTCCAGCTTCAGATGGTGAGGTTGCACCACGGCCTCAGTCAGGATATCCGCGATGGAAGCGATCAGATTGGGCTTGGAGAACTCCTTCACCGAGAGATTCACACTGATAATCAGATCGGACTGGCCCGGAATCGAGGTCTGCCACGCCCGCAACTGCTGGCACGAGGTTCGCAAGACGAATTCACCGATGGCGACAATCATGCCTGTTTCTTCGGCCACGGGGATGAACTCGATGGGCGAAATCATTCCGCGCTCCGGATGTTCCCAGCGGACGAGGGATTCGAAGGCAACGATGCACCCCGTGCTCAGCGACACGATGGGCTGGTAGTGCACACGAAACTCTTCCCGATCGATAGCACGCCGGAGGTCATTTTCCAGTTGCAGCCGTTCGATGGCCTTGGAATGCATGTCCGCGTCGAAGATCTCGAAACAGGCCTTGCCCCGTGCCTTGGCGCGATACATGGCCGTGTCCGCATTGCGGATGAGTTCCTCCGGATTGGCGTAGCCCGGCCCGCTCATGGCAATACCGATACTGGCGCTGGTGAATACCTCGTGCTCGTCAATCTGAAATGGCTGCTCCAGCATCCGCTCGATACGGCCCGCGACCAGAGTGGCATCCCCCACGCCGGAGATATTGTCGAGCAGCAGGACGAACTCGTCGCCCCCGAAGCGGGCAAGCGTCCCCGTGTGACGACAGACGGTGTCCACGGCCCGAAGGATGTTCTGCAGTTTTTCCGCAAACATGTTGAGCAGGGCATCGCCCACCACATGCCCCAGCCCGTCATTGAGAACCTTAAATCGGTCCAAGTCCAGGAATATCACCGCAAAGTGATAGCCCTTTTGCCGTTCACTCAGGCGGATGGCCTGCGTGAGTCGGTCCAGAAACAGGGCGCGATTGGGCAGGCTGGTGAGTGAATCGTGCAGTGCCTGATGGCGCAACTGTTCCTCGAAAACCTTGCGCAAGGTAATATCAGTCTGGGAGCCGGCCATGCGCGTGGGTACTTGGCTGCTGTCCTGCACGGCGAGTCCGCGGCAGAGAACCCAGATATAGTTGTTGCTTTTGTGCCGTATGCGGTGTTCCGACTCGAAGTGGGCCGTACTCAGCCGGGTGTGGGCGTTGATTGCTGCCTGCACGTTTTCGCGATCGTCGGGGTGGACGCGCCCGAGCCACTCGTCGGGAGAATGGCCAATCTCGTCCTCTCCATAACCGAGCATGGTTTTCCAGCGCGTTGAAAAGTGAACTTCGTTGGTGAGCAGGTTCCAGTCCCAAAGTCCGTCGTTGGCGCCACGCACCGCGAGGGCATAGCGTTCCTCACTTTCGCGGAGGCGCTCCTTGATCTCTATCTGGCGCGCGCGATCCAACTCCAAGGTCTCCACCATGCGGTTAAACTCGGTTGCGAGTGTGCCCAGTTCATCCGAGCGGTCGAGCGCCAGACGGCTTGAGAGATCGTTGGACCTTCCAATAGAGGTCGTGTGGCTCGTCAGCAGGGAGAGGGCGTCCATTACCGTGCGGCGAAAGAGTACGATGAGTACCACGAGGGCTACGAGGCCTATGCCGACCTGGGCCAGGAGGCCACGCTCCATGGTGGACCGCGCCCGGGCCAACAGGCTGCGATGGATCTGGGAACGCAGCAAGAGCACCGGCTGGCCGGAGATACTCGCATAGGACGAGTACACTCGAAATTCTTCCTCGCCCGACTCCATCACTTGGACATCGCTACCCGCCAGCAATTCCTGTACAACGCCGCGCTCTTCCTGGGACAAGGCGGGATCGTTGAGCGCCCATACCTGAAATTCGATGGCCGCCTGCTGGTGCATCTGCGCCAGCAGGGCCGGATCGAGCAAACGAAGCACCAGGAGTATGCCGGGGGCCGTATCCCCGCTGCTGGGAATGGGAGCCACAGCAGCCAGGGCGGGCCCTTCGCTGGTAAGCAGCGCGCCCGCCGCAGCCTCGCCGTGCTTCACCGCATCCATCAGGAAGGCGTGCTCCGGCTTGATGCCGACCGAAAACTCGGCAAACTTTCGCGGCTGTCCAGATGACACAGGGGCGGTGTAGCCCCAATTCCGCTCGCCCACCGGCTTAAACCAGAACGCGGCGGAGACGCCGGCCGCCGCCAACTCGTCTTCGGGGATTACCGTAGAAGAATCGCCCCGCGATATGCGATCCTCTATTTCCCTGGACCATTCGGCGGCGCGCCGCTTTACGATGCCCGCCTGACGCTCAATCGCCTCGGAAGAACGTTCCATATCCTTCTGAGCCGTCTTGCGTTCAACGGGGTCAAGTCCAGGCAGAATTACTAAACGCTGAATCCCATAGCTCAATCCAATCACCAGTCCGAAGACGATGAAAAGCACCAATTCGACCCTGACCCTCAACGACATACCGCCAGCCTTTCATTCCCCAAGCCCGAGCGGACTGCATATTCCCCGGCCTGCATGGGCACGCCGGCTTCACGGCAAGCCGTGTCTTCTTCCAGGCACCATGGTACCGATCGCGCTCACTGCGATCTAGTGAAATCGTCACGCGGACACCCTGACCCCAAATTCCGCCAGGGTCCCGCCTGGCGCGCGGTATATCAACCTTCATTCCACAGACCGAATAGGTTAGTATATCGACGTTCAGTGACCCTCCCCTACCGGTATCCATTGCCATGAATCTGCTTGGAAAATTTACGCTGGCGCTCCTGGCCTGCGGTCTGGCCCCGCTGCTCCTCGGTACGCTCTTTACCCACACGATCACCAAACGCGCCCTGGAAGACACGGGCGAGCAGGCGCGCGTTGCCCTGGAGCAGAAGGCGAAGGACCACATTTCCGCCGTGGTGAATGCGGAGCGGGAACACATTAATACTTTTGTCAAAGGCCTTTCCAACGAAGCGCGACTGCTGAGTCAGTTCTACCACCTCCAGTTGATGGTTGAGACCGATATCTACGCCCGCGCGACGGCAGAGCACCCTTCGGCACCGGAAGACCTCGCGCAGGAGACCGTGGAGTTGAACGCCTGGTACGGCAAGCGACTCGCGGGACTTACCGGACCGGACGGCGCGCCCTATCCAGCACCCGAGACCTTTACGGGGGCGCTGACCCCCTCGGGAATCGTGTTGCAGCACCACTACGTGCTACGAGATCCGACCGTGCCGCAGTCGTCGGGCCCCCTTCGTCGGGGCGGGCCGCCCGCCCTTGACGCTTCGACCTACGGCACGCTCCACGACGCAATCCACCCGTTCTGGGTCGGGGTTGCCGAGCGCCTGGGCTATAAGGATGTGCTTCTCGTGGACGGAGAGCGAGGGGAGGTGGTGTACTCCGTACGTAAAAATCTGGACTTTGGCGCGTCCATGGTGGAGGGTCCCCTGGCGGACAGCCACGCGGCGAAAGCCTTCCGCTCCGCGTGGAAGAGCGAACCCGGAACGGTGATCTTCGAGGACGCGGCCCCCTACCTGCCCGCCAACAATGCCGATGTGTGCTTTATTGCCACGCCTGTGTACGCCATGGGTGAAAAGAAGGGAGTGGTGCTTTTCGAATTCAGCATCGAGCGCTTCAACGACATTCTCGGCGCCATGGCCGCCCTCGGGGAAAGTGGTGCCGTCTATCTGGTTGGACCGGACTACGAGCCCCGGGGGGGGGCCGCGAAAGTGCTGGCCCGCCGCAGTGCCGCAAGCGATGAAGTCGATGACGAAGAGGGCGGGCACGGCGGCAAAGACGAGGACGAAGGCGTTGAGGAAGAGGGTCGGGACAACGAGGATCTTGTCACCGCGACCGAGCCGCCTCGGCTCGATATCGAGCCCGCGCGCATAGTCTTTCATCTGGGCCAATCGGGCTGCAATGTCTACCGCGACGCCGCCGGTCACGAAGCGCTGATCGCCTACACGCCGATCGAAATCCTCGGGGTGACGTGGGCGCTCATTGCGCAGGTGGATACCGCTGAGGCTTTC
>JBIJDL010000721.1:0-2773 GCA_044344195.1 Candidatus Hydrogenedentales bacterium
CCACGGTGAAAACCATGGAAGAGACCTCCCGCTATTTCGTCAACCGTATGCTCTATCTCAGCGACGTGATCGTGCTCGTCGCCATCCTGCTGCTGTGCTTCGTGGCGGACTACCTGGCCAAGCCCATCGTGCGCCCCATCCGCTCCACCGTCGCCATCCTCAAGGGAATGGTGCAGGGCGAGGACGCCCTCAATCAGCGCCTCGTCGTAAGCGGAAAAGACGAAGTCGCCGAACTCTCCAGTTCCTTCAACCGATTCATGGACAAGATACAGATTCTATACGGCTCGCTCGAGAAGGAAGTCTCGGAGCGCAAGCGCGCCCAGGAGGAAGTGGAAAGCAGCCAGCAATACTACAAAGCCCTGATCGAGTATGCGCCCGACGTTATTGTCGTGCTGGACGCCGACTTGACCGTGCGCTTTGTGAGCCCTTCTTTCGAGCGCACCTTCGGCTACACGGCGGACGAAGTGCTTGGAAAAACGCTGTTCGACAAGATTCACCCCGACGACGTGGCCCAGATCAAAAGTGTGGCAGAGCGGGCCCGGCTCCACCCCGGCGCGCCAACCCGCTCGGAGTATCGCCTGAGACACAAAGAGGGGCACTGGGTCTACATCGCCTCCGTGGGCACCAACCGCCTGGATGACGCGAGCATCGCAGGTACCGTGATCAATCTGCGCGACATCAGCGACTCCAAGGAAGCGGACCGGATACTGCGCGAGTACAGCGCTACGCTTGAGCGGGACGTGGCGGAGCGAACCATGCTGCTGGAGCAGAACCGCGACGAACTCGCCGAGACACTGGCGGAGCTGCGGAATACGCAGGCCCAACTGGTGATGAACGAGAAGATGGCGTCACTTGGATCGCTCACAGCGGGTATCGCCCACGAGATCAAGAATCCCTTGAATTTTGTGACCAATTTTGCCGAGCTCACCGTGGAACTGGCCGGCGAATTGGAGGAGGAGTTGGGCACCCTGGGCGAGGCACTTCCCACGGAGGCCAGGGAAAATCTGGCCGATCTCCTTTCAGACATCCAGCAGAACACCCGAAAGATCCAGGAGCACGGAAAGCGGGCAGACAATATTGTGAAGACGATGCTGCTCCATTCCCGTGGCAAGAAAGACGAGAAGCGCCGCACCCAGATCAACGAACTTCTGGAGGAGTATGTGCAGCTTTCCTACCATGGCATGCGGGCCCAGGATTCCACGTTCAATATCGAGCTGGACCTCCACCTGGACCGCAGCCTGCCGGAACTCGATGTGGTATCCCAGGATCTCGCCCGCGTCTTCCTGAATATCCTCAACAACGGCTGCTATGCCGCCCACGAACGCAAAAAGCAGGCGGGAGCCGGGTTCCAGCCGAAGTTGACTGTTTCCTCGGCCCTGGAATCTGATAAAGTGGTCATCCGGATTCGGGACAACGGAAATGGCATTCCCGAGGGTATCATCGCCAAGATCTTCACGCCTTTTTTTACGACCAAGCCCGCGGGCGTGGGTACGGGACTGGGATTGTCCATCAGCTATGATATTGTGGTGCAGGAACATCATGGCGAGCTATCCGCGCAATCCGTTCCCGGCGAGTACACGGAATTCACCATTGCGCTTCCGGCGGGCGCGCCCAACACCAACAAGGTTGAATCCTGATGCTGATCATGGTCGTGGACGATGAGCCCGATATCCAAATGCTCTTCGAGCAGCGCTTCCGCAAGGAAATACGCAACGGGGAACTCGAATTCCGCTTTGCCTTTTCGGGCAGCGAAGCCCTGGAGGTGCTGAACAGCAGCGTGGGCACGGACCTCGTGCTTATTCTTTCGGACATCAACATGCCGGGCATGAGCGGACTGGAGTTGCTCCGGGAAATCAAGGGACAGCGCCCAGGCATGCCCGTGTTTATGATCACGGCGTACGACGACCAGGAAAAGTACCGTGAAGCCATGGACTGCGGGGCCAATGACTACCTGGCCAAGCCCCTGGACTTCGGGGAGCTTAAAGAGAAAATCCTCTCGGTGAGGAAGGACTCGTGAACGCGATATTGACAACGCCGGTGCGCCTGCTGGTCGTGGACGACGAGCCGGACCTGGAATCACTTATCCGCCAGAAGTTCCGGAAGAAGATCCGCGAGGGCAACTACGACATTACCTTCGCGGGCAACGGCCAGCAGGCCCTGGAGGTGCTCGATCAGGACGATGGCATCGATGTCATCTTGACAGACATTAATATGCCGGTTATGGACGGGCTGACGCTGCTGGCACGCCTGGCGGAGCGGGACGGTCTGTATAAGTCGGTGGTCATTTCCGCGTACGGGGACCTGGACAACATCCGCACGGCTATGAACCGGGGCGCTTTTGACTTCATCACCAAGCCCATCGACTTTGCGGATCTGGAAATCACTATCGAGAAGACGATTTCCGAAGTCCACAAACTGAAGCAGGGTTTGGAAGCCACGCGCAACTTAATCGCGGTGCAGCAGGAGCTTCAGGTGGCGTCGCGCATTCAGGAATCGATCCTACCCAAGATTTTCCCGCCCTTTCCAGAGCGCCACGAGATCGAAGTCTTTGCGACGATGACGCCCGCGCGGCAGGTGGGCGGCGATTTTTATGACTTTTTTTTCATAGGCGAAGACCGCCTGGCTTTTGTCATCGGCGACGTGTCGGGAAAGGGCGTTCCTGCCGCACTGTTCATGGCGGTTTGCCGGACGCTGATCAAGGCCACGGCCTTGCACAACGACAGCCCGGACACGTGCCTCAACTACGTGAACCAGCTCCTGTGCGGCGATAACG
>JBIJDL010000677.1:0-3132 GCA_044344195.1 Candidatus Hydrogenedentales bacterium
AGAAGAGCCTCTATCCACACCGCAGGGACGGCAGCTTCACGTGGAGCTGCCGTCTCTGTTGTTCCTTCCGTCCTTTAGGTCTTCTAAGTCCCTTAAGTCCTTGAACCTCTCCTTCCGCAAGCTTCAAGCTCCGACCCGCCTTGCGCTCCCCACCCTCCATGCACTACAGTGCGCCACGTCGGGGTTTTCAATCGGACACTACTCCCGGAGAAACCCAAATGTTCCTGCGCACTTCGTGCCTCCTCGAATTCAACGCCCCCGTGCCCACGCCTTTCCTGCTCATGCTCCGCCCACAGAGCGGAAACCAGCAGTGGGTCGGTCGTGACTTCTTCGACCTTAATCCCATCGTGCCCGTCACGGAATTCACCGACCCCTTTGGCAACCTCTGCCAGCGCCTTGTCGCGCCTCCCGGCCCCTTCACAATCCACGCCACCGCCGATGTGGAGGCGGCGGATGAGTCCGACACCGCGCCCGGCGCCTGGTTCAACCCCGTGCAGGACCTGCCCGAGGCCGCGCTACCTTTCCTCCTGCCCAGCCGCTACTGCGAGTCCGACCGCTTCGGCGAAATGGCCGCCGCCATCACCGCCGGCTGGTCCCCGGGCTACGACCAGTGCGCCGCCATCGTGAACTACATCCGCGGCGCCATCCAATATGCCCCCGGTTGCGGTCAGGAAATCATCAGTGCCACCGAGGTCAACCAGCGCACCCAGGCGGTCTGTCGCGACATGGCCCACCTCGGCATCGCCCTGTGCCGCGCCCTCTCCATCCCCGCCCGCATGGTCGTCGGTTACCTCGAAGGGCTCCAGCCCATGGACTTACACGCCTGGTTCGAGGCATTTGTCGGCGGAAGATGGTACACCTTCGACCCCACCCAGCAATCCCTCCAGGGCGCCCGCGTAGCCATCGCCTACGGCCGCGACGCCGCCGACGTCGCCATCTACACCCAGTTCGGCGATCCCGTGCCGCTGCTGCGCATGGAAGTCCACGTCGAGCGGCTATGACCACCGCCCTTCGGGTGAGCATTTCCGGGCCGAATGGAGCTTCACCCAAAGGGCGGCAAGTGTCTGCTGCGCTGATGCAATCCGTGGCTTATGCCCCGGAAAACACCCGGATGTGTCGCGGCCGCACATACACCGTGCTGCCCACCTCGATGTGCATCGTCCCGAAGCGCTCCTGCGACACTTCCGCCGCCAACACCTGGCCGTCGCTCGTGCGCAGCTCCACCCGCACCAGCGATCCCGCCGACTGCACACGCACCACCATCGCCTCCAGCGAAGAGTCGCCTTCCTTCTTAGTGTCGATCGTCAAGTCGTGAGGCCGCACGAATACCCGCGCATCGCCCACGACCTGCTGGCGCGCTTCAGGGTAGGGGAGGGCGAGATTACCAAACTGCACCGTGCCCGAATCCACGCGACCATGGAAGTCGTTCGTGTCGCCCAGGAAACGCATCACGAATTCCGTTTTCGGGTGATGGAAGACTTCGTCGGGCGTGCCCACCTGCTCGATTTTGCCCGCGTTCATCACCACAATGCGATCCGCCACTTCCAGTGCCTCATCCTGGTCGTGGGTCACGAATACGCTCGTCACGTGAATCTCGTCGTGCAGACGGCGCAGCCAGGCGCGTAGTTCCTTGCGCACTTTCGCATCCAGCGCGCCGAAGGGTTCGTCCAGCAGGAGCACGCTGGGCTCGACGGCCAGGGCGCGGGCCAGGGCCACGCGCTGGCGCTGTCCGCCGGAGAGCTGGTGCGGATAGCGCTTCGCCAGGCCATCGAGCTGCACGAGCTGGAGCAGTTCATGTACGCGCGCTTCGATCACCGCCTTCGCCGGTCGCGTCGCCCGAGGACGCACGCGAAGTCCAAACGCGACGTTCTCAAAGATGGTCATGTGGCGGAACAGCGCGTAGTGCTGGAACACAAAGCCCACGCGGCGCTTGCCCACCGAAACCCGGGCCACATCTTCTTCGTGAAAAAGGATCTTCGTGTTCGGCGCGGGATCAGGGACTTCCAAACCGGCGATGATGCGCAGCAGCGTGGTCTTGCCGGAGCCCGAGGGCCCCAGCAGGGCGACCAGCTCGCCGGTGTTTACCGTCAAAGAAACATCGTTCAGCGCTCGAAATGTGCCGAAGGTCTTGGTGACATTTTGAACTTCAATACTCATCAATCAAACTCCTGTGCGATGGGTCGCACTTACGATGCGGACTTGCTGCCTTCGTGGGCCAGCTTTTCAACAATGGCCTTGAGCACGAGCGTCACCAGGGCCAGCAAGGCCAGCACGGACGCCGCCGCAAAGGCCGCGACGAAGTTGTATTCGTTGTACAGAATCTCCACGTGGAGCGGCAGGGTGTTCGTCTTGCCCCGGATGTGACCGGAGACGACGGACACCGCGCCGAACTCGCCCATGGCGCGGGCGTTGCACAGGATCACACCGTACAGCAAACCCCACTTGATGTTAGGCAGCGTCACCCGCCAGAACACCTGAAAACCACTGGCGCCAAGTACCACCGCCGCTTCCTCTTCCTCGCGGCCCTGCGCCTGCATCAGCGGGATCAGCTCGCGCGCCACGAAAGGGAAGGTGACAAAAATGGTGGCGAGCACAATACCGGGAACGGCAAACACAATCTTGATGTCATGCTCCTGCAGCCACGGCCCGAACCAGCCCTGGGCGCCAAACATCAGCACATAGATCAAGCCGGCGATCACCGGCGACACCGAAAAGGGTAAGTCGATCAACGTAATCAGGAATTGCTTGCCACGAAATTCAAACTTGGCGATGGCCCAGGCCGCCGACACACCAAACACCAGATTCAACGGCAGACTGATGCTGGCGGCGAGCAGCGTCAGTTTGATCGCGTCCACCGCATCGGGCTCGATCAGCGCCGCCCAATAGACATCAACGCCCTTGCGCAATGCCTCGTAGAACACGGCAACCAATGGCAGCAACAGGAAAATCGCAAAAAAACTCAGCGCCAGCGTCAGTAGCGTCCAGCGCACCCACGGCGTTTCACGAGTGGCCGGGCTGGATTGATAGTCAAAGTGTGCGCTTGGCGCCAACACCAGAGTTCCTCCGGCGGCCATCAGTGTGTCGCTCCCGGTTTGCGCACATAGGTGCTGGCCTGCCAGCCTTGCAGCAGAT
>JBIJDL010000396.1:0-6163 GCA_044344195.1 Candidatus Hydrogenedentales bacterium
CGCCCGAAGCCCGGAAGGTATGGTCGTAGGGATTGATGGGATCGAGGGTAACCGCGGTCAGCCCGGCGAGATCGATTGCACCGCCGCCGGACGCGAAGATCGAGAAGCCAACACACCCGTTCGGCGACAGGAAGCTCATGGACGTCAGGGCTGGCAGGGAAACGAGGCTGGGCCGGCTGTCGCCGGCGCGAACGCCACTGGAGCCGATGATCTGCTCACCGCAGGACACGTCGAAGGTAAAGGCCGTCAACGCGGGCAATACCAGCTCCGCACCAGTGGCCGCGAAGAGCCGGACGTTGTCCAGCGAGACCAGCAGCGGCGCGTCGATAGCACCGCTTGCACTGAGGCTGATGTAGCGCGTGGCATTCACGGCACCGGTCATGCCCGCCAGCTTTGGAGCTTCAACGAGGCCATTTCCATTGATGGTGAGATTCGGTCCCGAGATCGTGAGCAGTTCTGGAAGGCTGATCACGCCGCTTTCGGAGACCGTGACCGCGCTACTGGCCATCCCGGTCAATACCGGCAGGTTCAGCGTTCCGTTCACGTTCATGGTCATGTCGTTCACGCTTGTTGCGGCCGGCAGCGCCAACGTGCTCCCCGCGAGGACGGAGATGTTACCCGTGACCTCCGTAATACCGGGAGCCAGTAGCGTTCCACCCGCATCCGCGTAAAGCGCCAGGCCGCCGTCGAGGCCAGGCAATGCCGTGATATCCACGACGGATCCGGCACCAGAAGCTCTGAAGACATGATCATAGGGATTGGCCGGATCGACCACGACCGACGCCAGCACGGAGAGATCGATCGCGCCGCCCGAGGACGCGAAAATCGAGAAACCGACGCACCCGTTTGGCGCGAGGAAGGTCAGCTCTTCCAAGATCGGAAGGGATACCAGGCTCGGCTCGCTGTCGTCGGCACGCACCCCGCTGGACCCGATGATCTGCTCGCCGCACGACACGTCGAAATAGAACTCCGAGAGCGCGGGCAGCACCAGCGATGCTCCGCTGGCGGCAAAGAGCCGAACATTCTCCAGCGAGGCAAGCAGTGGCGCATCAAAAAGCCCGCTCGCGCTCACGCTGATGTAGCGCGTGGCATTCGCGGTGCCGGTCATGCTCGCCAGCTTGGGCGCGTCGAAAATGCCATTGCCGTTGATTGTGATGTTGGAACCCGACAGGGTCAGGAGCTCCGGCAGTGCGAAGGTCCCGTTTTCATTGAGCGTAATGGCGGAATTCGCCAGCGTCGTCACCGCGGGAAGCGCCAGGGAGCCGCTGAGGTTGATGGTAAGATCGGCGAGGCTGGTCGCGGCGGGCAGTGCCACCGAACTGCTCGTCAGCACGGTAATATTGCCGGTTAGGTCCACGATATTCGGGGCCAGGATGGAGCCGCCGCCATCGGCGTAAAGCGCCAGACCCGCGTCGAGTCCGGGCAGGGCCGAAAGGTCGATCAAGGCGCCCGCGCCCGAGGCGCGGAAGGTGTGATCGTGGGGATTGTTCGGATCGAGCGTCACCGACGTCAGGGCAGAAAGATCGATCACGCCGCCCGACGAGGCGAAGATGGTGAAGCCCACACAACCATTCGGGCCGATGTAGCTCATCGTTTCCAGGGCAGGCAGGGAAACAAGGCTGGGCTCCCCATCGGACTGGCGCACGCCGGAGGCGCTGATGATCTGTTCGCCGCAGGAGGCGTCGAAGGAGAAATCCGTGAGCAGGGGCAGGATGAGGGACCCGCCATTGCCCGCCAGGAGTCGCGTGTTCATCAACGAAGCCAGCAACGGCGCATCCAAGACGCTGCTATCGGAGACGTTGATGTAGCGCATGGCGTCGGAGTCCATGCTGGCCAGCTTCGGCGCATCGAAGAGGCTGCTTCCGGAGAGATTCAGATTGCTGCCCGAACCCGCCAACAACTCAGGCACGGAAACCACGCCAGAACCCGAAAGATTGACCGATGTGTCTTCCATTCCAACCAGTACGGGAAGGTCCAGCGTGCCGCTGATATTGAAGGTGGCGGCGCGCACACTTTCCGCGAGCGGAAGGCTCAGGGTGGAGCCCCCCTGCACGCTGATATTACCGAGAATCTCGGTGATCTCGGGAACCAGCAGCGTAGCGCCGGTATCGACGTAGAGTGCCAATTGCGCGCCCAAGACCGGCAGCACGGGAATACTGAGCACCGACGCCGCACCCGAAGCTCGGAATACGTGATCGTAGGGATTCTCCGCGTTCGTAGTGAGGGTCGCGAGTACCGGCAGGTCCACATCGCCACCACCGCTGGCCTGGATGTTGAAGCCCGTGCAGAAATTTGGCGCCAGGTAGGCAAGCGTTTCCAGCGCGGGCAGGGACACAAGACTGGAGCGCCCCCCGGCGCTGCGTTCGCCGCTGGCGAAGATTAGTGGATCGCCGCAGCCGGCTTCGACGCGGTATTCCGTCAGGAGGGGTAACTCCAGGATGCCGCCATTGTACGCCTGGAGCCCCATATTCACCAGCGCGCTGAGGAGCGGAATATCGAGTGTTCCGTCGTCGTACACCTGGATGAGGCGAATCCCTGTTTCGGGGCCGTTGATCTCGGCAAGCAAGGGTGCTTCAAAATTGCCGGCACCCGACACGGTGACTGAAGTCGCGATAAGCTCGCTCAGCGCAGGCAGTGATATCCCGCCGCTCGCCGTGACAAAGGCATTCTCGATGCGGCTGGTTTCGTGAATCGTGAGGAGGCTTCCCGCACCGGTTGAGGTCAGGTAGCACAACTGGTCCGGGCTGGTTTCCACGTGGTCGATGTCCGCCACGGCGCCCGAGCTGACGTCGATCCGTTGGCTACCCTGGGAAATTCCGCCTGCCAAGGCCACATCGCCCAGAAGCTGGAAGAGTGTGGTTGCGCCGGTAATGTTCAAAAGGCCCTGGCCCTGGATGAGCATGGTGCCTTCGAAGCGCGACTGCCCTTCCACGCGGAGTGTGGTGTTGCTCGCAATGACCACCGGATTCTGTCCGGCGCGCACGCGCACGTTATTCCACGTTGTGAACGTGTCGATGGTAACGGTGATGGGATCGCCAACGGGATTGATCAGGACGACTGAACCTGACCCCGGCACGGCACCGCTACTCCAGTTGGCCGTATCGCTCCAATTTCCACTGGCCCCGCCGCTCCACTGGACGATCAGCGAGGGATCCACCAACTCCAGCACGAGAATACCGGCATCGGTAATACCGCTCGGCGCCAGCGCAACCAGGCGCGTGGCCGAGCCAAAGGAAACGACCGACTCCCAATCTACAAAGACGGTAACCGAAGTCGCGTCCGAGGAGACGGGGGCCACGAACTCGAAGAAACCGCTGGCATCCGTCGTGGCATTGCCAAAGGCCGTGGCCACCTGCGCGCCCGCCGCGGGACTGCCGTCCGGCTGCTGCACGAAGCCCTGGATTTGCGCCTCAACGCTCTCCTCGACAACCTCGAAGCGTTTCACCGCCGTGGCCCCTTCGTTGGTCGCCGTCACCAGGACAACGCCCGTGGCGAGCGCGGTCAACACACCTTCGGCATCGATGCTCGCGACTCTCGAACTGCTCACTCGGTAGGTCGTACCGGCGTCCACTGGACTCACATCAATTTCATCGCCCCCAAGCAACACACCCGTGGTCACGAGCGGCACAGTATCGCCCACTTCGAGCAACGTCGAAGGCGCGCCGATATAGACCGACTGGGGCACGGGCGGCGGCGTATCGGAGAAGATAAGATCTTCGGTGGCGATTTCTATGGACTCGCCCTGGGCAATCCGGAAGGACGGACTGTAGACGTATCGATTGCCGCGAACCGTGGCCGACACGCCGAGGATGCGCACGAACTCATCGCTGATAAAATCCGGACGGGTGCCGGGACCGTCGGGGCCGAACTCATCGGGCGCGGACACGTTGCTGAAGCGGAACACGCCGGCCGCATTGGGCGTCACCACCTGGCCGTTCAGCGTGAGGCGCCAGGTGTCATCCAAGCGGTCGGGCAGGGGCGGCTGCTGCGCGATGGTAAAGTCGAAGTCATTGGTGCCGTCGCCGTCGGTATCGGCGATGAAGGGATCGGTACCCATAAGGAATTCGTAGAAATTCGGCAGGCCGTCGCCGTCGGGATCCGTGAAGGCATCCGCCGGCGAGGTGGGATCAAGGCCCACTTCAACTTCCCAGACGTCGGGGATGAGATCTTCATCCAGGTCGTCGTAGAGCGGCGCGGGGTCGTCCTGCTTCTCTTCGTGGGGTATGGCCGTCTTGCAGAGGCCGCACTCCCGGAGGCGATCCTGGGTGCCATTGTAGGCATCGTCGCCGAAGGAGGCTACCGCCGCCGTGTAGGCCGCGGCAACGAGGGCGCAACGGCTATTCGCCAGAATGTCGAGATCGGAGATGTTGTCGTCGCACTGCTTCAACAGGTCGGCATAAAACTCGAGGTCGCAGGCGCCCTTGGACTTGCCGCAGGTGGCGTAGCAGTTGTCGTGTTTGTCGCAGGCGGGTGCCAGGGGCACATAGTAAATCGAAGCCACGCCCGGCACGTACACGTTTTGTGGGATGGGGAAAGGCGTCGACACCGTGGGTGAGCCGCAGCCGTTGGGGCTGAAATCATCGTCGGGGCAATCTTCCTCGACATCGCCCGTGACGGCGTAGGGCGGGCAATTGCAGCCCCAGCCGGACAGGGTTAGCCCGCTGCCGGGGTCGGTGGTGATCACGCTGCCGTCTTCGCTCACGGAGCCGGAGGCCACGATGTCGAACTGCTCGTTGTCGTGGTTGTAGCTCAGGAAATAAGCCACGGCACCGGGGTCCAGTCCCGTCATGTTCGGATAGATCACGGCGACGGGCGGATCAAAGGTCGAACCCGCGGGCTGCAGCGTCCACGCGAAGGGTGGCGACACGCCGTCGGGCATGGGCATGGGCACGTCGTCGTGGTGCACTTGATTCAACGACATCACCTGCGGGTCGCTGGGACTCGGGCGGGTGCCGTCGCGGCGCGTCATGCTGCCCGCCTTGATGGTCATTTCCAGACCCTCGACCCCTTCGAGGGTCAGGGTGATGTCCTGCGTGCCGTCGTAGGTCACGGCATTCGCGGGATTCAGCGGCGGCAGTTTCACCGGTGCGGAAAGGCCGTTGGCGGCATTGGGCACGATGACCTGGTTGAAGGAAAGGCCGGGGAAAGACCCCGGAATTACGGCGACACCGCCCACGGCCGTTGCCTGGAGCCCGTCCAGGAAAAACTGCGCCGGGCCCGAGGGCACGTCGCCAAAGAAGAATTGCCCGTCGGCCCCGGTGGACACATCGGAGAGCACCGTGGTGTTATTCACCACGAGCGTACAGGCCACACCTTCAATGGGTTGGCCCGCGTTGTCCTGCACGATCCCGCTGAAGGTCGTGGGCAGGAAGGCTTTGCGCTCCAGGGCAAAGGCGTCAAACGTCACCGGCAGGCCGGGATTGGCCTCGTAGGTCGCGGTGACGAGATTGTTTCCGCCCTTCGGGCCCAGTTGGAATTCCACCTGGGCGTGGCCCGTCTCGCCCGTCTCCACGGTCACACTTTCGAGACCGTTCACCAGACCGCCACCCTGGGTGACCGTGAAGGTCACCGGCACGCCGCTGATGCCATTGCAATTGTCGTTTACCCAGGCCCGAAGCGGATCGGGCACCTTCGCGCCCGCTTCCCCGCGCTGGCCCGTGCCGCTGCCGAGGTTGATCTGCTTCGGCAGGCCCGGCAACGCCGTGGCGCAGAAATACGTCGTGCCACTGATATCCGTGCTGGTCACTTCGACGCGGTTGTTACCGCACCCCGCGTCGCTGCCCATCCAGAAAAAGGCCCCGGCCTCGCCATTCGCATCGGTCTCCAACTGCACCTGGCGCACGCGGGCCTCCAGGTCATTCTCGACCGCGCCGAGGAGGCCGTTGCTGCGCACCACGCTGAAGGTAACCAACTTGCCGGCAAAAGGCTCCCCATCGGGATGGGTCATGCGAATGCGCAGCGACTCGGCGAGACTGTTGTACACCACGGCGCTCTGTCCGTCGCCCGAGAGCACGGCCATGCGCGGCCCCGTGGGCTCCGCACGGGTCACGGTGATCGTCTTTTCAATCGTGTTGCCCAGAGCGTCCGTGGCCACGGCGGTGAGCACATTTTCGCCTAGGGCCAGGGGCACGGCGGGGCGCTCATAGGTGCCGTTGGTGCCGAT
>JBIJDL010000479.1:0-5003 GCA_044344195.1 Candidatus Hydrogenedentales bacterium
GGCCGCCTGAAGCAGCACAAAGCTTAGATCGGTAGTGCCTGCAAGTATATCCGGCACGGTCGCTCCGGAATATCCCTGCCGATTCATCTGCAATTCGTACAGTCCGGGCTCAACCGAATCAAACCGAAAAGAGCCCGTGGCATCGCTGGACACGACACCGACTCCGTCCCCATGATATTCGCGCAAAAATACGGAGACGCCGGTCAGGGCTTTAGATTCGCCATCGAGAATACGCCCGGCAATCGCTGTTGCGGGTCCCCCTTGATAGACAAGCTCAACGTCTTCTTTTACTTCGCCCGCCACAATCGTTACTTCACCAACGTCCAGTTTTGATCCATTTTCAGGGCCGGCAACGATCGTGTACGTTCCCGGGAGCACCCGGGGAAACGCAAAACGGCCACGCTCCGAACTTGTTGCGTTCCGCGTTGTGTACTGCATCACATCTCGGCCTCGTGCGTCCAAGGCGAAGCGCGCCAGCGGGCGGCCCGATACGTCCAACAGACGACCGCTGAACCCGGCCGGGCATTCCATGACCAGCACGAGGTCATGGAGGTCACTTTCGCCCAGCGACCTGACGAGGTCCCTGCTGATGAGCCCATCCTTGTGGCCACGCACCCAGAAATGATCTTCTGCAACAATATTCGTAAATTGAAACTCGCCATCCGGCCCTGTCACCACATTCCGCGGAGTAAGGTTAGCGATCTGCCCAAATGCTTCAACACGAACACCCTCTATTGTCACACCCGCCCCGTCTACGACGCGCCCGGTGAGCGCGCGCTTCCCCTCCACCAGTGTGAAATTGATATCCGACTTTACCTCGTCGAGACTAAGCGAAACTGGAACTTCGTTCTCTATCGATTGCTCGCTGGTGCGCAGCGAGAATTCACCCGCAGGCAAATGGGACAGGGTATAGTACCCTCCCTTCTCCGTGACAGCCTTCTTGTCACCCATCTGGTTGAGGATTACCTCCACCCCCTCGATCCCCGTATCGCTCGTCTGGCCCGTCACACGCCCGCGAATTTCGCCCCCGCCATGGGCCAAAAGTTGGATTTCCGATGGTTGGGCGTCTTGTTGAATACTCGCGTCCAGACCGTCGCCATACCAGTCTCCGCCGGACTCGATCTTCCAGTCACCCGCAGCCAGCGTATCGAACCTGAATCGGCCCTGAGCATCTGTTTCCGCCGAGGCACGTAGAAAAGGCCCACGGTTTACACTTCTGGCGCTTACATATGCTTTCGGTACGGGTCTGCCATCTCCCGCATTGACGAGCATACCCTGCAGGGCAACCCCTGGTGCGAGGGAGATTGTCCCGGCGTCCGCGCCCGAACCAACGGGGTCCTGAAGCGCCATGGCATAGCCCGTAGCCCTCACTTCAAAGAACCAATTCCCGGGCTTCAAGTACTCAATGCGGAAGCACCCGGATGCGTCCGTCACGGCAGGCGGCACCATTGAATTGGATACTATACCGCCCCCGGCTTTTTCCTGGTGATATGCTGGCCAGACCTCCGCACCGACAATCGGAAGTCCGGCGCGATCAATCACGATGCCAGTTGTTGGTCGCACGGCCCGTAGCTCGAGGAAATCCTGGTCTACGGGAAAGTCCTTGGCGAGAAGCCCGCTGACAAACGCAGCCCGCGCCAAGTCGGGCGTGACCGCCCGTAGAAAATACCAGTCACCATTTGCGGGAAGACCTCCAAAACAAAATCGCCCATCTGCGTCGCTCTGTTGCGGTGGATAGTCAACAAAATCCGCACCCATTGCCGGGCTGAAGGAACGCAAGCTGAGTTGCACCGTGACGCCGCCCGTCGGCTTGTCATCGAGTCCGTAAACCCTGCCGAAGACTACACCATCCCCAGTGGGGCGGTTCTGGAGCGCCTCCGGACTGGGCACCGCCGTGGTATTGGTACCGCGCCCTTTATTGGTCTCATCGGTTGTTGGAGCAGTCGCGCTGGAGACTTCAACAGGATCCGGTGCGGTTACAACCGCCAGATTGGCAACTTCGGGATCCTCCCGCTGCAGTAAGACCACCCCCACCGTCACGCACACCGCAACGGCCACCACAGCCTTCCCACCAAGCCCCCAACCCGCTGCCACAGCCCATCCCCCCGTCGCCGCATTCGCCTCCCAGGTCGCGATGGCGGCAATAGCGATGCCCGAAATCGCCTTTGCCCGCTTCCCGCACTCTTCTTGATTCTGGGGCTGTTCCATCCGCCGAAGCATACGCTCGCCCAGGGCCTCCCGACCGCGCTGGAGGCGCTTACGCACGGCGTCGTGGGAGAGATCGAGCATCCCTGCGATCTCACGCGTGCCGTGGCCCGCGAGGTGAAAGAGCGCCAGAACCTCGCGCTGCTCCGGGGGCATGGCCTCCAGCTCAGCATGGAGCAATGCGTGTATTTCTCGTTCCTCGTGCGTGGACTCGCTGGACGAAGCCGGGATGGATGCTCCCGCCGCTTCGCGCTTCTGGCGCTCGCGGCGATCCGCATCGGCCCAGTCCCGCGCTTTGTTGCGCGCTATACGCAGCAGCCAGTGGGCGAACTTGTTGCGCTCGCGGAGCTTGTCCAGCGTGCGGTAGGCGTCCACGAAAGTTTCCTGCGCGATGTCGTCCGCGTCGGCCCAGGGCCCCGCATTGGCCCGCGCAACAGAGCGTACCGCTGGCAGATACCGTTCCACCAGCGGTGCGTAATGATCTTTTCTTCCGCGCAACACCTGGCCCACCAGGTGTGCATCGCTTCGCTTCATTCCGAACATGACCTGCTCCCTTGGGTTGTTTACAGGATAGTCCGGTTTGAATGGGGTTTTGTGACATTCTTTGGTGCGCAGGCCATCCTGCCCCCTACTTCCGCTGGGCGGCCTCGACCTCGTGGGTCTTCCGCAGGGCCTCGTACTGGCCGCGGGCTTCCTGCACGCGGGCGCGCAGTGCTTCGGCCTGGAGAGCGAGCTCTTCGGCCCATTTGTTGGTGCCGATCTCGCCTTTCGCCTGTTTGTCCAGCCCGTCGGCGAGGAGTTTATCGATTTCATCGAGACTGGCCACGCGCTTGGCGAGGAGGGCGTCGACGGCGCTGTAGTCCCAGAAGCGAAGCCCGTCGCGCACGAGATAGACGGGGGTGGTGTGGGCGCGGTAGCCCTCGGTGGCCTCGACGCGGGCGGCGAGCCAGCAGCCGTTCCCCGGCTCCATTTCCAGGTCGAGTTCCAGTTCGTCCGCCCCGCCTTCGGGTGCTTCGACGGTCTGGATCACCTGCCCATGCTTCACGATTTCGAGTTTCACGGGGGTGGTGAAGCCCGCCGCGCCCCAGGTGCGCGCGCGGACGCGGACGGTCTTGCCTTCTTTAATCGCCAGTTCATCGCCAGGGTAGGCCTTGTCCACGCGGAAGTCGATCATTGGGCCGTTGGTCACGAAGGTATTGCCGCGCTCCAGGGCGGCGAACCACTTGTCGGCCGTGAAGGCGCCGCGCCCGGTGTGGGCGTAGACCCGCACTTCGCCCACGGTGCCGCCCCAGGGCACGTCGGACCCGGCGGAGGCTGTCACCTTGAAGCCGAGATTCAGGAAGTCGTAGTAGAGGTCCGTACCCAGATTGGCAAACTGGAGCAACTCGACGAAGTCGATGAGGTCCTTCGGCGCGGCCAGGGTCATGCCCCGGTGGACGTAAAACAGATCGGTGTTGACGTGGGCAAATCCGGAGAGCCCGCCCTGGGCCGCCACGTTTTCAAAAATCCAGTCGTACTGATAGTAGCGCGCGGTGTCGCGGACCATGTCGGTGATGTTCAGGGAGATCGTGTGGCCGAGCTGGTCATGGGTGCGGGGACACTCCTGGCCGGGCACGAGGATGTAGCCATCCTCCTGCACGCGATGCTCCGGACCAAAGCCGCGCTGTTCGAACCAAGTGCGGTTCATGTCGCCCATTTTGAGGATATTGCCCAGGCGCACATCTTCCGCCTGGATCCAGGTCATTACCTGGCGGGTGTCCACATCGCTGAGCATCTGAAAGTGGATGTGGTCGTCGCCGCTGTACCATCCGGACTTGCGCATATCCACCCAGCGTTCAGGCCGATAAGTCTTCTCGATGGTTTCCCCTTCGGTCACGGTGAAGGTATCGATAATCGGCACGTGCTCCGTGCCGCGGCGAATGACCACCTCCCACTCGCCGGGAGGCAGGGTCATGTCGATGGGATCGGGCACGCACCAGTAGTTCCCGGCAAGTTTGCCGTGGAGATTGGCGCGGCGGATGCCGGTGCTCGACCCCTGGGTGTCGAACTGGGGGGCAAATTCGAGGGCGTTGCGCGGTTTGTACTCGCTGCCGTTGGTCTTCCAAAGGAGCCGCAGCATGGCGGGGGTGGGCTTGCCGGTGTCGTCGGAAAGGACGGCAAGTTTCAAACGCCCCTGCTTCGGAGTGCTGATTTCCAGCGGCAGGGTGTAGCGCTCGCGGCCCGGGAAATTGAGAAAGACCCGAACGGAGACGCTCCGCGCGGGCACGTTGCGCAGGGAAATCAGCAGGTAGGTCGTGCGCGCGGGGTCGATCCCGTCCACGTCGACGAGATCGCGGCCGCCGGAGAAATCGAGCTCGGCCACGGCGCACTGGGGATTGCCCGCACCGGCGTTGATGCGATAGAGCAGGGCGCCGGAGTCACCCGGCAGGGACACCTCCAGCTTTGGAAAGTCCTGGGGCGTGGGTGGCAGGGCCAGCTCGGCAAGGGCCGGAACGCCATCGAGGAGTTGGATGAGCGCCGCCGCCTTTTCTTCCCGCTCCTTCGCGCCGTCCGCCTTGGCGGCGTCATCCGCGCCCCGCTCCATGTTGCGCTCGGCGCGGCGCAGTCCCCGGTTGACTTCGTCCAGCGCGGTGCGGGTCGCCTCATCGAGGAGGTACCCGTGATACTGGCTCAGCGCGGCGGACAGGGCCGAAGCGCCCGGCACGCTGGTGGAGCCCTGTGCGCCCGCGACGGACGCCAGAATCAGCACAATTCCCCACACGGTGATTTCCAAAAGCCTTCTAATACGCTTCATGGTC
>JBIJDL010000581.1:0-3996 GCA_044344195.1 Candidatus Hydrogenedentales bacterium
CGTGAAAGCGGAAGGTCGCAATCAGCGCCCCGACCGCCAATAGCGCGGCGGCCCAGTTGATCGTATTCCACTCGGGCACAAAAAGTCTTCCGCCGAAGCCGTGCACTTCGTGGACGGTGGCGAATATGGCATGGAGCGCGAACCACACGGCGAGATTGAGAATGACGCCCACCACGGCAGCGGTGATCGCCGAGAGAGCCGCGTTGAGGGCTTTGTTGCCGCGCAGGGCCTCGATGTAGGGCGCGCCGAGAAAAATCCAGAGGAAGCACGGCGCGAAGGTAACCCAGGTCGTCAATAGCGCGGCCAGTGTGCCCGCAAACATGGGATTCAGCGCACCCGGCTCGCGAAAGGCCGCCATGAAGCCCACAAACTGCACCACCATGATCAGCGGGCCCGGCGTCGTCTCGGCCATGGCCAGGCCGTCGAGCATTTCGCCGGGCTGGAGCCAGCCGTGGGTGTTGACGGCTTCCTGGGCGATATAGGCGAGCACGGAATAGGCCCCGCCGAAAGTCACCGTGGCTGCCTGGCTGAAGAAAGCACTGACCTTGAAATACACCGAGTCGGAACCCGCGAATACGAAGAGCATCGCCACCGGCGCAAGCCACAGGGACAGCCAGATCGCGCCCACCTTGAGCGTTCTCCGCAGGGCGGGTGCCGTCGCCACCGCGCCGTGATTCTCCAGCACCGCATCCGCCGTCACGCACGGTTCTTTGTTCGCCGGTGCGGATGGCGTATCGCCCATGGTCTTTGCCCGCAGCAGGCCGATGAGCGCCGCCCCGAGTACGATCAGCGGAAAGGGCACGTTGAAAAAGTAGATGGCGGCAAAGGCGGCGGCGGCCAGGCCCACTTGAAATTGTGACTTCAAGGCGCGCCGCCCGATGCGCAGCACGGCTTCCGCCACAATCGCGAGCACGGCGGCTTTCAGTCCGAAGAATATCGCCTGCACGAGCCCAACTTGCTGGTAGCCGGCATAAAGATAACTCAACAGCAGAATGGCCAGCGCGCCGGGCCACACAAACAACAGCCCCGCCGACAAGCCGCCGCGCACACCGTGGAGGAGCCAACCCACGTAAACCGCCAGTTGCTGGGCCTCGGGTCCGGGCAGCAGCATGCAGTAGTTCAGCGCATGGAGAAAGCGCTCCTCGCTGATCCACCGTTTCTCGTCCACCAGCACCCGGTGCATCACCGCGATCTGCCCGGCGGGTCCGCCGAAGCTGTTGAGGCCGATGTAGCCCCAGATGCGGAGCGCCTCGTTGAACTCGGGGTGGTCCGTGGACAATTCGTTGGGCTGGGTGCGGGGGTCCGCGACCATAGGGTTTCCTTTGAAAAGGGTGGGGGCGGCGGGAAAGGCCGTTTCCAATGATAGCGACAGAAAACGAACAATGTCCAGAACCCTCCGTCGAAACCTCCTCAAGAGAAGCCAACTTTGCCGCAACGATGAAGACGCTCAAACGCCATACTCGATTGAGTTGGCGCTCGGGAACATCTCCTTTCAATGCGGAGCAACCGATCCCCTTTCAGGGAACCTTTTCGCTCTCCGGGGCATTCTACTCCTACGGTGCAGTGAACCGCGTTTGCCACGCAAAAAAGGTATTTCGCGGCCAATCAACCACAAAGGAGTTTATCCAATGTTGCGTAAGTCACTGGTTATCATGGGCTTATCGGCCATCGTCGCCCTGCCCGCACTTGCGGGCCCGCCCCAACCCGAGGCCATCATCTCGGCTCTCGAATCCTCCTACGACCTGCCGAAACTCTTCTTTACCGCGAATACTACGGAAAATGTCACCCCGCTGGGCTCCGAAGTGGCCGCCCAACCCCAGAATTATGTGCAACGCTATTGTCGCGATGGTAAAAAGCTCGATGTGAGCGCCGGGGCCGCCCCGGCCCTCGCTGCGGATGCCGCGATGCAGTATGAACGGCTGGTAATGACGCCCACGACCCGTGTTGCGCTGCGCCACGGCGAAGAATCGAACGCCGCGCCCGTAGCCAAGCCTGCGGCGGAGCATGAAGCCCGCGCTTTCGCTCTGGACCTGCTCCATGGTGGTGAAGCGCTGGATGGGTATCTCGCGGGCGATTTAGAGCCCCTGCCCCAGGTGCTGCGCGAGGCGAAGAGCGTGAAGGTGCGCCCGGAAACGGAAGTGGTGGGCAACACCCCCTGCGTGGTCGTAGAAGCGACGTCGAAGCATGGCATGTACACGCTTTGGCTCGATGAGAGCGACGACGCAACGCTGCGCAAGGCCGAAGTGGTGAAGAACAATGGCGACCAGTACAAGGACCTGTCCCGGCTCGGCAAGATGACGGTGGACGGCACGTCGGTGCAGCGCACGCAATTCACCATGGACAACGTGGCCGTGGAGAAGATCAACGGCAAGTCCGTTCCCGTGAGCGCGCGCATGGAAACGACCTATACCCTGAGCGACGGCCGCACGCAGACGATCAGTCGCGAGCACACCCGCAGCGGCATGGATCTGGATCCGGACTTTCTGGCGATCGGCGCCTTTAACGTCGATCCAGGCGCGGGTCGATAGTCGCGCGAAAGTCCGCGAGACCATTGAGGAATTACAGGGACGGCAGTGACAACAGGGACGGCAGGAAATGCCTTTCCCGTTGACGCTGCCGTCTCCTTTTCGTTTCTGCTGTCCCTGTTGTCGCTGTCGTCCCTGAAGATCAGCGGTGCGACCTTGGTTGGACAATTCCTCTGCTTCGGAGTACCATGGCGGGGTATCGCGTTCTAAACCATCGCACCCCGGGAGACCCGCACCATGAAGCCCTTGAGCCGCCGCACCTTCCTCCACAACTCTGCATTGGCCACCGCTACCTTCGCCATCGGGCGCACGGGCTTCGCGCAGCAATCGCCCAACGCGAAGGTGAACATCGCCGGCATCGGCATCGGCGGTATGGGCGCGGGCAATCTCGGCGAGCTCTCGAAGAACGAGAACATCGTTGCACTGTGCGACGTGGACTCGGTCTACGCCGCGCCGGTCTTTGCGCAATATCCCGGCGCAAAACAATACAGCGACTTCCGCGTGATGCTGGAGAAGCAGCCGGAGATCGACGCGGTGCTCATCGCCACGCCGGACCACACCCACGCGGTGATCGCGAAGGCCGCGATGGAAGCGGGCAAGCATGTGTATTGCCAGAAGCCGCTGACCCACGACGTGTTCGAAGCGCGGCGCCTGGCGACCATTGCGGCGGGGTCCAAAGTTGTGACACAGATGGGCATTCAGGGCCACTCCATGTCGGGTGGGCGCGAGGTGGCCGAATGGATCCAGGCGGGGGTCATCGGCGAAGTGCGCGAGGTGGACGCCTGGTGCGATCTCAGCTATTACCCTTGGGGCCACGAGAGTTGGAGTTGCCCCGTGAGCGCGCGGCCCGCGGAGACGCCGCCCGTGCCCGGCACGCTGGACTGGGACCTGTGGATCGGTCCCGCGCCCATGCGGCCCTACCACCCCTGCTACCACCCGCGCACCTGGCGAAGCTGGCTCCACTTCGGTTGCGGCATGATGGGCGACCGCGGCGCACACACCCTCGACCCCATCGTGTGGGCCCTCGATCTGGGCGCGCCAATCAGCATCGACGGCAGTTCCACCGGCCAGACAGACGAGATGCACTCCCTGGCCTCCGCCGTGCGCTATGAATTCCCCGCGAAGGGCAACCGACCGGCGGTCGCCATCAATTGGTACGACGGCTTGCGTCCCCCGCGCCCGAGTGAGCTGGGGGAAAAGGACGTGCTTGGTGCCTCCGACGGAGGCGCGCTGTTCAAAGGCAGCAAGGGTTATCTCACCTGCGGCACCTACGGCCAGTCGCCGCGACTCCTGCCCGAAGCGCGGATGAAAGACTTCACGCCGCCCGCGCCCACGCTGCGCCAGATCGAAGGCAGCCACGAAAACGAATGGTGCAACGCTATTCGCGAAAGCCGCAAGGCCAACGCAGATTTTGCCTACTCCGGGCCTCTTACGGAGATCGCGTTGCTGGGGAATATCGCCAAGCGCATGA
>JBIJDL010000582.1:0-3985 GCA_044344195.1 Candidatus Hydrogenedentales bacterium
GGCCCGTGGACGCGGAAAGGGTGATGGCGGGCAGGTAAAGCACGATCGCCATGCGCCCGAACTGGAAGAGCATAAAGACCAGGCTGCCGTAAATCCGCACCGCCAGATTGAAGCGTTGCTCCAGGTAGGTGTAAGCCGTGGGGACATTCGCCCGACGGTATCGCGGTACATAGAGCCAAACGACGAAGGGCGCGACGAGCACAATGCACGTGTTGCTCAGGAAACCGACCCAGTTGGTCGCATAGGCGTTTGCCGGAATCGCCAGGTAGGTGATGGAGCTGAGCGAGGTGCCGAAAATGCTAATGCCCAGGGCCCACCACGGGATTCGGCCGCCGCCCAGGAAGTAGACTTCCGTATTGGCTTCTCGGCGAGAGCAGTAAATCCCGATATAGACCAGCGCGGCGAAATACAGCCCCAGGGCGCTATAGTCCAACCAGCCCAGGCTTTTCGTGATGGCGACCGGCGCGCCAGAAAGGACCGCCGTCGTCCGGTGGCCCGGGCGATCCTCGCCACCGGGGATGACCATGCGATCCTGCCAGAGCACGGCCTGCGTCGTTACCGTGGGCTGGGGCACCGTGCCCTTCTCCACCCACGTGTCTGTGATGGTGTGATAGGCCCAGATCGTACCCGGAAAACCGGGATGGTTATCGCCCAGTTGTGCCGACTGCTCGAAGAGCTTACCGTCGTCGCCACTGCTCACCAGGATGTGGGCCTGACCCCAGGGAAGCGCGGGCGCCGCCACCAGGGGCACGGGCGGTCCCGTGAGGGTCATCCAGCCCTTGCCCGGTGTGTAGCGATAGCCGTCATTCAGAAATACGCGCCCCGGCGTACCGTCGGCCTTCTTGAGCAGCGACGCGCCACTGAAAACAAAAAGGTTGTCGTCCCGGCTCACCACCACGGGCAATATCCGCGAACCGCCGGGCAGCGCCTCGACCTCTTCCCAAGAGGCGCCGGCTACGCCATACATCCACGACCAGGTCCGGTTCAACGCCTCCGTAGCCTTCGGATCGGCTTGCCCACCCGTAAGGTATATGGACTTCCCCACCAGCGCCGCCCCGTGAAAGGCAAGCGGTCCGGGCAACTTGCCCATCGGGACTATCGTAATAGCACCGCCTTCCCACGTCAGCCGGAGCACGCTGTCGAAGCAGACCTGACCATCGGTACCTCCGAGAAGAAGCAGTCCCTCGGGTGTGGACACCGCCCCGCCATAGGCTCGAGCCTGAGGAAGTTGACCGGCGTCTTTCCAGGCATCCGCGCCCGGCTCCAGCACGTAAATCCGGTCCAGCCACTGTTTCTCGCCCCCCTGGAAGGGTGACACAGGAAAATTGGAGCCGCCCGCGACGATCAGGGCGTCATTGTGCGTTCCCGAAAAATGCCCCGACAGGGGAACGGGCAGGGGGGGCAGGTCCTTCCACGCCATCTCCGCCCAGGCACCGCCGCCCGACGCAATGAAACCAACAATAGCCAAGGCCATGAGCCACGTCAACGCCCGGCGCGGCGCACTTCCCAATTCAACCACTGGCCCAAATCTCCCTGGTTACTCGACTATTGTTGCGGCGTAAAGCCCGTCGGCTATTGAACCTGAAACCTCCCCGGCATTTCCAGTGTCTCCAAGGGGACCGTCCTGCACGCAGGAACGCCCGATCCGCGTTGGCGACCCAGACTCCGCGAACGACCCCCACGAGGAAGACAAGCCACGCGTGCGGGACCGTTCCCCGTAGTTTAAAGCGCGGCACGGTCCCGAACGCGCAGTTGGCTTCTTCGCGGTGCAATGACCCGATTAACCTGGAGCGAAAGCACGTTGATCAGGGGCCCTTGCGTTCAGGACAGTCCCGTCGCGTCATCGGCTATACTAGACGTTCCCGTAATTTTTGGACCCGACCGGAGGAGCAACCCAATGAGCCGTTTTTCAGATATCGTAGACCACGCCAAAACCCGCGTGCAGGAGCAAACCGTGGAGGAAGTCAAGGCCCGCCTCGACGGGGGCGAAGGCCTGGCCCTCATCGATGTTCGCGAAGATCGCGAATGGGTCACGGCCCACGCCACCGGCGCGTCCCACATCAGCAAGGGCGTGCTCGAGCGCGACATCGAGAAGGCTGTCCCCGATACCAGCACCCCCATCGTGTTGTACTGCGGCGGCGGTTCCCGCTCCGCCCTGGCTGCGGAGTCCCTCCAGCGCATGGGTTACACCCAGGTCGTCTCCATGATCGGCGGCTTCGGCGGCTGGAAGAGCGCCGGCTACCCCGTGAGTGCTGGCGATGAATGATTTCCCGGAGTAACTTCCCGCAATCGTAAAGAATGGGTCTTATGGGTCGTTATGAACTCATGATAACCACAAGACCCATAAGACCCATAAAATCCCCCACCACCAAAGGAAATCCCTTATGCCAAAGCATCCCCTGGCCCTCTTGCTCGCCCTTGGCCTCGGCGCCCTGCTTCAGAGCGCCCAAGCCGGCACCGCCACCATCTACCGCGATACCTGGGGCGTGCCCTACATCTATGGCACCACGGACGCCGAAGCCGCCTATGGCCTCGGCTATGCCCAGGCCGAAGACCGCCTCGACGACATCTACCTCAACGTGCGCCAGGCCGTCGGGCGGATGGCCGAAGTCCTCGGCAAAGACCACATCGAAGCCGACTACGTGATGCAGATGGTCGGGAACGAGAAGCGCTGCGAAGCCTTCTGGCCCTCGGCCTCGGAACCCGTGAAGGCCATGGCCGCGGGTTACGTGGCCGGCGTGCAGGCCTACCTGGCGGATCACCCCGACCGCAAGTCGCCCTTCTTTCTCGACCTCAAGCCCTGGCACTCCCTGGCCATCATGCGCGCCATGATCCTGAACTGGCCTCTGGGCACCGTGCGCGATGAAATGAATCAGGAAGGTAACACCCTTGGCTGGGGTTCTAACGAATGGTCGGTATCGCCCGGGCGCAGCGCCGAGAACTGCCCCATTCTCCTCACCGATCCCCACCTCACGTGGCAGGGCATGTCGGTCTTTTATGAGGCCAACGTCTACGGCGATTCCCTCAGCGAGCAGCACGGTTACTTCCTCGTCGGCACCTTTCTGCTGGCCTATGGACACACCGAGCACTTCGGCTGGGCACCCACCACGGGCGGCCCCGATACCGCCGATGTCTACGCGATGAAGCTCAACCCCGCGAATCCCCTCCAGTATGAATACGACGGGAAATGGCTTGATGCCGAAATGGGCGCCGTTACCATCAACGTGAAAGATGGCGCGCCCGTCGTCATGCCGACCTACACCACCATCCTCGGCCCCGCCTTCGCCGAGCCCGATCTGGAAAAGCAGACCATCCTCGTGGGCGCCACGCCCTACCTCGATCAGACCCTCCTCCTGGAGCAGGGCTACAAATGCCTCCTGGCGAATAACGTGGACGAGTTCATGGAGGGCCTCGCCATGAATCAGTATATGGAGCAGAACCTCATGTCCGCCGACCGCGAGGGCAACATCGCCTACATTCGCACGGGCCGCGTGCCCATCCGGCCCGAGGGCTACAACTGGGGCGCGCCCGTGCCCGGCAACACCTCCAAAACCAAGTGGCTCGGCATCCACGACGCGAAAGATCTGGTCCAGATCAAAAATCCCGAACAGGGCTACATGCAGAACTGTAATATCAGCCCCGAATTCATGATGGAAAATTCGCCCATGACGGCGGACAAGTACCCGAGCTACATCTACAACGTAAGCTGGGATTCCCGCAACAGCCGTGGTGATCGCGCCCTACAGGCCCTGGCCGCAGATGACAGCCTGACGAAGGAAGAGGCCATGGACCTCGCCTTCGACGTGACCGACCCCTACCGCGAGGGCTGGAAGAAGACCCTCAAGAAAATGGCCATGGGCTCCGCCAAGAAGGCCCTCGAAGATCCCGCCTACAAGGCCGATCTCGACCGCCTCCTCAACTGGGACGGCCGCTTCGTGAAAGAAAGTAATGCCGCGCCCCTCATGCGCTATTTCCGTATGGCGGC
>JBIJDL010000639.1:0-3397 GCA_044344195.1 Candidatus Hydrogenedentales bacterium
CCCCTCCCGCCGTGGCGATCCACGCGCCATCCGCCGTCGCCGCGATGTCGCGCACCTCGTCGTGGGGCAGCCAGCGCTTGCCCGCGCGGTAGGCCCAGTGGCCTTCTGCGAAGTGGATGACGCCTTTGGTGGTGCCCAGCCAGAGGCGGCCATCGGGCGCGACATCGAGGGAGGTGAAATCGTTGTAGGGCAGGCCATCGTGGCCCGTGTAGAGGTCCCAGGTGCCGTCCGCTTTCTCCATGGCGACGCCCTGCGGAGCGGCGAGGATCAAGCGGTCGTTGTGGAGGGCGATGGCGCGAACGTCACGTGGAGCCCAGCCAGTAGTGCCATCGTGAGGCAGGATGGGACGCGCGACGGAATCTGAGGGCGTGCCTTCAGGCTCAAACAAGGGTGAAACCGCTTTGGTACTTCTCGCAACAGAAAGTTGGCTTTTTGATACCACGAAAGCACCCGAATCGGCTGCAATCCAAAGTTTATCACCGTCGACTATGATTGCATGGATAGATTCTTTGTTATCCCAGGCCGCGTCGAAGAGTTTTTGACCGACTTGGCCCATGTGCTCGTAAAGTCCATCGGCTGTCGCCACCAACAAAGTATTTCCCGCGCTGCTCGATCCGTTGGCAAGTGAAACGACGGGATCCGACTTCGCGGAAACACGATCAAATGCGGTGCCGCTCTCAACGTAGATTTCTTTTCCAATCGCGGCATACAAGCCGCTCGATGTGGGCAAGAGTACGGTCACAGGATTTGCTGGAAGGTCTTTCACCAACGCCCAGGAACTGCCATCGAACTTCGCCAGGCCCTTCGACGTACCCACGAAGACCTCGCCTTGTTGGTTTACAGCGACGGAGAGCACATCGTCCGAAGGCAAACCATCCGCAATCGTGTAGGCCGTGCGCATCTCCTGGCCATAGGTCCCTACGGCGACGGACTGGGGGCTCGTGAGCGGCGCGGCTGCGGCGAGTGCAGGAAGGAAGGCGAGGAGAGTCGGAATCAGGCTGCGAATAGTCATGGAATCATCCCTGGTATGCGGCGCTATGCCGCGTGGCGATGCCGCAACTATATCGCGGGGCGCTGCGCCGCCACAAACTGGAGTTGACAAAGGCGGGGCGCGGGCGTAGGCTGACATTCATCGTGCGGTACTTCTGGGGAGTTTGGGTGCACTGGGAAGGGTGGACAAACCATGGATAGAGACGGGGTAGTTGCGTTGCTGGCGGGCGTGCTGGGCGTCGTGTGCATGGCGCTGCTGGCCATTGGCCCCATCGCGTTCATGCTGAAGCACGGGGGGCTGGGCAGTGGCAAGGCTCCGGGCGCGGGCGCGAAGGAGGCCGCCGCTTCGCTTGAGTCGGACGCGGAGGCGCGAGAAGAGCGCGCCCGTCGGATTGAGGCGAGCGGCCTGAATCTCCGCTATACGGTGATACCCCTTCACAGCGAGCTGATCGCAGCGCTCTATGAAAAACGGGACTTCGCTCTGCTTGAATCCCGGCTGGCCGAACGCTATGAAAAGCGGGCCGATCCGTACCATGCGCATCTCTACGCCCGCTGCATCAATCTAATTACTCGCTTTGAAGAGGGGCCGGGGCCGGAGCGCATGCAGGAGACGCTGGACGCGTGGGTCGCGGCGATGCCGGACTCGTATCGGGCGAAACTGGTCCGGGGAATATTCCATCTCCGGCTTGCGCTTCATCACGAGGGCCGGGGCATAAGCCTTTTCGCGAGCAGA
The DNA here is from genome assembly GCA_044344195.1 of Candidatus Hydrogenedentales bacterium. Classification (GTDB taxonomy): domain Bacteria; phylum Hydrogenedentota; class Hydrogenedentia; order Hydrogenedentales; family JAEUWI01; genus JAEUWI01. The sequence continues at coordinate 1,724 of JBIJDL010000639.1, forward strand.
AGCGGGGGACGCAGCTTTAAGGCTGAGGTCGAGTTGGCCCGCGCCGATCTGGAAGCAGCCCGCGCGCTGGAACCGGGGGACGCGGAGATACCCGTCAATCTCGCCACGATAAGCCTGCATCTGGGCGAGGATCGAGCCGCGACGGAGCGGCTTTGTCGTGAGGCGATCACGCTGAACCCCATGTGTCTTTCCGCTCGTGTGGCCCTGATCAATGCCGCCCACCCGAGCTGGGGCGGCTCGTGGGAAGCGGTGGACCAGGCCATCGCCGAGTGCGAGGCGGCGAGTGCGAATTTTCCCCTGCTCCTCGTGGCCAAGCGCGAGGGGCAACAAGCGATGGGGGATCGGAGCCGCGCCCATGCGGCGCGCTTGAAATCGGACGAGCAGGCCGTCGAGTGGTCGCAAGTCTATGTGGAGCAGTTGAAGCGCAATCCGGACGACCCGATGCTTATGGCCAATGCGGCCTACTTTGCGGCGAACGGGCGGGATTTTGAACGCGCCGATTACTATTTTAGAATTCTTGGCGAGCGCTATCCGGAAGGGACCAATTACAAGGATTTGATGGAATACAACGATTATCGCGGCAACTCCTGCGCCGCCGTAGCCCGGGCGATGCCCTTGGGCCCCGAGCGAACGGCCCGCATCGCAGAAGCGCTGAAGATTGCGCCAGACCATTTCTATACCAACTATCTCTACGGGGTGGAACTCGCGGCCAGCGGCGATCCCGATGGCGCGCGGATGTATCTGGAGCGTTCCCGCGAGGTGAAGCCGAGTTATGTATGGAGCACCTATCGCCTGGCGGAAGTGGCGGAGCAGAGCGGGCGCAAGGCGGATGCGGTGAGCCTGGCAAAGGAGGTGCTTTCCATGGGCCCGGACGAGGAGCAACGTTCGCTCGCAAAAGGCATCATTGAGCGGAATAGTTGAAGGGAAAAATGGAGTTGAATCGCGAACGAACGCGAATTTCAGGGCGCATCCGGCGGACTGGCATTGGGTGTGACGCCTCAGAGCGGTTGGAGGCAGATGGGCGCAGGTTTGATCACGCCCTTAGTTTCTGGAGAAGCCGTTGACCGAAACTAAAGGGTTCTGAACCGCAAATTCACGCAAATGTTGAAGAGGCAACGAGAGTGTGGGGTTTGAGCCGCGAATGAACGCGAGTAGACGCAAATGCCTGAGTGCATCTGGCAACCCAGCATTAGTTTTGAGCCTCGGAGCGGCAATGGATAGATTATGTTGCCGTCACCCACCGGAGAAAGATTTTCCCACAGATCCGCACAGATCCACACAGATGAGAAAAAAGAAATCAGAGCGGCCATCTTCTCCGGCTATCCTTAATCTTGTGTTCTTATTCGTGTGGATTCGTGGTAAAAAATCGTAGTCATAGCCAGGCGCGTGCTCCGTGAGGTTCAAGTACGCTTAAACCCGATGAACCACAAAAGTGTACCTTTTAGCGTTCAATTTGCGTCCTTTTGAGGTTGACACAACTTGTGAAGTTCGCCGCCACTCGGCTGTTGAATCCAATCGACGTGTGGCCTATTCTATGTTCAGGGGGGCAACGCCTTAACCGAATTCCGAAATTCAGGAAATCCCCATGTCCGCCCTATTACGCTACGCCTTCTGCTTTTCATTTCTGCTCTGGAGCGTCTCTTGTGCTTTCGCCGAGACCTCCCAACTCTGGGG
>JBIJDL010000126.1:0-13642 GCA_044344195.1 Candidatus Hydrogenedentales bacterium
CTTCGAATGAAAACTTCGCGTAGATGGTCTGATCCTCGCGAAATTCCCAGTCGAAATCCGTAAATATGCTGTAGACGTTCTCGCGCGTGTCCAGGATGCGTGTGGAGTTGCGCTGGGTAAACCAGGAGAAGCCGGGGTAGATGCCCGGGACAATGGCGACCACGGCGGCGTCCACCAGGGCGGCGCGGCGGTCATATTCGATGACGCGATCCTTGTAGCGCACGAAATCCACACCGGCGCGCCACTCAAAGTTCTCCCACGAGCGGTTGACCTCGCCCGTAACGGTCCAGGAGCCTTCGCCGTCGGAGACGTCCCAATATTCCACGGAGGAAGTCACACCGAAGCCCTTGTAGAGTTCATCCACATTCAGCACGGTGCCCACGCGCGTGTAGTCACGATTGCCGGAGTAGAAGTCGTCGTTTTCCGAGTTCCGCACTTCGCCTTCGAGGGAGAGGGTGACTTTCTTCGTGATCGGGCGGTGAAGGGCCAGGTAGAGCGTCTGGTGTTCTCGATATTGGCCAAGCACCTGATAGAAGGGTGAGAGGTCGGCGGTCGTATCACCCGTTGTATTGAAAAGCTGGCGATAGTTTACGTCGTAGAGCAGATTGAGGCGGGGGATGAAGCCATTGAGGCTGAGGCTGAGCTCGTCAACGTCGCTGCCCAGCATGCCCAGCCGTGCAAAGAGCCGGGTATTGGCGCCGAAGCTGTGCCAGAAGCTGAGGGTCGTTTTGCTGTCGTTGATTTCCGAAGCAATGTAGCGGGAATACCCCGAGAAGGGGCTGTAGTCCTTTTGAGACGAGAGGCCGTAGCGACTTTCTTCCGCATAGTAGCCGTCCAGCGCGATGCGGGTCTGGGCGGAGGGGAGGTAGGCCACGCCGCCGCCGAGAACCAGATCATCGGTCGTGTCGCGATAGACCGAGGCCCGCGCGCCGAGGAAGGCGTACATCTCCACATTGCTGATCCGCTTTTTCACGTACAGACCATCGATGCGATTGTAGGTGGCCCCTTCCTGAATTCGCTGGCGCCCGATGCGGAGTACGGACTGATCGCCCAGGGCATCATCGATATCCGCGTAGAGATAGAGAAGGCGCGCCTGAACATCGGAACTGGACGCATCGTTGATATCGCGAAGCGTGCTGGATTTGCCCTCATCCGAGAGGAGATCCTGATGCAGCCAGAGCGCACCGCGGAGGTGCAGGCGAGGATTCTTCGGCGGATCCGCTTCAAGGCGCAGATACTGGCTGAAATCGAGATCCGAGCCGCCATCCGTGATGACGCTGTCCACTTCCGCCTCAAAAGTTCCGCGATACCAGGGAGGAACGTCATCGGATTTTTCGGCCTCGGCACCATCGCCGGCACCGGGTTCCCCTGCTTCCGCAGGGGCATTCTCGTCGGCGGGAGCCTCGACGGGCGGTGCTTCAGCATCGGCGTCCGGCGCGGCTTCAGCCGCGGGCGCTTCCTCTGCGGCGGCTTCTGGTGCGGCGGCTTCTGGTGCGGGGGATTCGACGACAGTCTGAGCCTCCACCGTGGCGGCCTCCTCTGCGGCGGATGAGCTTCCCTGCGTCAGCAGGTTCATCATCGCAAGGGCGACAAGCAGCCTCGCGCGAGATTGGTTTATCGAATACCTCCAGCCTTTCAACACCCGGTGCCCTTCCATTTCGTGGCGGTCATAGCTGCCTCTTCCTCCATTGTGAACATCAGGGCAGCGCACCAATCAATTCGTACAGCGACTGCAAGTCTTCATTGCTGTCGAGGTCGTTTTCATCATACGCGGGACCGGATCCCGGAACATTGGCGTCATGGCACCCGGTCACACCCGCACAAGAATTGGGCGGGGCGGGTTGCACGCCTTGCTCGACAGCCTCATTGCTGGCAATAGGCGGAATCGTAAAGAGGGAGTGATCGTGGCCGGTCGCCCCACCCGCTTCGAAGGGGGGCAGATGGCAACTGGTGCAGCGACTCGCGCCGCTGCCCGCGGGATCCACCGGATGCCCGGTGTGCAGCGCCACGTCTTCATCCGTCTCGAAGCCGAGTGCAAAGCTCTGATGGCATTGCAGGCAAAGGCGATTGTCTTCCGGGGCGGCGGTAAACATCGTGGCACCGTGCATGTCGTGGCAGCTCGCACAAGTGGCTACGTCCTGCTGGGCGTGGCCGCTCTGGGCGAACTGCTCCACCGTGCCTTCGTGGCAGCGGCCGCAAAGCTCCGCGAAATTTTCGCTGCCGAAGCGCGTGGGGGACTCGGCGCTGATCGCCATCCCGCCGCGATTATGCACGTTGTGGCAATCGGTGCAGGTCGCGGCGTTGCTCGAGAAGTGGGCCGTGGCCAGGAAGGCATCGACGGTGCTGCCGCCGGGGCTATCCGCCTCGTCGTGGCATTCGATGCAGGCCTCATGGCGCTTTTCAAAAGGAAGATCGCCTGGGTTCTCAATGAAAAGGCCGAAGCGCCCGCCCTCGCGCACGTGGGTGAGCCCTGGACCATGGCATGATTCGCAGGAGATGGTGTTGTGCGGGCTTTCGCGAAACTCGCGATGGTCACTCGCGCTACGGCCGTCGTGACAGGCCAGACAGGTGGCGGTTCCCACTTCGCCGGGGCCGAGTCCAGGTTGCCAGCAGCCATCCACGCCCATGGCGAGCACGGGGATGATGGCGAGGCTGAGGAACTTCAGGCCACGCCAGTGGGTGGAAGTGGCTCTGCGGTCTTCTTTCGTTTGCGGAGATGAATTCACGCCAGATGGCCCCATGGGTTCCCAGATTGAATAAACAACCGTATTTCCTCCCGAAACAGACACAACGCCAGAATGTGGTTCTCTTGGGAATGGGGCCCGATCAGCCTCAGACGCCCAATACTTCCGCCAAAGTTGAAGCAACTATCTTGCCAGTTTCTTTGGACTGCGTGACGCTCAGATTTACAACACTATCACGAGTGTTTCGGCATGTCAATGAATACCGCCACAAGAAGTCAGACAATGCGGCATGAACACTTGTGCACTATGCGCAAGTGTTCAATTGAGCACTGTGGAGTGTGCAGGGAAAATGCACATAGGATTCAGCAGAGTTGTGCCCTATTGCACCGTGTATCGGCAGGGGGCTGGAACGGCGCGTCTGTTTCGGACCCACGCGTGCCCAGGGAAGGGCCAGTCAAGAAAAGCCTTCCCATTGGCACAGAATTCGCTTACAATAAAATCAGAATGCTCCCTTGGGAATGATTCAAAGGAGAGGACATTCTCCCGGTTACAACGCGCTTATCAGCGGAGTTGGATGGCGTGGGATTCCGGTGACGGGAACTATCGGGCGACAAAGAAGCGGAGGAAGAATGTTATGTCAGTGAATGGGTTACCCAAATCAGGCGGGACGAGCACCAGATGGTACGCTCTTCTTGCACTCCTATTGTCTGGTGTCATAATTGCGGGCTGTCCCGTGGACCCGGATCCTGATCCAGACCCGGATCCTGATCCCGATCCGATTGCCGTTCTGCCGGTGTCGACATCGCCCGGTTTGAATGTGGAGATCACCAAGGTCGTAATCCCCGAAGACCTGCGTCCTCTGGTTTCCTTCACCATCACCGACGACGCGGGTGAGTTGATTCCCCTCCGGGAACTGACCGACGCGCGTTTCGCTCTGGCCTACCTCGATCCGGATCCGGGCGAGGGCGGTGTGGCGGGCTATATCAGCTACACCACCCGCACCCGAGTATCCTCGGCTGGAGAAGAGGTTCTTCAGTACACGACGGACAGCGCCCGCCTCGCCGGCCTGACGCAGGTCTTGGACGGCACGCTGACCTACAAGTTTGCCACCGTGATCCCAGAGGATTATCTGGAGACGGCGTCCCATCAGGTTGCTGGTCAGTTCCGTCGCCTGTTTCCTGCCGACGAAGTGAATTATCCCGCCAACGCGGTCCTGGCCTTCCGGCCGGACGGCGGCACCGAAGTGGCCACGCGTGAGATTGTCACGACAGAATCCTGCAACCAGTGCCATACCCGCCTCTCGGCCCACGGTACGCGCCGCGAAGTGCAGTATTGCATCAATTGCCATAGCACCGGTTCATTGGACGACGAAGGCGTGTCTATTGACTTCGCCGATATGGTTCACAAGATCCACCAGGGCTCGGGGCTTCCCAGCGTACAGGCGGGTGAACCGTACATTGTTCAGGGTGCGGACTTCTCTCACGTCACCTTCCCTCAGCCGGTGCAGAATTGCGCCGTCTGCCACGGCGACGCGCCTCAGGGCGACGTCCACATGACCAAGCCCACCATTGAAGGTTGCGCATCCTGCCACGATCGCACCTGGTTTGGCGATCCCCTCGGCACCCCCGAAGGCTTCACCAACCACATCGCCGGCCAGCAAGTGGACAACAGGCTGTGCGCCCAGTGCCACACACCGACGGCTCCTGGACCCGCGCCCATCATGGAAGCACACCGTCTGGCGACCGATAGCCCCCTCGCACCCGGACTCGCCTTCACGGTCAACGAGACGACGACCGCCGAAACAGAAACAGGCGTTGCGGTTACCATCAACTTCACGGCAGCCAATGACGCAGGCGAGGCGTACACCGACCTGACGGCCATCCGCACGGTTGCGGCCACCCTGGCCTATCCCGTGAGCGAGTATCAGCAGTCGGTCCGCGAAACCATCACCGCCGCCAACGCGGTCGCGAATGGCGACGGCACGTTCAGCTACACCTTCACGCGCGAGATGCCCCTGGACTCCACCGACACCTTCGCCGTGGCGATGGACGGACGGCTCGATTTCGACAACAACGGAACTCCCGTCACCCAGGGTACGTCCAGCAACGGTCGCATGATCTTCACGACGGACGGCAGCGAACCTGTCGACCGCCGCCAGATCGTGGACAACGAGAAGTGTAACGTCTGCCACAGCGACCTCCGTCTCCATGGCAGTCTCCGCGTCGGCGTCGAATACTGCGTCATGTGCCACAATCCCAACAGCACCGACATCAACCGCCGCCCCGCTGAAATGCTCCCGCCGGAGACCATCAACTTCAAGGACATGGTCCACCAGATTCACCGCGGTGCCGACCTTGAAACTGACTACACCGTGTTTGGCTTCGGCAGCACCCCCTTCGACTTCACCCACATCGGGTTCCCCGGCGACTTGCGCAACTGCGAGATCTGCCACGTCGAAGGTTCCTATGAACTGCCCCTCGCCGAGGAAGCGTTGCCCACAATCATCAGCGACGGAGAGACGGTCATCTCGGAAAAACTGCCGGAACGGGCGACTTGTACCTCCTGCCACGACAGCCTGATCACCGAAGTGCACGCCATCCTGGCGACGGAGCCGAATACCCGCGTGGAATCCTGCTCCACCTGCCACGACAGCAGCGCGGAGTTCGCCGTAATCGACGTCCACAATATGGGGCCGTGACCGTCAGGATGCCACACGGCATCCCAACGGAATGACCCGAAAGTTGACATGAGACAGCACCGGCGGGGAAGGTTATACCCAACCTTCCCCGCCGGTTGAACAACTAAGCATCAGTACAGAATGGAGAATACCATGGCCAATGCGGCAAAAGGTTGGGTCGGGGCCCTGACCCACTTGATCTGGCGAAACTGGATCACCCTCTTCGGCAGCAGCCTCACCACCGTCAGCGGTGCCGCCATGGTTGGCTTCCTGATCATGGGGCTCGTCGGCGTTCCCCTCTCGCCGTATATCGGCATCCTGACCTACATGATCCTGCCCGGTGTCTTTGTCTGCGGACTCCTCATCATCCCGATTGGTGCCTGGGTCGACCGGCGCCGCCGCAGAAAACTCGATGTGGCCGAACCCGCCCACATCGATCTTGATTTTAACAGCCCCCGCATCCGCAAGCTCTTCGCCATCGTCGTCGTCCTCACCCTCGTTAACTTCGGCATTATCTCCGCCGTGAGCTACGAGGGCATGGTCTACATGGAATCCGTCGAATTCTGCGGACTCACCTGCCACAGTGTCATGGCCCCCGAGTTCATCGCCCACCAGAAATCGCCCCACGCCAACGTCAAGTGCGTGGACTGCCACATTGGTCCGGGACTGCCCTCTCTTGTCCACGCCAAGGTCAACGGCCTCAACCAGGTCTACGGTGTCCTGACCGGCACCTATGATCGGCCCATCCCGACGCCCGTCCACACCCTCTCCGACGCTGAACTCACCTGCGGCGAATGCCACAGCCCCGAGAAGGACTTGGGCGACGCCCTTCGCGTGACCACCGATTACACCGCCGACGACGCCAACACGCCTCTGACCTCTGTTCTCATGATGCACATCGGCGGCCGCGGCTCCCAGCAGAAGGGCATCCATAGCTGGCACCTTAGCCCCGGACGGGAAGTCTCCTTCTACGCCTCCGACGACAAGCGGGAAACCATCCCCTATGTCAAGGTCACGGAAGAAGATGGTAGCGTGACCGAGTACCTCGCCGACGCCGAGTTGGACCCCGCCACCATCGACCCGGAAAAAATGCGCGCCATGGACTGCACCGACTGCCACAACCGCGCCACCCACCAGTTTGAAATGCCCGGACCCGCGCTGAACAAAGCCATGAAGGAAGGGCGTATCGACGTCACCCTGCCCGGCATCAAGTCGGCCGGCATGGCCGCCCTTGAGGGCGCAGCCGCCGCCGAAGACGGAGCCAACTTCATCGCCGGCAACGTCAAAGAGTTCTACGCCGCCAATCACGCCGATGCCGTGGCCGACAAAGGCGCTCTCATCGACGCCGCCATCGCCGAGATCCAGAGCATCTACACCCGCAATAACTACCCCCAGATGGGCATCACCTGGGGCACCTATCCCGATCAAAAAGGGCATACCCAGTTCAACGGTTGTTTTCGCTGCCACGACGACGGCCACGCCAGCAAAGACGGTGCCCGCGTCATAACCCAGGACTGCACCATCTGCCACAACGTGCTCTCCTGGCAGGAAGAAAATCCTGAAATATTGGGGATCCTCGGAATTCAGTAGGAGAGAGCAAGCCCCGGTATCCGCGCCTCGCAGACGGATACCGGGGCCTCCCGCTATGGCCACGTGAAAGCGCGCCCCACGGCGCGTTGAAAGGGAATACCATGAAGTATCTGAACAAACTCACCCTGGCCGGACTCCTCCTTGCCCTCGGCGGATGCGTCACCCCCGAAGTCCGCTACGAAACGATCCACAAAGCCGCCAGCGAAGGCAAGCCCCACGACATCGCCGCCCTCCTCGACGAAGGCATCTCTGTCAACGAACGTGGCGATCACGGCATGACGCCTCTCCATTCCGCCGCCGCCTGGGGCAGCGCCGACATCATGGAGTACCTCATCAACCGCGGGGCCGACATCAACGCCAAGAACGATTGGGGCCTTACCCCCATCCACATCGCCGCGGCACGCTGCCACGAGCAGGACGTCGCCTTCCTCATTGCCCAGGGTGCCGACGTCAACGCCCTCACCCAGGCCCAGTGGACCCCCCTGCACTACGCCGCCGCCCGTGGTGACGCCGAAGAAGCGGGCCAGCTCATCGACGCCGGCGTCAACATCAACGCCGTGAACCATACCGGCGAAACGGCACTCCACCGCGCCGCCCGCAACGCCAGCGAAGACGTCGTCCGCATCCTTATCCAGCGCGGCGCCGACGTCACCATCAAAAACAACGTCGGCGAGACCGCCGCCGACGCCGCAAGGCACGAAGGCCACGAAATTATCGCCAACATGCTGGATAAATAGGGGAGCGCCACGCACGCCAGCCCCTTGGCCCCGGAGGAGGGCTGGCGATTTCGTTGCGGTGCGACGAAGTCGGAGTAGATCTTGCGAGTCTGTCATTCACACGAAAGTGGGAGTCCAGAGACCGTGCAATGTTAAACTGCGCGAAAGCACTGGATTCCCGCAGGCGCGAGAATGACTGTCTCTTCCACTGCTTCCCAAGGTCCCCTTGGGAACGTCTGTTCCGAAGCTCCGCTCCGAAGGTGTCGGGGTCGTGGTTGCGTATCAGTCCCTACGCTTCATCTCCTCGTACAGCCCAGACAGGAACTCCATGCGTTCCCGCTCGGATTTCGTTCCAGTATAAACAGGGCACGGATGGATTCCCCCCGTTGTTTGCCGGTTAGGGGAGCGGGTACAGGAATGGGGGCGGGGGATGCGAATGGGGCTTGCTCTCCCCCAACAAACGAATCCCCCGCGCCGTGGCTGGCCGGGGGATTGGACGTCGTTTGCTAAGCTGTTGGATGACCGTTAGATCAGTTTCTGATCTTTCAAGGCCTGTTCAATTCTTTTCTTCTCTGCGGCGTCGAGTTCGCGCTGGGGCGGGCGGACGTAGCCTGCGTCGATGGTGCGGAGGCTCATGATGTGCTTGAGTCCGGCGAGGCCGCCGCCGTAGGTGAAGACGCGGCAGGCGCGTTCAAGTTTGAGCTGGGCCTGCCAGGCCTTTTTGAGGTTGCCCTTTTTGATCTGATTGTAGATGTCTACGTAGATGTCGATGTAGGCATTGGAGGAGCCGGAGACGACGGCGTTGCACCCGGCGACGATGGCCTGGAAGCCGTGTTCGTCGGCACCGTTGATGATGGCGAAGTCTTTAGGGCAGTCGTTGAAGAGGCGCGTGAGGAAGGTCATGCTGCCGCCGCTGTCTTTGATGCCGACGATGTTCTCGCGGGACTCGGCGAGGGTCTTGATCAGGTCGGCGGAGAGCTCGTTCTTGGCGCAACTGGGGATGTTGTAAAGGAGGACGGGGAAGCCGGGGACGGCGTCGGCCACAGTCTCGTAGAAGGCCTGGAGGGCGCGGAAGTCGTAGCTGTAGAAGCAGGGGGCGACGACGGCCGCGGCGTAGGCACCGGCTTTCTGGGCGTGCTTTGTGAGTTCCACAGTTGTGGCCGTGTCCATGGCGCCGGTGTGGGCGATGACGCGGCATTTCTTGCTTACGGTGCCGACAACCTCTTCGAGGATGGTCTTGCGCTCGTCGGTGGAGCAGAGGTGCCCCTCACCGGTGGTTCCGCAGGGGAACAGGCCACCTGCGCCCTTTTTCTCCAGATAAGCCGCCAGCGGCGCGACTTTGTCGAAATCGACGAATTCGCCACCCTTGGTAAAGGGCGTAACCATGGCGGAGATAATACCTTCGACCTTGAACTTCATTCCCAAGTCCTTTCCTCGTAATTCGATAACCCAATCTGACGTGAAATGTCTCCGCAATAGGGCGGGAACCGACTCTCTCATCCTGAGCCCCATGATACACCATTTTTTCAGGAATTTCGAGCTTATCTCGAATAGCAATGCAAATTCGTGGGATTCGCACTGTTCGTGGGGCGGGTTTTCCCGGTGTTCAGGAGGTTCCATTCCCCTTTCGGGCGCGCTCGGCGGCCTTGCTCCGTTCCCAGGCCTCCATGGCCTCTTCCGGGGTGCTGGCCTTTTCCGCGCCGAAGACATGGTCGTGGCGGCGGATCATCTTCTCGTGGGCGCACCGGAGCATCTCTTCGTAGGTGAAGAGGCCTTCGGCTTCCGCCGCCGCCACGCTGGCGAGGAGAGTAAAAAGGGCGTCGCCGCATTCTTCCGCCATATGGTGGTGATCGTCGCCATCCAAGGCCTCCACATATTCGGCGCTTTCTTCCACGTGGAATTCCGCAAAGGATCGGGCCGTCTGCTGCTGATCCCAGGGGCATCCGGTGGGGGTTCTCAGGTAGCGGGCAAGGTCCATAAGGGCCTGATGCCATTCACGTTCGTGGTCCGGGGTGTGGGGGAGATGGGGGAGCGCTTCCATGTTTACCTGGTCTCCGGTGTTTGGGCTTGAAGAAATTGGTCGAGGGTACTCAAGTTAGGGATTCCGGTGCCGAAATATAGTTTAGTGAAGACAACCGGACAAGGAGGTCCAGACTATGACACTTCAATGCTGTGTTTGCAAAAAGGTCAAGGACGACGAGACTTGGAAACTTGAAGACCGAATTCATCGGACGGATGTAAGCCACACGTACTGCCCGGTTTGCCTGAAGGCTTCCGTGGCCGCCATGGTGAACGAACGCCAGCGCGCGGACGTCGGGCAGCCCGTGGGCGCATAAGTCCGCCTCTACCCTCGACGCGCAGCCTCAGCCCAGGAACAGTTCCAGGTTGACCGGCGGTTTCGGGGGTTTGAAAACAGGATAGAGATCGACGAGTACCTCAACGTCGATGGCGGCATAGAGGATCTGATCGGAGGCCAGGGGGCGCAGGGTCCAGTCGGAAGTCTGGTTGGACTTGTCGAGATAAATACCCAGTTCACGTTCACACACATCGCCGAGCTTATGGCTGAGCCCGGGCGACTTTTTGTGTTTGCTCCGGGAGTGGTGCAGCGTGTCGAAAACGTTGTGTATCCGGATGCCATGCTTGCCCAGCATCTGCTCTTCAAAGAAGGCATTGTGGATGACCTTCTCCACCGCATCATTCTCCATCAGCGCCTTCAGGGGCGAGAGATCCTTCATCGCCAGCGCGTCAATGACCCACGACTGGTTGGCGATGCCCAACTGCACCGTGCAGAGGACCCGGGGCTCATCCAGCGTGGTTTCCACGTCCAGCGCCAGCATGGGCTCGCCGTGGAGTGCATCGCAGACCCGCGCCATCTCGGCGGGGTCATCCACCCAGGCAATGGGGAAGCGCGGCTGGTAGGTGCCCGCGCGTCGGGCCATAATCGCCAGGGCGTTGTCCTCGGATTTGATGACGAGGGAGCCAATCTGGTCCGTATCGCAGCGCTCCAGCAACTCTGTGAAATAGGCCAACCCGGCCTCTTCTCCCGAGCCGCCGCCGTAAAACTGGGCCCAGTGCCGGCTGGCAATGAGGAGATGGCCGCCGGGGCGCACATGGGCAAAGGCCTGGGCGATGGCAGCCTTCCGGGCTTCGTCCGTCTTCAGCCGCGTCATGAGATAAACCATCATCACCAGGTCGAATTTGTCCGTCGGTGCCTGGCTGAATCCATAGGGCACATGGGGGTCATAGCCCTGCACATCGAATTTCCGCCGTTGCAGCCAGGCCACGTCGATACCCCGCCCGCAGCCGAAGACCAGGATCTCGTGCTTCGGGTTGATGAGCTGGGCCTCCACCATGCGCTGAATGGCGGGGGCGGCTTCGGTTCGGGCCCGGATGGGGCGCTGGGCGGGCGATTCGGCGGCTGGTTCGTGCATGGTGTACAGGTATGGACTCGGTCGGAAACAGGGGGACAAGGGACGACGGGGCACCCGTGGGGTACTGGATCACAGTATACGCACTACCGCGCCCGCCTTCAATTTCGCGTAACCATTCACGGAGTTAGATTGGGACTGACGCGAATGGCACTTACTTAAGGCCTGTCTGCGTCAAAAAGGGGACCATGGGTGCCACCCTCAAGCGGGGCGGCTTCGCCGCGGGAGCTTGTGGGTGATGAGACTTTATGCGAGCGGCGTCCACCACAAGGCCAGTAAAAACCAGCAAACTCACGCTTTCAAGCGTGGTGTTTCCGAATCCACCGCACCCACAAGCTTCCCCCGCTGCGCTCCTCCGCTTGAGGGTGGCACCCGGCGTGGATCTCAAAATCTGCGACTACTCCCCTTAAGTAAGTGCCATTCGGGACTGACGCGGACCGGTGTTCCACGGTAGCGAAAGAGTCGTCGAATCGAAAGAACCCGAATCCGAGCTATGTTGGCGTATGCAGTGCATTCCCCTGACGACGGGACATCCACGCGCTTTAGCATATCTGCCGCCTTAACCGGTTCCGCTCGATCACTTGTGTACGCCGCTCGCTGCACGTACACCTGCGCGCGTCAGTTCCTATGCGCTCCCGTGCCCACCTTCAATTTCGCCGACGGGTCAGCCCAGCAGGATATACGCGGCCACACCGGCTGCCAGCAGCAGGAGACCGAGGCCCACCCAGAGCATGGGAGATTTGCGCGAGTGTTCCGCCCGTTCCAGGGCCTCCTTCATCTCCGCCGCTGACTGGAAGCGTTCCTCCGGATTTTCGGCCAGCGCCCGCATCACCACCCGGTCCAGGGCTTTGGGTACCTCTGAATGAACTCGAGAAGGGGGCAGGGCATCGCCCAGGGGCACCTCGCCGCTCAGCATCTGATAGAGGATGGCACCCACGGCATAGAGATCGGTGCGCGGATCCGCCGCCCCGGCATTTTCCCGCTGCTCCGGGGCCTGGTAATAGTCCAGGTCGAAGTGGGTTTGCTCCACCGGCAGTCCCGAGCTGCTGTGGGTCGTGGAGAGGCCAAAGTTCAGGAGCGCAATCCGGCCCGTGGCCCGGACCATCACGTTGATCGGCGTCAGGTGGCGGTGGGTGCCGTGCTCGTGGGCATAAGCCAGAGTGTCGAGGATCTGGGCGATCAGTCCCAGGGCCTTGTCCGCCGGCAGGCGGCCCCCTTTCTTCTTCAAAAGCTGGGCGAAGGAAATGCCGTCGACATATTCCATGGTGAAAAAGGACAGGCCGCCCGGCTCGGTAAGGCCGAAATCATAGACCCGCACGATATGCTCGTGGGAGAGGCCCTGGAGCGTCTTGATCTCCGAAATAAAGCGCTTGGAGGCCGCCTCGCTGTCGATCAGCGCCGGGTGCATCAACTTGAGGGCCTTTTTGTCTTTAAGGCGGAGGTCGTCCACGAGATATACCGTGCCCACGCGCCCCGAGCCCAGGCAACGCCGGATCTCGAAGCGCTCATTGATTACATAGCCCTCCGGCAGCTTCTTTCCATCACCCTCGCGGGCAATCTTCATTTCGCGAGGCGCGCGAACCCCGACGCCGTTTTCCCCATCGAAAATAGTGTCGGGCTCCGTGTCCGAGCGCGTCAGCATAAAGGCGTGGTCCGAGGGGTGGGGCACCGGGGCCGCATCCAGGAGGGAGAAGGCCCGCGTGGGCGCGTTCTCCCAGTCGTCGGTCTCATTCTCGACCACCTCCGGTATTTCGGCCGGAAGATTGCCCGTGAAGACTTCCCCGAAGGCGTCTTCACTATCGGCATCCGGCCGGGGTGGGGCTCCGTCGTGTTCGTCTGGCTTCATATGAATATTTTGACCCCTCTTGAGGTAAGTACACCCGTGAACCGCGCGGGTATCGCCACGCGGGGCATACCTGTGCAACCGATGGACACACGGAAGGCGAATTCACCGTCACCGATGGAACGCCTCCACACCTTCATCAAGAGTAGCACAACAGGATGGAAGTATTCAGGCCTCCGAAGCGTGAAATGTCCAAAAACCTTGCAAAGGGTCCCCGTACTTCGTGTAATGTTCACCGTTAAAGGCCTCAAGGGAGTTCATAGCAATGGAACAAAATCGGTTTGAAGCGGTCATCATGGCTGGCATCCGCATTGTCGAGCGCGCCGTGGTGCTGTCGCTCCTGGGGATGATGGTGATCACCATCGTCATCTCCACGGTGGAGGTGGGCATGATCATTTACGAGCAGATCGTCGCGCCGCCTTATCTGTTCCTCGATATCGATAACCTCCTGGAGATCTTCGGCTTCTTCCTCATGGTGCTCATAGGTCTGGAGCTTTTTGAGACCATCCGCATCTACCTCGAAGAGAACACCGTCCACGTCGAAGTTGTGATGCTAGTGGCCATCGTGGCCGTCTCCCGAAAGGTAATCATCATCGACTACAAAGACGTGGAACCCATGATGAACTTCAGTATCGCCGCCCTCGTGATTGCGCTCTGCGCGGGTTACTACCTTATCAAGAAGATGATGCAGGATACACGCAAGC
>JBIJDL010000583.1:0-3967 GCA_044344195.1 Candidatus Hydrogenedentales bacterium
CGGTGAACAGCGGTCGCATCAACTGGTGGGGCCGTTCGCCCGACTGGGAGGACGTGCTGGGTTTCCGCGGCGAGCATGACGTGGAGAAGCCTGTTGGCGAATGGAACACGCTGGAAGTGACGGTGGACGGCGGGAAAATCGACACCTTCCTCAACGGCATTCGGGTGAATGCCTCCATTGATGCGAATCCGAAGAGCGGCCAGATCCAGATTCAGTCGGAAGGCGCGGAACTCTTCGTGCGCAAGGTGGACCTGTTGCCACTGGAGGACGTGGGCAAGCAATCGCGCAATGCCGCGAGCCCCGAGCGGGTTGCCGCCGTCGCCAATGGCGCGAAGGAGGTAGCCAACGCCGGCTGGTGGGGTTTTAATGAACCGGACTCGACCGCGGCCATCCAGGGCGCGATCGATTCCGGAGCAAAAAAAGTGATTGTGCCCTTCGTGGGCAAACCCTGGATTGTTACCCCCCTTACGCTGCGCAGCGACCTCGAGCTCCTTCTGGAGCCCGGCGTGCTGCTGCTGGCGAAGCGGGGCGAGTTTCAGGGGGGGGGCGACTCCCTCCTGTCGGCCAATGACGCGGAGAACCTGATCATCCGCGGCTATGGCGCGACCCTGCGCATGTGGAAGAAGGACTACCAGAATCCGCCCTACACCAAAGCGGAATGGCGCATGGGCATCCGCCTCATGGGTTGCAAGAACGTGCTGATCGAGGGTGTGCGCGTGGAGTCCTCCGGGGGCGACGGTATTTACGTGGACGGTGGTGGCGACCGACGCTGGGGCGAGGATATCACCATTCGCAATGTGGTCTGCGATGATCATCACCGTCAGGGCATCAGCATCATCAGTGCGCAGAATCTGCTCATCGAAAACAGCACCTTTTCCAACACCGGCGGAACGCCCCCGGAAGCGGGCATCGATTTCGAGCCCGACAGCGCGGACCAGCGCTTCGTAAACTGCGTGGTGCGCAATTGTACCTTCGAGAACAACGCCGGCCATCAGATTCTTGTTTATCTCAATCCCATGGACATCACCAGCGAGCAGGTGAGCATCCGCTTCGAGAATTGCGTTTCCCGCATGGGCAAACCGGGCATGACCCTGGCCGATTTCAAAGACATGGACCAGACCGGCTGGGCCGGCATGTCCGTGGGCACCTGCAACGACAACGGGCCCACGGGGACCATTGAGTTTGTGGATTGCACCACGGAGAACACGGGCAAGGAAGGCGCCAAGGTCTACGACGTATCCGCGAACAGCGTGGACGTGCGCTTCATCCGCTGCACCTGGGCGAATCCGTGGGTTTCGGCCTTCCGCGAATACGGCGGGCCCCGCGTGCCCGTGCTGATCTATGCGCGCCGTCCCAGTCTCGTCGGGCGCAATGGCGGCGTGTATTTTGAAGATTGCGAAGTGTACGATTGGGCCCAGCGCCCGGCGGTGCAGTTTTACGAGGATCAGAGCAACAACGGATTCTACGACATAAGCGGACAGATCACGGTGCACAGTCCCCACGGCGCGATTAAGGCCTTTGGGGACAAGCTGGAGAACGTGACGCTGAAAGTGGTGTCGGGTAATTAATAGGACGGATAGGACCGATACGACGGATTGAAATCGGTCCTATTCGTCGTATCGGTCTTAATACTAAGTGGAGAACGAGCCCACCATGAATCGCATCATCGCCATTGTTTTAGCTTTCTGCTTTGTCGCCCTCAGCGCCCAGGCCGAGTTCACCCTCGCTGCCTTCACCGCTGACGTCACCTCGCCCCTGGGTCATCCCGGCATGGCCGGCGGCATTGAGCCTGCCAAAGAGATCGTCGATCCCCTCTTCGCCAAGGGCATCGTTCTCATCGGCGGTGAGAAACCCGTGGTATTCCTCTCCATCGACTGGTGCGAAATCCGCAACGACGCCTACAACCGCTGGCGGGACGTGATCGCGGAAGCGGCGGGCACCACGCCCCAGCACGTGCTTCTCGCCGCGATTCATCAGCACGACACACCCGTGGCCGATCTTACCGCGCAGAAGTTGCTGGATGAAGTGGGCCTCGAGAAATCCCTCTGCTTTGCCGACTTCCACGAAGAGGCGGTGCAGCGCACGGCCCAGGCCCTCCGCGATGCGCTGCCCTCGGCGCAGCCCGTCACGCACTACGGCATGGGCGTGGCTCAGGTGATGGAGATCACCTCCAACCGTCGCCTCGTTCATCCCGACGGCGCCATCGATTTTGGTCGCAACAGCTCCAGCCCGCCGGAAATAGGCGCGCTGCCCATTGATCTGGTGGATCCCTGGCTTCGCAGCCTGAGCTTCTGGAATGGCGAGACGCCCGTGGCCGTGCTGAGCAGCTATGCGGTGCACCCCATGAGCCACTACGGCAAGGGCAGCGTCACGGCCGATTTTCCCGGCATGGCCCGCGCCATGCGCGAAAAGGATATGCCCGGTGTGCAGCAGATGTACTTTTCGGGTTGCAGCGGCGATGTGACCGCGGGCAAGTTCAACGACGGGAAACCGGAGAATCGCCCCGTGCTCGCGAAGAAGCTCTACAACGGCATGAAGGCCGCCTTTGAAGACACGGAAAAGTTCGCGCTCGAAAAAGCCGACTTCCGCACCACACCCCTCTTCCTCCCGCCGCGCAGCGACAAGGGCTACACCGAGGAAGAGCTCTACGCGACCCTGCGCGACACCACGCAGAAGACCTTCGACCGCAACCTCGCGGCCATGGGCCTGAGCTGGTTGAAGCGCTGCCAGGCGGGGATTCCCATCGACGTATGCGCAGTCGATTTCGGTGAGGCCGTGTTTCTGCTCATGCCCGCCGAGTCCTTCGTGCAATACCAGATCACGGCCCAGGGCATGCGCCCCGACGTCTCGGTGATGATCGCGGGCTACGGCGAAAGCGCCCCCGGCTACATCCCCTCCGCCGCCGCCACCGAAGACCTCTTCAACGAACACCACAACTGGCTCTGGGTGGACAAGCACGTCGAACCGCTGATGAACATGGCCGTGCAGAAGGTGCTGTTGCCGGCGTTGTAAGGACTGACGCGGAGATAATTCAGGGATCTCCCTGATTGATCGAGTCAGAAACCGAGATAATCCTTAACCCCATCCAGCCACGCTTCCGTGGCTCTCTGGGCCCTTCGCAAGCCCGTTCTGTAGTCATGAACGTCGGAGAATTCCGCCCGGTCTGGTGTGTATGCCGCATCGGCAGGGGCGGGGGAAACCTTCGTGAGTTTGATTCGCATCAGTATTGTGGGGCCGGACGCTTTCGATGCGTCTGACGCAGGCTCAAGGCGATGCTCGTACTCCTGGGGAACCAGAATGGCATCATCAGGCGAGGCATAGTGGCCGAATGTGTACACGGACTCCATGGGATATCCATTCACTTCGGAAATACGGAGTTCAGCGATGCCCCCGTCTGCACGAAGGGTGAGGACCAGTCTGATGTCGGGAGATTCCTCCTGGCGACGGAGGAGGTATTCGTAGCGGCCGGATAATTCTGCGGTGGCCTCCTGCTCAACGACCGTTTCAATTGCGTTTGCTTCTTGAAGGAGCTTCGAAAGGGTGGAGGTAGCCGGTGTAAGCATCCAGCCGAGAAAGACCGCCATTGGCACGCGCGCTTCGGGTGTATCGACTTCCAGGACCTTGTCTTTTCCAATGTACGTGGCATCCGAATCGTACCAGTACCGTGTAGAACCCCACCGGGTCGATTCGGTAATCGTGTAGCGACCATCGCCCGCGAGCACACCCGACAACGCGGTGGAGATGCTCGGCAAACCGTTCGGCAGGGGCACGTCGAACGTCCCCTCGAGGACGAGGGCGGGACGCGCCATCTCCTTTTCAGTGAGTTGTTTGATGACCTCCGGAAATTCGTCCGCCGAGAGGGCAATCCCGAAAGATTGGACACAAAGTAATAACGCTGAGATGGTCACGGGGCGCTGGCTTTCCAGGGTCGCAATTCGACGGTACACATACGGTAAATCGAGTTCGT
>JBIJDL010000584.1:0-3957 GCA_044344195.1 Candidatus Hydrogenedentales bacterium
CTCCGCCTCCAACACCAGGGGGTTCTGCCCCTCGGCGGCCGAACCAGTGCCCGCCACTTCCGCGAAGATGCGCGCCCCCCGTGCTCGCGCCTTGTCCGCCCGCTCCAACACCAGCGTACACGCGCCCTCGCTGAGCACGATACCATCCCGGTGCCGGTCGTAGG
Source organism: Candidatus Hydrogenedentales bacterium (assembly GCA_044344195.1). GTDB lineage: Bacteria > Hydrogenedentota > Hydrogenedentia > Hydrogenedentales > JAEUWI01 > JAEUWI01. The sequence continues at coordinate 165 of JBIJDL010000584.1, forward strand.
GGCGCATCGCGCCGCCCGGATCGTTATTGCGCCGCGAGAGTATGCCCAACGAGCAAGCCGAAGCGATGGAAAGGGGGAATATAGGAGACTCTGTTGCGCCCACAACCGCCGCATCAACATACCCCATGCGAATCTGATTGTATCCCCAGTTCAGAACATCCAGTCCTGTGGCACAACCGCTGGCAATGGTGATCGCCGGACCACGAACGCCGATATCGATCGACACATGGACCGTCGCGGAGTGTCCGGAAAACGCCGAGGACGCCAGCTTGTTGATCTTCTTGTAACCCGCCGTCTCCATAGCTTCCATATGGCCCTTATAGGCCTCGTCCGGGGAGCCAATGCTGGTGCCCATGGATACGCCGATTCGCTCGGGGTCGTAACCCGCCGCTTTCAGGCCCGCGTCCTGCACCGCCAGGCGCGAAGAAGCAATCGCCTGATGTACGTGACGGTTCCAATTGCGCACCACGCTCTTTTTCATGAAGTCTTCGGGATTAAAGTCCCAGAGTTCCCCCGCGATTTGGCAGGGAAGATCCGAGGCGTCGAAGCGCTTGATATTGCGTATGCCCGAGCGGCCCGCCGCGATAGCGTCCCAGTAAGCCTCGCGCCCGATACCGTTGCAGGAGAGTACGCCCATGCCTGTTACAACTACCGCATTTATTTCCATAGCACGCTAATTCCCCACAACTTTCTTTACCGGAACTGCTGGAAACAGGTCGATGGTATTGATCGACGCGGTCGCCCGGACATTGAACAACTCAATGGAATCAAGCAGATGGTTCAGATCCAGGCGGAGCGCCGAGTCTTCCAGCTTGCGTGTGTATTCGGACTCCCGACCCACGAATCCTGATACCCGCGCCATCAGTGCGACGGCGGCACCGGTTACCTCCGCCACCTCCAGTTCCTCCAACTCCGCAAGCACCTCACCGCAGAGCCCCGCCACGCCATTCGCCCGCATCGCGCCGATCTGAAAAGGCAGGCCGACCGCCTCATCCCGAAGGCAGGCGGTGAAGGGTGGATTGCAGACCCAGGCCTCAAATTTCTTCAGGGATACAGTGAAATTGAAATCATTCGCATGTTGGAACCAGGCGCTCCCGGGCACCAGCGTCGGCAGCGTGATTCGCACCCCGTCCGGTCGGTTTCGCCGGACAACCCGGAACGTTTCCGCGCGGGTGTGGTAATCGTCCACGGGGCAGGGAAAGGTAAATTCCGTGTGGAGATAGAGTCCATGTGAGCGGATGTGGCGCAGGCAGGTTTCCGCTTCGCTGATTGTCCAGTTCTCGCCGTAATAATCCGACAGCGTCCACTGGCTCCCCGTCAGCAGCGACAAGCTCACCGCCTCGCAGCCCGAAACACTCAACGCTTGGACCGCTTCCGCGCAAAGTTCGTGGACATGGGCGTCGCGGCTGTAGCGAATGGAGAAGGGGAGTCCCAGGCACTCCGACGCGAATCTCTGTATCATCTCGGCCGGCGTATGGCTTCCGCTGACGTGAAAAATTTCAGCCCCATAGAGGCGATGCAACTGTTCCAGGTCTGAGCGCATCTGGCGGCATTCGCGCACCACACGCTTCCGCGGTGGTGAGCCGCCGCGATGATGTCCCTGATGCGCGTGGCCCGTCGTCTGGGGCACGGTAAAGAGCTTGATCTTCCCGCCGTCCAGCAGGCCGGGATATCGGGCCGGATGATAGTCCGCAGAAGAGAACCACGGATCAACGCGGAGGGCGCTCCCCGTGCCTTCCGCAAGTCTGGCTCCATTCCGGAAAAGCAACCCGTGGATTTTACTCCACTGTTCCCGCTCGGTGAGATCGCGCGCCAGGACGGGGATCACGGATTCTGGCGAGCCGAGGCAGGCCGCGTCAAACTCGTCGCTTCCGTGGAGGAGCAGGCGCGAAAAATGCTCAACGAAATCTCCCGCGACAGCCACGACGAGACCCCTGTAGCGCTCCTTGAGCTTTCGAGCCAGCAGGCGGGCATCGGCAACATCTTTGGAACGATGAATTTGTATCAGGGCCAGTTCCGGGGCGGGAAAATGGTGCTCCGCCACCACGCGGGACACCCGCTGTCGGCGAAAATTGTCCAAGGCACGGCGCATATGGCGTTCGCGTGACGAAAATCTGCCGGTCCAGCCATCCAGACGGCTCTCACGGTGATCAAGATGCTCGGCGAGTGTACGCTTCAGCGCCGGATTACATGCTGCGTCGAGGCGGTCCACCGAACCCTCGTCGATGATCAACGCCGAATGGCCCTGGGCGACAAGGGTCCCACTGCACCGCGCCAGCAAGGCCTGCGGCATGAGATCTTCCACGTGAATGGGCAATCCCGGAAGTGCATATAAGTGGATGTGACTACCCATGGATCGCTGTTTTATCCCAGGCCCTTCCCGTAGGCGGACAATGCCAAACACAATATGTAGATCAGTTCTTGACGATATGACGCTATATATTGAGCAACATACTACCACGTATGCAGAAACTGTGCAAGTACAAAAATGTACACACTTTTTTGGCGGAATTTAGCCGCTTTTTGCGTCTTAGCGGTTGATAATAAATAACTTGAGGGCCTTTACTATTGCGACTTCACCCGGAATGAAAAGTGGGTATAACGTGGATAAGGGCGGCGTGTGTATCGTTTTACTACGGTATTTCCCCGCGAATTCGCCGTTCAATGCGCCGTTCCAATGAAAACGTTGTTCCGTGACGGTTCTGATGGGTAAAATAGAGGGCGAAGGATTCTATGGAATGGGAATTATGCAAAGATTGCGCAGGCGGCAGTTCGCAAAGTGCTTCGAGCGGGTGGGGAAGGACTGTCAGTTCCTGGCCACCTATCTTGAGATCAAAGGTCATGTGGAACTTGGCGATCGATGCATTCTGGGCAACAACGTCCTGCTCCGTACCCATCGGCTCGGAAAGATTGTGTTGGGCAACGATGTGACCCTGGGTGACCATGTCCTGGTCGCTGGCAATGAGTACGTGGAAATCGGGGACGGCACCAGCGTCGAGGCCTACGCGGTTCTTCGCGATATGAACCACACCTTTCACGGCACGGATGTTCACTGGCGACTTACCCCGCACAAGACTTCCCCGATTCGCATCGGGAAGAACTGCTTCATCGGTGCCCACAGCTATATCATGCCCGGCGTCACCATGGGCGACGGTGCCGTCATCGTGCCCCGCAGTATCATCAAGAAAGACGTGGGAGCGGGGGAGATATGGGCCGGGGCGCCCAGCGCCCAGTTGATCGGCCACCGGGACGGTTCCTCCAGCGCGAGTGCGTTGAAACGTCATGGCGATCTGCTGGCGCTCTACGGATTTGATTCGCCGTCAGAAGAGCCACCTTCAGAAGAGACACCGTCTGAGGAGCCGACCGGGAAATAGCCGCAGGCGGAGCGCGAATTCATCGAGCATCCATCAAAAGTGCTTCCCGTACTTCTCCTTCTTGATGCGTTTGACGAGCTTGCCGAAGTTTCGGTCTTTCTTGCGCTTCTCCGCAGCTGACGCTTCATAGTGGGCGGTTTCGCGGCGGATTTTCTCGTAGTTCTCCAGCTTCTCTGGGTCCAGTTCGCCCGAATCAAGAGCGGCGACCACGGCACAACCCGGCTCGTCGCCATGGCTGCAATCGCTGAAACGGCACTTCTCCGCCAGCGCGAAAATGTCGGCAAAGGTCCTTTCGATGCCCGCCTCGCCATCCGCAACCCCCAGTTCGCGCATCCCCGGGGTGTCGATGAGAATTCCGCCCGTCGGCACCAGAAACAGGGCGCGGTGGGTCGTTGTGTGCTTGCCCCGCTGATTCCAGT
>JBIJDL010000195.1:0-10344 GCA_044344195.1 Candidatus Hydrogenedentales bacterium
GCGCTCATAGCGTCCTCCGCCCATGTTGTAGAATATGAACAGATGCCTGTCAACATATTTTTCACCGCAAACGAGATTCGGAGTCAGACTCCTAGCCGATGCCACTCGGGCATCGGGAGCGACCCGTTGTCGTCCGCGATAGAATCCCAAACATCTTCGACAAGCATCAGCTTGTCGGCGAGATCGAGTTCTCCAATCTCGTTTTTCAGTTGATCGATGGTCATGTGATGGTACCTCTATTTCAGATAGCCAACCCTTCAACACAATTAGAGCATTCAGTCGGCAGCAAGTCAACAGGCCACAAATTGCAGTGAAGAGCGTTACACGACGGATAGGACCGATAGGACGGATTTGGCACATCGGTCCTGTTGTCCCTGTGATACTGCGAATCTCCGGCCAAAAGAAAAATCACCCGCGCTTCATTCCGAAGCGCGGGTGATTGCAGTTCATTCTTTCAAGCGTCCACCCTACTTCGCGGCGACTTCTTCCAGTGCGCCGTAGCCCCTGGCCCAGACGTCTTCGCGGGTGATCTTGCCCGCGTCGAGCTGCTTCAGGATTTCGCGCTGCCTGATGTAGTCCTTGTTTTCCTGGCCGGATTTGCTCTGGAGCATACGCCAAGCCTTGCGGCGCTCGACGTTGAAGAGCACCATCTGGCGGGACAGCTTCATGGGGATGATCTTGCCGTTGGCCCCTTCCACCTTCACGTAGGCTCCGAAATCGGGCACGAAGGCACGGTGCTCGGGATCGAGGTAGCGGCGGTTGATCACGTCCGTCTGATCCATGCACAGAATCAGGTTATCAAGCAGCACCATGCCCTGGATTTCCTCGTCCGTCGCCTTTTTGATGTGCTGGCGGAAGCGGGCTTCGGTCGCGGCCCAGTGGGCCACGGTGTAGTTGTACTTTTCCTTGGTGGCGGCGTAGGTCGCCTCCATCCAGTCACGCTCCTGGTTGCGGTTGCCCTTCACGCTCAAGGCCTCGGCGTAGGTCTCGCCCAGCGCCGGGTTGAAGGTGAACTCGGGCAGGCCGCGGGAATCGCGGACCATCTTCGCCTGCTGCGTGGCCATGTCGTCCGCCACGCCGTGTTCGGGCTGGCAGGTCGTGTAGGCCAGATAGAAGGCCGTGCCGCGGTAGGTAAGGCCGTCCAGCAGGCACTTGTAGAACTTAGGCTCATCCGCCATCGACACCTGGGCGATGTAGGGTGAACCATGGCCGCTGGTGAAGGACTCGGCGATATTCTTCATCTCCACCAGCTTGCCCTGGGAGGCCTTGCCGAACTGGTTCATGTCGAAGCCGCCGGTCATGGGCGAAGCGTCCGAGTTCTGGCCGCCGGTATTGGAATATACCTGCGTGTCGAGCATGAGGCACTTCACGTTGGGCCGGTTCTGCACGATGACCTTGGAGACGTTCTGGTAACCGATGTCGCCCATGCCGCCGTCGCCGCCGACGCACCAGACCTTGGGCAGTTCGGCGACTTCCTGGTCGGTCATCAGGGTGTCGGTGAAGTGGGTGTAATTGAAGTAGTCCTGCTCGGTGATCGCCGTCCCTTCGAGCAGATGATTCGCCATGCGCTCGGGCGCAATGGAGAAGCGGGCATTCTCGATCATGAAGCTCTCGCCCATGAGCCAGCTAATTGTGGCGCCATCCTGGAAGAGGGAGTTCATCCAGGGATAGGGGTGGGGATTGTTCGGCGGGGTGGAGCCGTACACCGTGTTGCAGCCTGTGTGCGCGCCCATGGCCATGACGGACATGCCGTTGGACAGGCGGCCGTCGAGGGCCTGAAGGCTGTCGTGGTTGAAGGCCGTCTGGCGCAGCGTGGCCACCAGCGCTTCGATCACTTCCGCATCGCTGATGGGGCCATGGGAATCCAGCCGCGCGAGGGTGTCTTCGTCCGTCTCGCCGCCGAGGCCCATGATGATGTGGGCCACGGAACGCTTCATGATCGCATAGGACTGGGGCGCGTCTTTCGCCCAGGCCTGCAATTGCACGATGCCGTTCTTCTCAAGTTCGTCGGCCTTGATGCGCAGGCGACGGGCCTTGTTGTGATAGAGCGGGCGCATGTAGGCCTCGGTCACGGAAGCCAAGGCGTGGAGCACGGACTTTTCACCGCAACCGGCGCAGGCGCCGTCGCCGGAGACCAGCGCTTCGTAGTTCTTGCGCACCATGAAGTGATTGCGCAGGGCGGCTTGGCGCGACTGCTCGGGCGTTTCAGCGTCATACAGGCCGAGGTACTTGCTGGGGGTCTCGGGCAGCAGATCAAAGAAGTTCTGGGCCGAGGTAATCCCGGAGTTGATCTCTTCGTTGTCGGGCACCATCACCAGCGCGTTGTGATCGCCGCACTCGGTGACGCACTCGCCGCAACCCTTGCACAGGTCAGATACAAAGATGGAGAACATGCCACCGGCGCCGGTTTCTTTCTTCTCGCGGCTGGCGAACACGGCGTTCACCTTGGAGTACGCCACCGGAACCTTGCTCAGCACGACGTTCAGCTCCGTGCGGGTCTGGCCCGTGGCGTAACCCTGTAGATCGACTTCGTCCATCACCAGCTCGACATAGGAGGGCGGGCTGTCGTTCTTGGCGTTCTCGAGCATCTTGGCGCGAACGGCGGAATCCAGCGCGGGCAGGGCCGCCAGCAGTTTCTCGCGGCCTTCTTTGTTGCTGATGTAGTTGTTGATGGCCGTGCTCAGGATGGTGGATAGATCCTGGGCCGTGTTGGGCAGGGCCGTGTCCGGACACGCCGCGATGCATTCCATGCACTGGGTACAGTTCTCGGGAATCCACCGGGGCGTTTCGCGGCGCGCGCCATATTTCGAGGCCGTGGCGCCGGTACCGGCCGCCATGATGCCCACCGACGAGAGGGGCGACGCGGGCTGGTCATAGCCCATACCGGCGCGGAACTCGTCGTCGAAGGTTTTCAGCTTGTACATGGGGGTGCGCTCGGGCTGGGCCGCGGGCGTCTCGCAGCCGCAACGCGTGCCGCAGCCGCCGATCTTTTCGAGGGCGACACCGCGCATGGACGAGGCGTCGATGGCGGCAATCTCGCCGTACTCCACGCGCTGGAGGCGTTCGCCGCCCTGAATCATCACCTGCATGTTCGACTGAACGACTGACTCGCCGAAGCGGCCGAATTTCTTGTTGTACTGCGCCAGCACCAGCTCGCGGAAGAGCTCCTCCGAAATGCCGAAGTGGGCCAACAGGGGCGAAACTTTGAAGAAGGCGCCCAGGAAGGCGTTGCCCTGCATGCGCAACTGAAGGTCATGCCGGTCCGTCGCCTCTTTGGCGATCTGGAAGCCAGGCAGGATAAAGACGTTTATCTTCTTGTCCACGATCTGCTGACGATATTTCTTCGGGATACGGGTCCACGCCTTCTCCGGGGTCTCATCGGATTCCCACACGAGCGTACCGCCTTCGGCGATGCCCTCGATGGGGTTGATGTGGGTGAAGGCGCGGGGGTCGCAGCAGAGCACCACGCTCACGTGGCGCAGATCGCAGTTGACGCGTACGCGCTCGGGCGCCGCCACCAGGAAGTACGAGGTGGGCGAACCCTTCTTTTCGGAGCCGTACTTGGGGTTTGCGCTGATGTGAATCACTTCGCCGGGCTGGCCCAGTTCGTCCTTCACGCCGTCGCGATCGGCCACATGGGTGCCGATCTCGCCGACGATCTCGGCCAGGTTCTTACCCGTGGTGATCATGCCCCAGCCGCCGATGGAGTGGAGGCGCACCGCGATGGCGTTCTCCGGCAGGAGCGAGGGCGTCTCTTCGGAACGCACGTTATAGGGGTGTTCGATGCCCAGTGTGAAGAAAGACTCGCCGTCGGCCAGGGTCTTGCCGTCCTGGCGCTTGGTCTCGCCCTGGGTGTATTCGTAGGCGCCGATAATGTCTTCGGGGCGGAAATCGCGGGAGCCGAGGCCGTAAATACCCGTGGCGATGTGGGGCATTTCGGGAATCGCGGGGATACCGGCATAGGCCAGGCCGTCGTGGTTCTGGCGGGCCTTGCTGAGGGCCGTGCGCAGGTCGCGGGCGATGGGGTTGTCGCTTGCCAGCGGCTCGTCGGTCCGCTCCAGGACGATAATCTGCTTCTTGCCCTTGACCGCATTCACGATGGCGGCTTCGGGGAAAGGACGGATCACGTTGAGGTGGATCGAGCCCACCTTCGCGCCGCGGGTAGTCCGGAGGTGGTCGCACGCGGCTTCAATGTTTTCCGCCGCAGAGCCCATGGATATGAATACCGTGTCGGCGTCTTCGGTCTTGTATTCCGAGAGCAGCCCGTAGTGGCGGCCGGTCAGCTCGCCGAACTCCTTGTAGGCGGCTTCCAGGAAACCCAGGATCGGCTCGATGAAGTTGTTTCGGCGCGCGGCCACGCCATTCATGTAGTGTTCCTGGTTCTGCACGGGGCCGATCATGGCCGGATGCTTCAGATCGATGACCTTGGGCACGCGGAGGCGCTTCGGCCCGAAGAGCACCCGCTGGGCCTCGGTGGGGCAGTCGATCATATCGTCGGGCGAGCCGAGAAATTCCCGGATCAGGTCCGACTCATGCTTCAGGAAGGTCCGCTCCAGGTGGGAGGTCAGGAAACCGTCCTGAATGTTGATGCCCGGCGTCAGCGAGAGCTCCGTCACCTTGCGGATGATCAGGGCCTGGTCCGCCGCCTGCTGGGCGTCCTTGCCGAAAAGCATGATCCAGCCCACGTCGAGAGCGGCGTAGATGTCGTCGTGACCGCAGTGCACGTTGAGCGCGTGCTTCGTGAGCGCGCGTGCCGCCACTTCGATGACCATGGTGGAAAGTTTGCCGGGCGCGTGATAGTACTGCTCGATGGCGTAAACGATACCCTGGCCGCTGGTGAAGTTCACCGTGCGGCGACCGGTCACCGAATAGGCGATGGCGCCGCCCTGGGCCGCGTGTTCGCCTTCGCACTCGATGGCGATCTTCTGCCGGCCAAACACGTTCAGCTTGCCCTCCGCGTAGGACTGCTGGTAGAGCTCGCCCATTTCCGTGGATGCCGTAATCGGGTAGAAGATACCGCCATCGGTCACGCGGGTCTCGGTATGATACGAAACGAGCTGGTTCCCGTTGGTGGTGATACGCATTCCCGGATATTTGGGTTTCGACATGGACTGGTGCCTTTCCTTCATTGCCCGTTCCGATTGCTCGAAATCGCACGCCACGGATACACGTCTCCGCGGGCGTATATGGGGCCGCCAAAAAAGCAGGCGGATTTCCTGGGGGATATTTCTGGATCCGCAATCCGTGACTCACGGCCCTTGCACACGAAGGTATCCAGATTGCAGCCGGGTATTCTACTGTATGTTGATGGTTTAATGCCAACCACTTGGGGCGGACCGGACCCGCGGCGTTCTGTTCCAGAACAGACCGGGACGGGCAAAATTCGCCGGAGCGTGTTATACCTAACGAATTCCCGGGGCGCTCCATTCCCGGCGCCTTGGGCGCGCCTGCGGGGCACAATCTGTTTGATCCTGGGGCCGCGTGACTATTAAACTGTTGACAGCGTGGGTGGGCTCGTGTTCCCCGGTGGGGCCTGCACGTGGCAGCCCCACTCGCCCCACTTGGAGAGTAGCCCGTGAAAATGCCCCTGCTTCGTGCAATTCTTGCCACCCTTGGACTTGCGTCCATCGCCACCAGCCTCTCGGGGTGCCCGCCGGTAACCCCGACTACCAAGCCCTCGGCCGCCTTTACGGCCACGCCCACCTCGGGCACCGCGCCGCTGGTGGTCAGCTTCACGGACAACTCCACCGATGGCACGAGTACCATCACCGAGTGGGATTGGAACTTCGGCGATGGCAACATCAGCACCGAAGAAAATCCCACGTATGAATACGCCACCCCCGGCACCTTCACAGTCTCCCTGACGGTGACTTCCGCCGATGGCTCGGACACAGAGACGAAAACGGGCCTGATAACGGTAAATTCGAGCGAAGCCACCGCACCCACCGCCGACTTCACCGCGACACCCACCGCCGGCGCCGCCCCGCTGACCGTCCAGTTCACCGACGGCTCGGCGGACGGCAGCAGTCCCGTTGAGGCCTGGGCCTGGGATTTCGGTGATGGCGAGACGAGCACAGTGGAGAGCCCCTCCCACGTTTACGACACTGCCGGAACCTACAGCGTCACCCTGTCCGTCACCTCCGATGACGGCAGCGACGACGAGGTCCGTTCCAATTTAATTACCGTGACCTCTGGATCGGGCACCGGCCCGACGGCGGCCTTCAGTGCGGACCCGGTCTCGGGCGATGCCCCGCTCACGGTGCAGTTCACCGATGAATCCACCCCCGGCACCAGCCCCATCACCACCTGGACCTGGGATTTTGGCGACGGCTCGACCAGCGAAGGGGCGGATCCTTCCCATATCTACAGCGCGGTTGGCACCTACACCGTAAGCCTCACGGTCACCACCCTCGACGGCGTGGACACGGAAATAAAGGCCGATCTCATCTCCGTGGGCGAAGACGCGGCCTGGGCCCCCGACACCTCGACCTTTGATGTCGCCCTGGCACCCGACGTGCTCCGCGTGCCCGAGGCTGAATTGGAGAACGTCATCCTCCAGTGGAACCCGGAAGAACACGCCTACCTGCTCGACAAGACCGAAACCGACCGGCTCGGCCTGACCATTGCCGTGGGCGAGCCCCTGATCCTGGACGGCATCGAAGTGGGCCGGGTCTCTGTGCTGGATATTACCGGCGACGAGATCTATCTCGAAACCGAGGAAATGCCCTTGAACGAGATCTTCCCGGATGCGGATATCTCCTGGGATTATGGCGTCCAATTCACGGCGGATACGGTGAAGAGCATCGAAATCCCCGGCGTGGGCGAATTTGCCGTGAAGGCCGACACGCCGATCAACATCACCTTCGAGCAGGGCGAGTTCAAGTATGAGCTCGTGGTCGTGCTCAAGAAGACAGCGGCCGATTTCGACTTCACCGTGACCAAAGGAATCGGCGCGGGCGTCAAGGCACGCTTCACCGCCAAGGGCCAGATCGAGCAATTCCGCAACAAGAATCAGATCCTCTTCGAGGGTGGTCAACTTACCAACTTTGGCCACGAACTCAAGGGCATGCGCGGCAACACGGACCTCAAGCTCGTCATGGCCGGCTCCGGCGCGGACGCCATCGACTTCAAGCTGCCCGTGCCCATTATGAAGATCCCCTTTGTCGTGGGTTACATCCCCGCCACCTTAAGCGTTGGCGCCCAGTTCGTCGTCAATGCCGTCGTGCCGATTGAGGGCAGTGCCCAGGTCGGAACAAGCTTCAAATATGACAGCGACATCGGCCTCACCTACAACGGAACGGAAGTGATGGCGGGCGGCCGCGCGGGTGACACCACCTTCGGCGATCCACTTCACCAGACGGGTGCGGCCAGCGCCATCTCGGCCAACTTTGGCATCGGCTTCCCCCGCGTAACCTTGAGTATCGCGGGCGGCACGCTCGTGCCCTGGGCGCAGACCGCCTTCCTGGTCGGCGGCTCCTACACCTTCACACCGCCCTGCCAGACCGCAGACGCCCAGTTCATTGGCGCCGTAGGGTACAACTTGGGCATTCTTGGCTTTGAACTGGCCTCGGGCAGTAAGACGCTGTTCACGCACAAGAAGGAACTGCTCCGCGCGGGCCAGTGCCCCGCCCCACCAAAGTCCGCCCTGAGCAGCGAGGCCGCCATGTGGCTCTCCAGCGATGGGTTGATCGAGCTGGACGACCCGATCCTCGTCGAATACAACTAACGAAGTTTTGAGGCAACGGCGCTTCACCTGCGTGGAGCGCCTTTTGCTTTACCCATGACTCAGTCGCCTTCGCGGCATCAAAGCGTGACTTGTTATTCACAGGGACGGCAGGAACCTCAGAGACGGCAGAAAAAACATTCTGTAGTCTCTGTTGTCGCTGCTGTCCCTGAAATTTCGAAGTGAAACCCTTGATTTTACCTGCACCATTGCCTCCTGAAACGGACACCCCATGACCAAGAATCGACTGGAAGCCTTCAGCGATGGCGTGCTCGCCATCATCATCACCATCATGGTGCTGGAACTGAAAGTGCCCCACGGCACGGATCTGGCCGCGTTGAAGCCCCTGCTGCCGGTCTTTCTGAGCTATATCCTCAGCTTCGTCTATGTCGGCATCTACTGGAACAACCACCATCACCTGCTCCACGCCACGGAGAAGGTCAACGGCCGAATCCTGTGGGTCAATCTCCACCTCCTCTTCTGGCTATCCCTGATCCCCTTCGTGACCGGGTGGATGGGCGAAAACCACTTCGCCACCCTGCCCGTCGCCCTCTACGGCGTGGTCCTCTTCATGGCCTCCGTGGCCTACGTGATGCTCCAATGCGCACTCGTCAGCGGACAGGGCCACGAATCCCGCCTGGCGGGCGCACTCGGCCGAGATCGAAAGGGAAAAGCCTCCCTCCTGCTCTACGCCGCCTCCATCGGCCTCGCCTTCGTAAGTCCCTGGATCGCCGGAAGCCTCTACGTGATCGTGGCGCTGATGTGGTTAATCCCCGACACCCGGGTGGAGAAGGCGTTGGGTTGAAGGCAACGGGACCGTCCTGCACGTAAGCGCACCTGGTAGAGTAAAGGTCACCGCGAAGCAGGCAGTCCCCGCGAAAGAGCAGCGCAGGCCAGGCGTGCGGGACCGTCCCGCGCCTTTATGCCACGCTGACTACCTTCCTACCGTCTCCAATTGGTAGTATTCTACCTTTTCCCCGCCCGGATGTACGAATACCAGCCGCGCACACGCCGGGCACGTTCGCAGGCTGCCGACAAGCCGTGCGCTTTTGGCAATGGCCTTGAGGCTCTCTTCACGGGTCGACGCCTCGCGGATCTTTCGCTCCGACGCAAGGAAGCGCCCATACTTGGCGTCGGGGATCACCGCGAAAGAGGTGCGCTCCCTGACCCTTAGCTCGGGAACGAACTGGTTTCCGCAAAGGCATTTCATGGGAAACACTATCCTCCCTTGGCAGTATTCAGCAGATTGACAAAATCTAAGTTCATCCGGTTTCAGCGTACGTCGTATTCTGAGCAGCCGTTGGCCGCAACCAGAAATTGAACCACGGAGACACGGAGAAGAAGAGGAGTTTTGGGAGGCGTCCGTGTCCGGCGAGAGCGTGCTTGCGTATCAAAAGGCATCTCGAGTTTTTCTCCCTCTTTCTGTTTTCTCCGTGCCTCAGTGTACTCCGTGGTAAGCAATCTTCGTGTCGATTACGGAAAATTTGGTCCATCCGGCTTGCGGGTACTTTTCTGATGTTTCGGAAATCTCCTGGGACGTTGACTTGACCCCGGCCAATGGACCAATTCCGGCGTGGTTCGCTTTTGAGTTCCTGGATGTCCCAGACCGCTAGCGCTTATTTTCTTATTCGCGTTTATTCGCGTTCATTCGCGGTTCAAATATCATACCACAAAATTTGCGAGAATTTGCGTAAAATTACGGTTAGTCTTTGTAATCGAGACAGCGTCGCCTCATTTCCCATAGCCCCGGTTGAGCCGATAAACAAAAGCGAGCACCTCGGCTACCGCCTTGTAGAGTTCTTCGGGAATGGCCGTATCCACGTCCAGCTTCGCAAGCAGGCCCACGAGATCGGGGTCCTCCTTGATATGGATGCCCTCGGCGCGAGCGATCTCCATGATACGCTCCGCCAGGAGGCCCTGACCTTTCGCGACCACGCGCGGCGCGGCATCTTCCTCGGCCTTGTAGCGGATGGCAACGGCCTGCTGGCGCTTTTCGGGGGGCGCGGGATCCATCATGCCTCCAGGTCCAGTTTCTGATAAGGTGCCAGGAGGGTGATGAGCGCCTCGTCCCGATTGCCATCCCACAGGGTGGCGGTGACGGTGGCCTTAGCGAAACCGGCGTCCACCAGCGCCGCCTCCAGCGCGGACGCCTCCCCTTCGAGCAGCGCGAGCACCTCGGGGTCCTCCACGCGGAAGTGGCAGCCGCACTGATTGCCCGCGCTCTGGAGGGCCACCCAGAGCACGCCGAGTTGGGTGGTGTCCAGGTCCAGCACGGTGCGGTACACGGCGGCACCATTTTCGCGCCCCGGCCCCGACGAATCTTGAAAGGTGTGAATCTGCGCCCGATTGAATCCATGACTCTCGCGAACGGGCAGTTCGATGAATTGATAGGACTGGTCCAACGCGCGAAGGTTCTGCAACTCCGCGCCCATGGCCCGCTCCTGAATGCGACTGGCGAGCGCCTTGAAGGGCTCCAGATCGCCGTCGTCCTTCAGCGATTGGAGCAAGGCCGGATCGGAGAGCAGGCGATCCGCCAGGCTGGCCGCTGACTCTTTCAGGGACGACAGGCCCTTGGTATCGCCCCCCGCTTTCAGGGCAGCGGCGATGCGCGCGGCGACGGC
>JBIJDL010000658.1:0-3233 GCA_044344195.1 Candidatus Hydrogenedentales bacterium
GCTCTGCCCTGCTCCGGAGCACGAGCGCGTGCCACGCGGCGCTGTCGGTCGGAGGCACGAGACCGAGCCACTGGGCGATCGCCTGGACGGTCCCCTGCCCGAGTCCGCTCTGGTTTGCGGCGGCCGCAATAATCTGGCTGAATTGGTCCAGGTCCGCACCAGGCGCGCGCTTTGACAGGAGCACCGTCAACAGGGGCTGAAGGGAAGAGAGCGTCGTGGGCGCGTCGCGCGGGATCATCCCGTGAATTCGCGGGGCGAGCTCCAGCTTGCCCAGAGATTCAAGGATCGGTGCGAGAACGCGGGCGAGGTTGGGCTGGGCCGTCGCGCCCGGTGTCGTCCAAGAGGCCGAATCCGGTGTGATGGTCAGTTGGGCCCCGGCCACCGTGGTCGTGAGTTGAAACGTCACGCGTTGGCCCGGCAGCAGGCCCGTCCCGTCGTCGAGGGGAATCTGAAGTCGGCCGGAAGTGAGCATGAGGACGTTGTCCTGCAGTCGCACCACGGCGGCATAGGTCTGTCCGGGCTGGATCGACTTCGCCACGGGCAGGGCCGCGATGGACTGAAAGAACTGGGGTATCCCGCTTACCATGGCGGTCGCGCCCCCTGGTCGCCCCAGACCCGCATCATGGTCCGGGCTGGGACTGGCGGGCGAGGCTGAGCATCAGCCGCACTTCACCCTTGCCGATGCCGAGTTCCCGCGATACTTCGGCGACGGTCATGCCCGCTTCGCTGTATTCGAGCACGCGCTGCTGGAGCGGCGCGGAAAACTGAACCTCTTCCGTGGCCCCGCCGTTCCCCTGCATCGCGGTGGCCATGGCGCGGGTCTGGCCGGGCATATCCACCGGGGCCAGGGGGGCGTCGTGGCCCATGGGCATGTTGAGCAAGGCACGGAAAGCCTCGCGGGCGGCTTCTCCGTTACCGGATACCTCAAGCTCGGGCTCTTCTTCTTCGAGGGGGGCGCTGGCGCGCGTCACCGCCGCGGCGGGCCTGGGTGCGGGTGGGACGCGGTGCACATCGGCGGGCGCACCGTTAGCACCGGAACCGAGCAAGTCCTCGGCAATCCACGAAGAGAAAGGTGCCTTGGTCACGCCCGTATCCGCCAGCTTGGCTTCTTCCGCGGGCGTCATCGCTTTGGGCGCCGACGTGGGTCGGGGAGGCATGGGGCTTTCCGCCCTGGACGCGGGCCGGGGCGGCGCCACGGGCATATCGCGCACGTCCGGCGTGCCCGAGCGTACCAGGATAGACGAGGGCTGCGGCGTCGTGGTGGCCCGATGGGAGGGCTCGCTGCGCGGCGCCTCCGGAGGCTTTGGGGGAAGGGGTGCTGGCGCGGGGCGTTCCACCTGACGGGCGGGAGCGGCAACCGCATCCGCCGCTTTGCCCGCGTGACCAATCTGCCGGAAAAGACCGTCGATCTGGACCTGGGCCTCTTCCAGCTCGGCCACGATACGCTGCTGCTTCTCGTAGAGCTGCTTGTTCTTTTCCATGCTCAGGTTCAGAATGTGCTTCACCTGCCCCATCTTGTGCTCCAACTCTTCGTTGAAGTCTTTGGCGAGTGCCTTCTGCTGGCCGATGATATCGCGCATGGTCTGGAACAGGATGGTCATATCGGTGATGTCGGCGCGGGCCTGCTTAAGGCGTTGTTCCGTCCTGGCCTCGTTGCGCCGCAACATGACACCGAAAAAGACCGCAGCAGCGAAGCCCACCGCGCTCAGGAAGTACATTAGGCCCTGATGTTGTAGCAGTTCCGTCATCGATTTGCCTGTTTACCCGTTCCGTAGCTGGGCACGCTGACCGCACGGAAGTGCGCCGGCCGTGGTACCGCTAAATCTCTATGTCGAGGCGGTGCGAAGTTTCGTCATCCGCCACCACCTCTTTTTCGGCCGCGTTGTAGAAGTGCCGGGTCCGCGTATCTTCCGGCTCTTCCGACCCCTCCCCCTGGCGCTTCCGCCGCCCGCTGAAGGGGTTCCTGCGGCGCAATTCCCGATCAACCTCTTCATTCTTCTGCATGGCCTGATGCACCTGGGTTTCCGCGTTGGCCCGAGTGTTGGCCATCTCTGCCGAGGCGCGGGCCTGGGCGGCAAGGGAAACGCGGTCGGCGATCTGTTGGATGCGCTCTGCCGCCGTGGCACGTCCCATCTCAGTCTGTGGATCGATCGGTTGGGGCATGGGGACCTCTCGCGGGGGCACCGTTACCGCTCTTCGCTAACGGCCTTTCGAAGGGCTTTCATGGCGGCGCTGTGAATCTGGCAGATTCGGGATTCGGAAACATTGAGCACCACGCCGATTTCCTTCAGCGTCAGTTCTTCATAGTAGTATAAGTTTAGCACTTTTTGCTGCTGGTCGGGAAGTTCGAGAATCGCGTGGACCAGGGCGGCCTTGCGCTCCTCCAGTTCCAGACCCTCCGAGGGGTGGGCCGCGTTGGAACTGCCCACCACTTCGTGCTTGCGCGTTTCAGAGTGGTCGTCCGAGGGAAGGTAGTCGTCCAGCGACAGGATCTGGGCGGTCTGGAGCTGGGCCATGGTGTCTTCCACATGCTCGGGCGTCGTGCCAACTTCGGTGGCGATGGAATCGATGGAGGGTTCGCGCCCTTCCACATGACGGAGCTTCTCCCGGGCTGCCCCTACTTTGCGCGCCATGGTGCGCAGGGAGCGTGGGGCCCAGTCCAGCGACCGAATCTGGTCAATAACCGCGCCCCGTATGCGGATCGAGGCATACGTGGAGAATTTGATGTCCTGGGTATGGTCGTACTTTTCCACGGCGTCCATGAGGCCCATGCAGCCCCAGCCCACGAGGTCATCCATTTCCACGTTGCTGGGCACGTGAATCGCCATACGGCCCGCGATGTACTTCACGATACGCATATGGTGCAGGATCAGGGCGTCCCGCGCTGTGGCGTCGCCTTTTTCCTTGTAACGCCGCCAGAATTCTTTCTCGTCGGATTCCGTCACCGCAGACTTTCAATACGTTCCCGCGCGCTGACGATTTCGGTGATGCGCAGGCCGAATTTCTCGTCCACCACCACAACGTCGCCGCGAGCGATCAGTTTTCCATTAACCAGCAGGTCCACCGGCTCGTCGACCATATGACCGACCTCGATGATGGAGCCAGGGCCCAACTTCATGATATCGCCGATAGGCATTTCCACGTGGCCCAGGCGGGCCGTGGCAATCAGGCCGATGTCGAGCACCATTTCCAGATTGCCATGGGGAATATAGGGGGCCGGGGCCGGCTCGGGT
>JBIJDL010000585.1:0-3937 GCA_044344195.1 Candidatus Hydrogenedentales bacterium
GCGCCCGTGTCTCCTGTTGCGAGCGATTCCCGCTTCCCGGATGGGAACCTGGAGCGGGCCATCCGCAATGCGGTCAAGATTCCGGAGGGGCCGCTCACAAGTGAGGCGCTGAATGGGTTGACCGATCTGTTCGCCTATCGGTCGGACATTGCGAACTTGAGCGGGATCGAACTGCTGCCGAACCTGAAGAAGATCGATCTACAGGAGAACGAGATCAGCGATCTGCGCCCGCTGGCGGCGCTGTCGCAGTTGGAGCATCTTTACCTGACCTATAACAAGGTGAGCGATCTCCGCCCCATCGCCGGGCTGGGGAAGCTGCAATGGCTGAATCTCAGCAGCAACGCGCTGGTCGACATTGGCCCGCTGGCGAGCCTCACGGCGCTGGAGCACCTGGCGATTGCGAGCAACCGGGAGATTGCGAACATCGAGGTGATAGGGGGACTGACCCAGCTTACGGGGCTGTACATCAACCGGATGGGCTTGACTGATCTTGGTTTCGTTTCGTCGCTGGTGAATCTGCGCACGCTGAGCGCCGATGGGAACAAGTTTACGTCGCTCGAACCACTGCGGGGCCTGCAGAAGCTCACGGAAATCAAGCTGGACGATAATCAGATTGCGGATATTTCGCCCTTGTCGGGCCTGAGCGAGGTCTGGCGTCTGAACCTGGCTGGAAACCGAATCGCCAGCATCGAGGGTATCCCCAGCCTGAAGAGCAATGCCCGGGTTGAGCTTTTCGAGAACCAGATTGCCGATATCCGCCCGCTGGTGACGGCCTGCGGTTATACGGGCGAAATCATGATCGACCTGGGCAAGAACCGGCTTACGTCCGAGGCGTTCTGCCGGGATCTTCCCGAGATGGAAGCGCGGGGCAACAAGGTCGTCTTCAAATACGAGTCGCCGGAGGAGACCTCGGTCCATTTTCCCAGTATCTCGATGTTGTGCTCGGTGGCATCGCGTCCGGATGTGGAACTGGTCCTGGCGGCCGTGAACCGGGGCGCGACGGCGGCGGAGCTGTTTGAGCGCTTCGCCCTGGGCGAGGCCCCTGCACCGATCGAAGTGGCGGCCGCCGCGACCACTGAGGATGCCCCCGCCCCGCCGGAGAGCCCGGCACCGGCCGCGACACCTGAGCCGCCAGCGCCGCCCCAGGAGTCCGCCGCGCCTGAGGTGCCTGCCGCGTCCACTCCGCCGACACCCGCACCAGCGCCAAACGGGGACGGCTCTTCCGCGGCGCTCGCCGTTCGCCTGGCGGACACGGAGCTCAATGTGTCGCTTGGCGCAACAGGCCTGGACCTGCAGAGTCTTCTGGGCGGTATCGCGCTGCTGGGGGTTGGGGTGATGCTGGTCATCGTGCTGCGACTTCCCGGCCATCGGTAGGGGTCCGTCGATTCAGTCTACGGTTTTCACGACAGACGATGATATCGACTCTCTGTCATTCCCGCGAAAGCGGGAATCCAGAGACCAAGCGACATGAACTTCGCGAAAGCGCTGGATCCCCGCATTCGCGGGGAAGACAGACTTTGATGTCGGAGGTGCTGGCGCTGGCCGTGCCGTCCGAGAGATTCTCCCGGATTGGGTGAATGCTGATAAGGTCGCGCGCACCTCCCGCTCCAATAGCAGAAGGTATCCGATCCAATCAGTACACCGCAGGAGACTCGATCCGCCCCAACAGAAGAATCTCATGGAAATCCATTTGCATGAATACGAAGGGTCGATCAACAACCAGTTCTGGCGCTTCACACGTCAGCACGTTAGTCATCGGCACCGTCGACACTGTTCCTCCTCCGATTCCGTTCTCGTCCACTGAAATCGTAAGCGCCGAGTAGAACTGGTCAACGTAAGCATCCTCGCCTGCGAACTTGAAGTAGTCCGAAAATTTTGGATCGAAGGCCCGGTCCCCCCCCATAGCCTGACATATCTTTTTCAGATCGATTTCAGATGAAACCGTGAAGCGGGGAAAGTGAACGTGGTGAATGCGGCGCCACTGCGTCGAGTTCGGGCCAGGCATCATGCTGGATCCGACCTTTTCAATATAGAGCCAATGCTCCATGTCCCCGGCCGAAAACAATGGCGCGGTACTTTCGCCCTCCGATGGATGCAAGTCAGTCACAATCCAGAATTGGCCACCGCCCGCGGACCAGATTTTCCACCGGACGACCGTCGCGGTTCTGTCTTGATTGACGAGAGCACCGGACCAGTCCCAGTTTAGCGTGCATACGGTTGGAACCATCGTTGTGATGTCGTTCACGTGATAAGGGGCAAGATCTGGTCCCGCGGACAGATTTCCCTTGTGAGTACCCTGCCATGACCACAGGCTCGAGCTATACAAGGTAGTTTCCAGGTCCATCAGACTGGCCCCATCGTCAGCGATGCTCAATCGTGTGACTCCTGCTCTGGTTTGGTCTGTGAAACTGCGCTCGAGCCAGGCGGCATCCACCCCCTGCCAAGATTCCCCTCTCTCGAATGCCAGGGCCGTTGCGTCAGACCAGCGAAACCATTCATCCAACTTTGCGTCCCCGTCGGGTGCGAGAGATAATCTTCGCTCGAGACCAAATATACTGGAGTCTTCTTCGATCCAATCCATGCCTGGCACGAGAGATTGCAGAAGCTTCCCTTTACTATAGATATGATGACCTTTAAGGCCCTCATACTTGGCAGGGTCGACTAGCAGCCGGTCTATCTGGGCGGCCGTTTCCCCGCGACCGGCCTTGTAGATTATGTCCAGCCCCTCGCTGACAAGCAAAGGAGAGAAGACAACGTTCCCACGATCTTTTATCGCGTTTTCGAGCAATCGCAGTGAAGCGTCCATTTCCGCGAGTACTTCAGATGATGGATTGAAGTCGAAGTCCTCAGGTCTCAGATCCGTGGGCCAAGGGCGAGAGAGCCCGACGGCAACCAAGAGTACAAAAGAGAACCATCCGCCAATACCGACGAGCAGGGCAATCAGGATGTACGTTACCACCATCCATCTCCCCTGCCGCTTCTGATGTTCGCCACTCATGTACACGCAGACTCCCCGATTGAAACGCCGCTATGATCGAATAATGGCAGTCTAATCTGAATCGAGATTTTGTGCAAGGGAAGCATTTCAGGGACTAGCGATAGAAGTGAGGTTGAAGATCTTCCATCGGAATATAACGGCTGGCCTGACGGAGAATCGCGCGGAGGGTACCGGTATCCAACTCGGGGTGCTCGGGAACGATCAGCGTCTGCCGTTCCCTATTCGGTGCCGTCCGTCGAAGCTTGATATGGCTACCCCGCTGGGAGATGGGCTCGAATCCAAAAATCTGCAACACGGCAACCAGCTCGCGGCCCGACATTCGCCTCAGGCCGGGCACGCCGTTTCCAGCTCCATCGTGACAACCAACGTTGGATTGGAAACGAAGCCGAGTTCGGCCGGATCTTCACCCTCGAAGTAAAGCTCCGTGGCTTCGCGCAGGTTCTTTACAATCTCGTCCAGGGTTTCGCCTTGAGTCACAATCGGGATTTGCATACATTCGGCGACGTAACCCGACTGATCGCCGGGACGGATCGCGGCCATAATGGTGTGGTTCAAGCGCATATCGAATTCTCCTTTGGGCTCGCTGTTAGTCTACTCCGACGACATTGCCCGCGCAAGGGAGCTCTGGGTGCAGTTACAGGATCGCGTAAGCGTTAATAGCTTCGTGCACAACTCCGCCGTCAAGGGACGGCCGCGAATGGCACTTACTTAACGAGAATACGCATAGATTTTCGGTAACACTTTAGCCGAATGAAGTAGTACGGGCTGTTTTGAGCCTCATTCCAAAGTAAATCAAGAGGAACTGCGGCCCAAGGATCTGTCGAGTAGGCGGAGGGCTTCCGAGCTTGGGGACAGGGTTTGTATTCTCTGTTTGCCGCCTGATTTCTCGGCGGTGCCACATTATTCCGTCCATACTCAGTTGTCCCTCCGCCCCTCTCA
>JBIJDL010000586.1:0-3934 GCA_044344195.1 Candidatus Hydrogenedentales bacterium
CAGATTGCCAAACACGTCGGTCAGCCGGAAGTCCCGGCCCTGGTAATGATAGGTCAGGCGTGTGTGATCCATGCCCATGAGGTGGAGAATCGTCGCCTGCATGTCGTGGACGTGGACCGGGCGCTCGGCGATGTGGAAGCCCAATTCGTCCGTCGCACCGAGGGTGTGGCCCGCCCGGACGCCGCCGCCCGCGAGCCACATGGTGAAGGCCTGGGGGTGGTGGTCGCGGCCCATGCTCCGCCCGAGTGCGGCGATGGATTCGACCATGGGGGTGCGGCCGAATTCGCCGCCCCAGATGACGAGGGTCTCGTCGAGCAATCCTCGGCGTTTCAGGTCTTTTATCAGCGCGGCCATGGCCTGATCAGTCTCTTTGCACTTGGCCTTCAATCCGCCCGCCACGTCGCTGTGGTGGTCCCAGCTTCCGTGGTAGATATTGACGAAGCGTACCCCGCGCTCGACCATGCGGCGGGCGAGGAGGCAGTTGTTGGCGAAAGAGGGTTTTCCGATTTCCGCGCCGTAGAGGGCGAGGGTTTCGGGCGTCTCCTGGGAGAGGTCGATAAGGTCGGGTGCGCTGCTCTGCATCTTATAGGCCATTTCATAGGCGTTGATGCGCGCCGTGATTTCGGGATCGCCGAAGCTGTTGAATCGGTGCTGATTGAGCTGGTTGATCAGGTCGATGCTGTTGCGCTGGAGCGCGGGGTCGACGCCCTTGGGACTGTTCACGTTAAGGATGGGACTGCCCTGACTGCGGAATGGCACGCCCTGATACTCTGTGGGCAGGAATCCGCAGCCCCAGTTGTGGGCGCCCGCACTTGTGCCCGATCCGGATTGCAGCACGACGAAGCCGGGCAGGTCGTCGGCCAGGCTGCCGAGACCGTAGCTTGCCCAGGACCCGAGGCAGGGGCGGCCCTGGAGCGGGGAGCCCGTGTTCATGAACAACTGGGCGGGCGCATGGTTGAACTGGTCGGTGTGGACAGAGCGCACGATGGCGAGCTCGTCGGCCACGGTGGCGAGGTGGGGGAGCAGTTCCGATAGTTCCGCACCGGACTGGCCGTGCTTCGCAAAGGCAAAGCGGCTGGACATGAGGTTGGCGTCGGGCTGGATGAAGGCGTAGCGCTGGTCCTTGACCACGTCGGCGGGAATGGGCTTGCCGTCATACTTCGCCAGGACCGGCTTGTAGTCAAACATATCCAACTGGCTCGGCGCGCCCTCCATGAAGAGGTAGATCACGTGCTTCACTTTGGTGCCGAAGTGAGCGGGCTTCGCAGCGAGGGGATTGGGGGGTGCAGCCGCGGTCGCCGTGCGTGAACACAGAAGCGAGGCCAGGGCGATCTTGCCGAGGCCCACGCCGCATTCCCGGAAGAAATGGCGGCGCGTCGAGTTGTGCAGCGGATGAATCCGTTCTTCGTCGTTATGCATCATGGGTACTACCCTCGTGTTATCGTTTCGTCGAGATTCAACACAGCCCGGCAGAGGAGGGTCCATGCGGCCTCCTCGATACCGGCCTCACCGCCACCGCCGCTGTTGTTGAGCAGGGCCTGCACACTTTCCACGGGCTGCTGGCGCAGGATGCTCCGCTGACCGTCCAGGTAGGTCATCAGGGCCTGGGCTTCCATCGCATCCGGTTCGCGGGCCACGCAGCGCAGGAAGAGCATGCGCAGGCGCGCCGCCGGGTCGGCGGGCACTTCCGATATGAGCGATCGCGCCATGCTCCGTGCGGCTTCCATGAACACTTCGTCGTTCAGCAGCGTCAGTGCCTGCATGGGCGTGTTCGTGCGGAGGCGCCGCACGCAGGTCATATCGCGCGCGGGCGCGTCGAAAACGGCTGCGGCGGGATAGGTCAGCATGCGTTTCCAATAGGTGTACATGCCCCGGCGAAGGCGGGCATCACCTTCGTCAGCCTTCCACGAGGTGCCGCCATACACCATGTCCAACAGACCTTCGGGCAGGGGCGGGAAGACGCTGGGGCCGCCCACGCTTTTGTTGAGCGAGCCGCTTGCCGCGAGGGCGATATCGCGCACAAACTCGGCGTCCACCCGGAAGCGGGGCGACCGTGCCAGATAGACATTCTGCGGATCGAGCTGCTGCTGCTCGGGAGTGACCTTCGCGGACTGCCGATAGGTGGCCGATGTGACCATGAGCCTTGCCATATCCTTGATGGCCCACTGGCGCCGCATAAATTCCACGGCGAGCCAGTCGAGCAACTCCGGGTGGCTCGGGGCCTCGCCTTGTACGCCGAAGTCTTCCGTGGTGCGCACGAGGCCGCGACCGAAAAACTGCTGCCACATCCGGTTCATCGTCACGCGCGCGGTGAGGGGATTTTCCTCGCTCATTATCCAGCGGGCCAGAGTCAGGCGGTTGCGCGGTGCGAATTGGGGCAGGGCGGGCAGCACTTCCGGCACATCGGGCAGGACGGCCGCTTTGGGCTGGAGGAACTCGCCCCGGTGGTGTATGTTGGCGACACGCACTTCTTCCCGCTCTTCCAGCGCCAACGTGGTGGGATTTTTAGGGAGGCTTTTCTCCAGCTTCGCAATCTCGGTCTGGGCCTCGGCCAGCAGGGGCGTGTGCTCCAGAAAGTATTGGTGAAGCCGGGCCTGGTCCGAGTCCGCGAGCTGGTCTTCGAGCATCAACGCTTCGATTTCGGCGGGTACCCCGGCGGATTCCGGCTCGGGGCCGCCGGTGGTCATTATTCGAAAGCGCCCGATGGTGTGCTGGTGGATGTACTTCTGTTCCAGTGTCACGTAGAAGATCGTGCCACCGGGGAAACCGGCCGCTTTGTCAAAGGCGAAGACGGCCTCGTGGGCCTTGCCTTCACCGCCCTTGATGGACCAGCCGGTGTCGGCCCGTCCGTCGAGGGTCTTCGCGGCGGTCTTGTCGCCATCGGCATGGCTTTCCGTGGCGCGGGCGATGGTAAGGGGGACCTTTGCCTCGGGGTCGCTCCAGGGGGCCGCACTGACCTTTACTTCCGTCAGCAGGAAATCGCCTTCTGACAGGATCACGCCCCGTCCGGGTCCGCCACCGGGCAGGCTTTCGTGGGGGAGCACTTCGAGGCGCAGTGCGGTGACGTTGGCCTCGTCGGTGCGGAGGGCCAGATCGTAGACATCATTATTCGGCAGGTCGCCCTTGGCGAGGATGGAATTGTCCTCCAGCCGCTTCAGGGTCGTGAATTTCTGGGTCTTCATTTCGATGGGCGTCAGGTTGGCCCAGGGACGGGCTTTCGCCTTTACGCCATTGGCCCACTCGGTGTATTTCTTCGCGAAGAAGGCGGCGCGACGTTCTTCGTCGCTCTGATTGACCACGGCAGGGTCATTGTGGATAGCTTCGAGACGAAAATCGCCAAGGGTGTGCAGTTGGCCGTGCTCCTGCGCGAGGTGTACCTCGATTTGCAGGGGGGCGGCGAGATCGAGGGGCGCGGGGAAGTAGAAGCGGGCGATCTGGGCCTGACTCACGCCCCGGGGATCACCGCCGACGGCCCATCCACTCTCCAGCTTGCCGTCGATGGCGGCTTCAATGGCGTAACTCGGTTGCGCGAAGTCCGCCTCGGCCCGGGCGAAGACCAGACTCGTGCGTGTATCCGGTGCGGCGGCGTCGAACTGCCAGGCGGTAAACTCGCTGAGGACAAAGTTACCATTGTCGGCCCGTCCGGGGCCTTTTTCACCGGGCAGCACCGACAGGCGGAGTCCATCCACGCGGCCGGGCCCGATCTCGGCCTTTACGATGTAGGTGTTCTTTTCCCGGGCGGCACTCGCCACGCGCACGGTCCGATCGGGTTCGATCGACAGGGCGCCGCCATCGCGGGCTTCGGCGGTGACGGACGACAGGGGCACGTATTTGTCGCTTTCATCGCTCACGGGGAACTTGCCGCAGAGGACGGCCTTCAGGTCGGCGATTTGCTGGCGCTGCTCCTGCCGCTTCTTCTCCACTTCCGGCGAGG
>JBIJDL010000587.1:0-3917 GCA_044344195.1 Candidatus Hydrogenedentales bacterium
GGTGCCAATCTGGACCGCCGCGACGTGCAGAACGCCGTCATCAACGACCTCGACCTCCGCCGCCAGGAAGTTTCCGGTGTCAACCTGGACGAAGAGGTTACCACCCTGATCCAGGTGCAGAAAGCTTTCGACGCCTCCGCCCGGGTCATCACCATCACCGACCGCATGCTCGATACCCTCCTCGGCATCGTGCGGTAAGCGCCGCCAAATCTGGAGCGCGGCTTTTCATAACCGCGTTCTTTCCGTATCCCTCGTCCCGACCAGGGAACCTCCCCGCTCCGGCGGTGTTTCAGCTAACATCAATCCCTGCTGAATCACTAAAAAGGAGCACATCATGGCCAGCCTGCCCCCCCTGGGTCCCGAATCCTGGGACCTTGCCAAAGCCCGCCACCTGCTGAACCGCGCCGGTTTTGGCGTACCCCACACGCTGGCGGTACGCCTCTCCGAAATGACGCCGGACGCCGCCGTCGACTACCTCCTCAACTACGAGTCCATCCCTTTCGACTTTCCCGAACCCGACTTTCTCGTGCCCCCCATGAGCGGCAAGGAGCGGGCCGAAGCTCGGAAAGCCCTCAGCGAGGAAGAGCGCCGCGAGTTGCAGCAGAAAATGCAGCGCAAAGAGCGGGAAGCCATCCAGAAGCTCCGGGGCTGGTGGCTCCAGCGCATGCGGACCTCCCCGCGGCCCCTGGAAGAAAAAATGGCCCTGATGTGGCATGGCCACTTCGCCACCTCGGCCCAGAAGGTGAAAGCCTCAGAGATCAATTTTGCCCTCTACGAGGTCTTCCGTAAGTACGCCACGGGCAATTTCAAACGCCTCACCACCGAAGTGGGCCAGTCCCGCTGCATGCTGCGTTACCTGGACAACGACCGCAGCACGAAAAAGCAGCCCAATGAAAACTGGGCCCGGGAACTGATGGAGCTCTTCACCCTGGGCCAGGGCCAATACACCGAAGACGACATCAAGAACTCCGCGCGGGCCTTTACCGGCTGGTCCACGGACGGGCTCACCTTTGCCTTCAATATAACCAACCACGACCCAGGCACGAAATCCTTCATGGGCCGCACGGGCGATTTCGACGGCTGGGATATCATCAACATCCTCTTCGAGCAGCCCGCCCTGGGTTCCTTCATCTGTGGCAAGCTCTACAAGTTCTTCGCCGCCGAGGAAGTGGACGCCGCCGTGGTTGAAAGCCTGGCCGAGAACTTTCGCGCGAACAACTACGAGTTGAAGCCGGTCCTGCGGCAGCTTTTCCTCTCTCAGGCCTTCTACAGCCCCGAGGTCATGGGCACCCAGATCAAAAGCCCCGCCCAGCTCGTGATCAAACTCACCCACGATCTGAGCCTCGATTCCGTGCCTCCGTCCACCATGGCCCAGGCCACGGCCACTCTCGGCCAGAATATCTTTCTCCCGCCCAATGTAAAAGGCTGGGACGGTAACCGGGCCTGGATCAACGCCAACACCCTCCTCCTCCGCTACAACCTTCCGGCAACCCTGGCCGGCGCGGCCACAAAAGGCCACAACCAGATGATGATGGGCGGCGGGGAAAGCACCATGATGCTCGCGGGCGAAGGCGACCCCGAGGCCATGTCCGCAACCGCGATGACCGACGCGCCACAGCCCGACCCCCGCGCGGCCATCCGCGAACAGGTCCGGGAAAAGCTCAAGGGCCTCCCGAAGGAAGAGCGCCAGGCGAAGGTAAAGATCCTGCGCGAAGGCAAGCCGGCGGAGCGAAAAGCCCTCTTACAGGAGCTCGGTATTGACCCCCCAGCGGCCTTCGATCCCCTCGACGACATGTTTGAAGGCGTGAATTTCTCGACCGCCACCGAATGCGTCACCGTCGTGGCGGGCAAGCTGCTCGACGCGCCCCTGAGTGCTGAACAACAGTCCACGCTGGTGGCCGTTCTAGGAGTCGCCGCACCGGACAGCCCCTTTGTGCCCGACAACCTGACGGATGACAAGCGAAAAGAGCTGCTCCACCTGATCACCAGCATGGCCGAATACCAGCTCTGCTGAAGGCGGAGTCCTTGCTCCAGTTCAACAGGAACGAAGATTGAGCTTTGAAAAATACGGCGCAAGCGCGACCGAGGAGAAATAGAATGCCGATTTCACGCCGCGATTTCATGAAGGGGATGGCCGTCTTTTCCGGTATTGGCCTGGCCCCGAAATTCCTGACCGACGCTTACGCCGATCCTGCTCAGGTGATCCAGGGCTTCAACGACGACCGCGTCCTCGTGGTGGTTCAGTTGGGCGGCGGCAATGACGGCCTCAACACCATCGTGCCCTTTGAAGACGACCTCTACCACCGCGCCCGGCCCCAGATCGGCCTCAAGTCCGAGCGGCTCATCAAGCTGAACGATCTGACGGGAATCAACGACGCCATGCGGCCCGTGATGCCCTTCTTCGAGCGCGGCGAGCTGGCCGTGATCCAGGGCGTGGGCTACCCCAACCCCGACCGGTCCCATTTCCGCTCCATGGAGATCTGGCACACCGGCAGCGATTCCGATGAGTATCTCGGTGACGGCTGGATCGGGCGCTACTTCGACAACAACTGCGGCGGCACCGCCCAGCCCCAGGCGGGCCTCGCCCTTGATGCGGAGCGGCCCCAGGCCTTCGGCAGTGCGCTGGGCTATGGCGTGGCCACCACCGACCCCGGTAAATTCGGCTGGAACCCTGGAAAGGGCGCAGACAATGAGGCCGCCTTCCTGGCCCTGAACGCCGGCAAGCCCGCCCACAACCCCACCCTCGATTTCCTGCGCCACACCACCGCCAACGCCGTCACCAGCTCGGAAGATGTGCGCGCGGCCGCAAAGAAGGGCAACATCCAGATGGTCGAGAAAGGCAAGCGCAACAACGGCGCGAACCAGCTCGACGCGGTGGCGGGCCTGATTCGCGGCGGCCTGGCCACGCGGATCTACTACGTCTCCACCAGCGGCTTCGACACACACTCCGGCCAGGCTGCAACCCATGACCGGTTGCTCGGCGGCGTCGCGGGCGCACTGGCACGCTTTCAGGATCAACTGGTGAAAGACGGCACTGCCGATCGCGTCACCACCATGGTCTTCTCCGAGTTTGGTCGCCGCGTGAACGAAAACGGCAGCGGCGGCACGGATCACGGCACCGCCGCGCCCATGTTCCTCATGGGAAAATCCGTCAAGGGCGGCGTCCACGGTACCGCGCCGAACTTGGGCGATCTCGACGGCGGCGACCTGAAATACAGCACCGATTTCCGCCAAGTCTACAGCACGGTACTCGAAGACTGGCTCCACGCGGACCCCGCCAAGGTCCTCGATCAGCGTTTCGACAAACTGCCCCTTCTGGCATAAGGGGTTTCGGAAGGGCAGTGGGCCGCCGGCGGATGTCGGCGGCCCAAGTCGTTTGTGGGGAGAGTGGAAATCAGACTGATCAGACGGATCGGGACTATCGGGTTGGTTCATCCGATCAGTCCGATTCGTCTGATCGGTCCGAAGAATGTGGCATCCGCCTGTGGCGGATCTCGGCTGTGTTTTCAGCGTAGCAAAGCGCGCAACGCCCCTCAGCCCGTATAGGCTATCCGATAGATCACGTTCGCAAAGTCATCGGAAACCAGCAGCGCGCCGTCCGGCATCACCCGCACGTCCACCGGACGTCCCCAGGCCTCCTGGCGATCCAGCCAGCCCGTGGCGAAGTCTTCATACTTCGCCACCTTGCCAGACTCGTCCAGCGTGATCTGCTTCACGCTGTAGCCCACCTTGATCGACCGGTTCCACGACCCGTGCAGCGCCGTGAATATGCGGTTCTTGTATTCCGCCGGAAACTGATCGCCTGTGTAAAACTTCAGCCCCAGAGGCGTGACGTGGGCGCCCATCTGCTGGATCGGCTTCACGTAATCGTCCGCATTCTTGCCCGCGCCATGAACCGGATCCGGGAGGTCGCCGCC
>JBIJDL010000588.1:0-3915 GCA_044344195.1 Candidatus Hydrogenedentales bacterium
GGCGCGGAGATGAAACGGCACGACCACTACGGCGTGGACGGGCCGCTCGCAACG
Source organism: Candidatus Hydrogenedentales bacterium (assembly GCA_044344195.1). GTDB lineage: Bacteria > Hydrogenedentota > Hydrogenedentia > Hydrogenedentales > JAEUWI01 > JAEUWI01. Next base: position 55 of record JBIJDL010000588.1, read on the forward strand.
AAAGTCACCGCCCTCGCCGCAGGTCTCAACGGGAATCTCTGGGTGGGCACGCCGCTGGGCCTCAGCATGCGTGACACAGAAGGGAATTGGTACGCCATCCGCGGGCGTCAGGGCCTTCCTTACGAAGACATCACTGCGATTGCCGTCGATCCAGACGACAACCTTTGGATCGGCACAAGCCGCGGCGTCATCCACTACCGCCCGAACGATCGGGGACGCCAGTGGTTCTACCGCGCGGGTCCGCGCTACCTGCCGCATGACGAGGTAGAAAGCTTGGCACTTTCCTCCGATAGCCGAAGTATATACGTCACCACACCCGCCGGTGTGAGCACCATCAATGTCGTAACCAAGACATTGCGCCAGAAGGCCGACAACCTTGAAGCGCTGATTGAAAAACGCCACCGCCGGCGCGGCCTGGTGGCGGCGTGCGAATTCGAAGGCCCGGAGGAAGTGTCCCGCTTCACGGTCCCGGCCGGGCCAAACGACGGCCTTTGGACAGCCTACCACGTCACGGCGCTCAGCTTAGCCTATGCGACCACCCAGGATGCTGCACACAAGGAGTCCGCGCGCACCGGTATGCATGCGCTCTACATGCTACAGAATGCCAGCGGGATTCCCGGTCTACCTGCGCGGAGCGTGCTCCCAGTAGAAGACGTTGAGAAGAAGCGCAAGAAGAAAAACGAAGAATGGCACCCTAGCCCTGAGGGCGAACTCTATTGGCGAGGCGATACGTCGTCGGACGAGTATTGCGGCCATTACATGGCCTTCTACACCTACTGGGAACACATCGCCCGGCACGATCCGGCAGAACGAGAACTCCTCATTTATCAAGTGCGTCAGATGACCGACTACCTTCTGAAGAATAATTACCAACTCATCGACGTGGACGGAGAACGCACGGTCTGGGGCTTCTGGAATCCGGAGATTCTGAATGAAGACCCCTGGCATTACCTTGAAAACGGCCTGAACGCGCTGCAGATCACCTCGTTTCTTAAAGTAACACACCACATCACAGGCGATCAGAAGTATCAGGAGCACTATCTGAAACTCATGCAAGAACACGATTACTTAAGTAACATCCTCACGACAAAAAAGCTGTTTCCGGACGAATCAAACCATTCAGACGACCAACTCGGTTTCTGTGCGTGGTATCCGATCCTCCAGCTAGAGCAGGATCCGAAGATCCGAATGAAACTGCATCAGGGGGTGCGGCGCCATTGGCTGGCCGAAGAACCAGAACGTCCCAGTTTTTTCACGTTTGTCTACGCAACCATAGACCCGAATCATGCGGATATCGACGGAGCGATCCAGAACCTAATGGAAATCCCCGAGGATCGCCGCAATTGGCGCATGGAAAACAGCCACCGTACGGATGTCTCCTTCGATCCCCGAAGCAACCGATTTGACCGTCCGATGTTGCGCGAATGCCTTCCAGCCGACGAGCGCAATTTCGAAAAATGGAACAACGACCCTTTTGAGCCTGACGGAGGCGATGTGGACGGATTGATCGAGGAGTCGGGTGCAACTTACCTTTTACCTTACTGGATGGGCCGCTACCACGGCTTGTTCTCGGAAGACTGAACCGCACCAGAGTAACGCGAGTTTGCGATATTCAGCGAGGAGACGTGAACTTCGGCGCTTGTCGCCATGGCAACTCAGCGGTACCGCCATTCCAGATCCTGGAGAATTGTGTTGTAGTCGGGACTTGGCCTCGACCGCTGATACGTGTCCAAGCAGTTGGACCAATGGGAGTTGAGATTGGACAGGCGACACTTCATAAAAACGTCAGCCGTCATGCTGGGCGTCCCGATGACTCAGGTGATGGCTGACGACGACAAAGCCCGCGCGGAAGATCGGCCCAATATCATCTTTATCATGGCCGATGATCTGGGCTATGCGGATCTGGGTTGCTACGGTCAAGGGCGAATTCAGACCCCCAACATTAACCAGTTGGCGGCCGAGGGTACGCGTTTCACGCAATGCTATGCGGGCGCCCCGATTTGTGCGCCGAGCAGGTGCGTGCTGATGACAGGCAAACATACGGGCCATGCCACCGTCCGGGGCAACCACGGCCAGAACGCGCCCCTGCACGACGGCGAGCCGAATCGTATTCCTCTGAGAGCCGACGAAGTAACGGTGGCAACGCTCTTGAAGCGGGCGGGATACGCTACGGGCATTACCGGGAAGTGGGGACTTGGCGAACCAGGCTCGACCGGATTGCCCAACGATCACGGATTCGACGAATGGTTCGGCTATTTGAATCAGAGCCACGCGGCGGATTACTACACCGACCGCCTTTGGCGCAACAAGGAACCGGAAACGATCGATGGGAACGTGAACGGTCAGCGCACCGTCTACTCCGCGGACCTGTTTTCGGAATTCAGCCTGGACTTCATCCGAAAGAACCAGGCCAATCCTTTCTTCCTCTATGTAGCCACAACGATTCCGCACAAAAACCTCGAGGTTCCGGATTTGGGAGCTTATGCGGATGAGCCCTGGCCTGAAGATGCGAAGGTGTATGCGGCCATGGTCACCCGAATGGACATGCATGTGGGACAGATCATGGCCCTGCTTAAGGAGCTGGATCTTGATCGCAAAACGATTGTCTTCTTCACTTCCGACAACGGCTCAGCGAAAGGTTGGGAGGGGATATTTGACAGTTGCGGTCCCTTGCGCGACAAGAAGTTTTCGTTGTACGAGGGTGGCATTCGTTGTCCCATGATCGTGCGGTGGCCGGACAAGGTGCCGACCGGTGCCGCGCGTGACGCAGTCTGGTACTTCGCAGACTTCCTGCCCACCGCAGCCAGCCTGGCAGGTGCAAGTGTTCCGGCGCAGGTTGACGGAATCGATGTGACGGCAGCGCTAATGGACAAGTCGCAGGCGTTGCCCGAGCGTTTTCTTTACTGGGAGTTGCCTCAGGGCGATACCCAGCCACTTCGCCAGGCGGTCCGGTGGAAGCACTGGAAAGCGGTCCGCCATGGGAACGACGCCAAACTCGAATTGTACGACCTGCTCAGTGACGTTGGGGAAGAGCACAACGTATCGGCTGAGCACCCCGAGGTCGTGGCAAGAATTCAGGAATTTCTGAAGACCACGCGAGCCCCATCGCCATACTGGCCTGCAGATTGTGATTAGTCGTTGCGGAATTGATGTCGTCCGCAACAGCGTTCCGAAGCCCGTCGTCGTCGGGTCTCACCCCCGCACCAAGGAGTGGCGGCACGGGGCCTCCCGCGCAAAGCGGACGGTGATCGGTCCACCGTCAGCGTGCGCCAGAGACACTACCGGGCCGCAGGCCCGCACCATTTGTGGCGCGAGCGGCCTTCGTCAGTTCAGGTGAAGCTGAGGAAAACCCCGGTGGCGTTTCTCCTGCTCCAGGGCGTGCATCAAGCGGAAAGCCTCAACGGGCTGGAGCATCCAGAGACTGTCCAGCGCTTGCCGGGTCCGTGCCATGCGCAGGCCATCGGCCAGGTCCAGGTGAAGTTGAAAAAGCATCGTGGCGATGTAAGCGAGCTGCGCGGGTGTTGGGTTCATGGAGATACCTCAGAAGGGTTGCTAATGAGCCCAGAATCTCCCACACGGCGCGATCTTTGTCGAGGGGTATCCGGGAGAACTTCGGACGTCCGAAGTTCTGAAGGCCAGCCTGTCGCGTTCTCGAAGGCGGACAGAAGGGGACGACGACGCCAGAAATCGATCTTGATACCCTTAATCATTGCGCTCATAATCAAGAGCCAGCGGCCTGTGCACGTTGCAGGCGGGTACATCGGAAAGGTCTGGGTGCGTAATCCGACGGAAAGCGGCCACTCATTCCGACGGAAAGCGGCCACCCATTCCGACGGAAGGCGGCCACCGATTCCGAGGGAA
>JBIJDL010000589.1:0-3910 GCA_044344195.1 Candidatus Hydrogenedentales bacterium
CGCGGCGAGCAACTGATTGCTCGCGCCGAAGAGCGCCCAGAACACGCGCCACGCGGGGATGGCATTGCCACTGGGATCAGTGGACGTCTGAAGTACAAAAAAGAGCGGCGCACCGGCCGTGAGGCCCGTGCCGAGCCAGCGTCCCGCGGCGGTTTCCATGCCGGTGAGCTCCTGGATGATGTAGCGGCCGAGGCGCGTACAGACATCCAGCGTGTCGTAGACGAAGGTAGTGAAGGCGAGGAGACCAAAGGAGATACCGAAAGCGGCGGGAATGCCGATGGTGCTGAGGAAAGAGCCAATGCCTTGAGCGTAGATGTAATTGGGCTTGCTGCCCATGCCCTGGGCGACTTCTTTCGTCAGCATCATGACGCAGCAGAGGGACACGACGGCGACCATGGCTTCGAGGATCATGGAGCCGTAGCCGATGACCTTGGCGTCGGTCTCTTTGCGGAGCTGTTTCGACGTGGTGCCCGAGGCGATGATGGAGTGGAAGCCGGAGCAGGCACCGCAGGCGATGGTAATGAAGAGGATGGGCGCGAGGGGATCGCCGTTGGCCGAGTTCCAGCCGATGAAGGCGGGGTATTGGGCCGTCTCGCCGCCGAAGATCAGGCCGAGCATACCGCCGCCGAGGGCCAGATAGAGGAAGTAGCCACCCAGGTGGCCCCGAGGCTGCAACAACAGCCACACGGGCGCGATGCTGGCCGCGAAGCAATACCCAAGGAGGAGGACATCCCACAGCTTCCGCGCACCCGCTTCGCTCAGGCCAAAAATTTGCGCCAAGTCGAAGGGAATGTATTGACCGACCCAGATGGCCACGCCAACCAGTGGCAGGAAGATAATGGTAGCCCAGTTGAGAGACAACTTGGTGAAGCGCAGCAGGAGGCCCATCGCGATGGGCAGGGCAAGATAGAGCAGGGACGAAGTGGCCACGCCGCCGCCGGTGACTTCCATGCCGTTTTCGAGGACCTGCTTGCCCACGAAGGAGCCCGCCACGATATCGGTGAAAGCGACGATGATATAGACGAGGGCGATCCAGATGAAGATCAGGAAGAGCAGGTAGGAGCGGCGCGACATGTGCACGCGAACTACCTCGGCAATACTCCGGGCCCGGTGGCGCACCGAGGCAACGAGGGCCGTGATATCGTGGACGCCGCCAATGAAAATGCTGCCGACGAGAATCCAGATGAGGGCGGGCAGCCAGCCAAACATGACACCCGCCAGGATCGGCCCCACGATGGGGCCCGCCGCCGCGATGGCCGAGAAATGCTGGCTCATGAGGAACTTTGGCTCGATGGGCGCATAGTCCACATCGTCGCGCATGGTCACCGCCGGCATCTCTGCCGTGTCGTCGAGGCGTAGGAGCCGGGCCAGCAGATTGCCGTAGACGCGGTAGGCGATGGCAAGGATGACTGCGGAAAAAATAACAATGATGAGAAGGTACATGGTTGCTCTACCCAATTTAGCCACAGATTGGCGATACTATACACCTTCAACTGTCGGGAAAGAAAAATAGATGAAAATACTGCCACATAGTTTCCGGGGTCATTTTACACCCGTAACACTCCGGATTTACCTCGCCGCGCAGGCCCTTATTTTCTGGGGCGTCATCTTCGTTTGCTGGCGGCTTTTCCCCGAGGAAAACGCCTTTTCCATCCTCACCCACACCTTCAGCTACCTGGGCAGTTTCGAATTTGACCGAAACCCGCCGGGCTGGTGGCTCTTTTGCGTCGCCATGGTTTTCTGGGGCATCTCCAGCGTGCCGGTGGTCCGCCACGTTGTCCGCCAAGTGAATTTGGCGAGCGGCCAGCCCCTGCGCGGCCCCGCCCGGCTACTCATGACTGGCTGCGCGGGCATCGTGCTGGTTGGCCTTTTCCCAGATGCGCGGGGTCCCGTTTTCGGGCCGATCCGCTGGACGGATCTCCACTATCTGGGTGCGCTTTTTATTGTGATCGGCTTCGTCTTCGGCGTGCCGTGGTTCGCCGCCCGGCTATTTCGAGCGGCGCGCTCCGCGAATACGCCGGAGCCCGGGCGGGCGGCCTGCCGTCGGGCGCGCCTGCCCCAGTTCCTCTTTATAGCGGAAATCACGGTGGCCTTTTCTTTCCTCATCCGGTGGGAATTCCTCTATCGGGAACGCCGCGCCGAAGCGGAGGCCGCGGGCAGGGTCTTTGGCAGTTCCTGGACTGAAGCGATGAACACGCCCTACTCCTTTCCACTTTGGGACAATCTTTTTGTCTACACGCTTTTTATTTACTTGGCTTGGACCGCCCTGGCGCTGTCGAGCAAGCGGCAGGGCTGATCGGACCGATCAGTCGGATCGGACAGATCGGTTGCGTGCTGTGCACATGGCGCGGCTTTTCGGTATAATGCCCCTTCCCCGCTCCCCAAAATCCCAGAAAGTCCGCCATGTCTAATACGCTCCCCATTGCCACCCTGAAGCCCAAAGAAGACCGACGCATCCAGCGGGGCCATGCCTGGGCCTACCGTGGCGAGTTTCACAAGATTCCCGAGCTGGCCGATGGCGCGCTGGTGGATGTGTACTCCAATGAACGCCGCTTCGTGGGCCGGGGCTTCTTTCAGACCCAGGGCGGCATCGCCGTGCGTGTGCTCTCGCGGCGTCAGGAGGAAATCGACACAGCCTTCTTTCGCGAGCGGATCCAGACAGCGCTAAAGCTTCGGCAGCAGCTTTTTCCCGGCTCCCAGGCCTATCGCTGGATCTTCGGCGAGAGCGACGGCCTGCCCGGACTGGTGGCGGATCGCTTCGGGGCCGTGGTGTCGGTGCAGTCTTCCTGCGCGTTCTATGTACCCCTGATGAAGCCCATCGCGGAGCTCTTGCTGGAGGCGGACGGCGTGGAGGGGGTTCGCTTCCAGGTCGCCTATCACCTCGAAGTCGTAGGAAATGTGCCCAACGATGTCGAGTTTGATCTGGAAGGCCTGGCGGTCTCCCTGCAACTCGAAGGCGCGCAGAAGACGGGCATGTTCCTCGACCAGCGCTACAACCGCGTCGCCCCCGCGCCCTTCGCGAAAGACGCGAGGGTCTTCGACGGCCACTGTCACCTCGGCCTCTGGGCCTGCCACGCCGCGAAAGCGGGCGCACGCGCCGTGCTCGCCGTGGACACCTCCCAGGCGGCGCTGGACCTGGCGTCGGCCAATGCGGAGCGCAATGGCGTCGCCGAAAACATCGAATTTCGCTGCGGCGACGTGGAGGAAATCCTGGCGGAGGAAGAACCCTTCGATGTGGTCATCGTCGATCCCCCCGCCTTCGCCAAGAGTCGCGCGCTGGCGAAAAAAGCCGAGGGCAAGTATCTCCAGCTCAACCGCGCCGCCATTAAGGCGGTGAAGCCCGGCGGGATGCTCTTCACCAGCTCCTGCTCCCACTTCATCGACGACGCCCTCTTCCTGGACATCATCAAGCGGGCCTCCTTCGCGGAGAAGCGCACGGTGCAGTTGCTCGAACTGCGCGGCGCGGCCCAGGACCACCCGGTGCTCCTGGCCATGCCGGAGACGGCCTATTTGAAGTGCGCGGTGCTGCGGGTGGTGTAGGGGCCAGCACCAGCTAAAATTGTGTATTCTGTTAGCGATTTCGAGTTTATCCTTACTAATTGAAAGGTAGACTTTGAAATTGCAAGGATGCTGCAGAATTCGCTGTCATACCCAATGATGTTCCCGCCGCCGAATAACCCCGTCCTTGCCGTTGTACTTAGCCCCGGACACTTTTGTAGACTGGGCGCATTGGCCTTTCAAGCACAAAACCCTGGGGAGAACGCTACCATGGGCATCTGGGATAAAATCACCGGCGAGTTGGTCGACATCATCGAATGGCTGGACCCGACGAGCGACACCATGGTCCACCGCTTCGAGCGGCACGGCAACGAGATCAAGCACGGCGCGAAGCTCACGGTGCGCGAGGGCC
>JBIJDL010000591.1:0-3899 GCA_044344195.1 Candidatus Hydrogenedentales bacterium
GAAACGATTTCCATGATCGTGCTCGGCTTGCTCGGCTTCGGTATAGCGTTCCAGTTTCCCATGGTGGTCCTCATTCTGGTCTATATGGGCGTGCTGACACCGGACACGCTCCGCCAGTACCGGAAGCTCGTGATCGTGGGGCTGGCGGTCGTGTCGGCCATGTTGACCCCGCCCGACCCGGTTTCCATGTGCCTGATGCTGGTGCCCCTGTATCTGCTCTATGAGGGAAGTATCTGGGTTTCCTATCTTGTCATTAGGAGCCAGAAAAAGGCGTCGGCGCAGGGCGCCTGAGGAGTTTTTTACATGATGGGTATAGGCTTTACCGAAATGATCGTGATCGCGGGCATTGCCCTGGTCGTGATCGGCCCCGAGAAGTTTCCCGACTTCGCGAAGTTGGTCATCCGGACGATCCGCGATCTGCGCGGCTATATGGATGAGATGAAGGCGGAAGTGGCCAAGGAGTTGAAGCCGCTGAAGAAGGAGATGGATGCCCTTTCCAAGATCGATCCGGAGAAGTACATCGATTCCCTCACGGCGGACGCTCCCGAGAAGCCGACGGTGAGCCCGAATCTGCCTGTGAGCCCGGAAGACCAGAAGGTCATGGCGGAAGCCCAGTCTTTTGGCGACGACGCCTACCCGTGGCGCGGGGGGGAGGAGGGACTGAATGCGGGTCCCGAGTCCAGCGTGGCCCCGGAGGGAACAGTGGGGTATGGCGACTCCGAGTCGCCCGCTTTGGAAGGCGACGACACGGCGGCGGTGGAGGTTACGGTGGAGTCCACCGGGGAGTCCGGGGCCGAATCCGAGGATCCCGATATGGAGTCGCTGGGCCGACGTGACGAGGCCAACAACACGGGCGAGCCCGATGTTTGGACCGGGCGTTGACAGTTGACAATTAACAATTGACAACGATTGGATGGATACGACGGGATATATTGAATAGGTTTTGATCCGTCCTTGCCCATTGCCCATTGCCTATTGAAACGATCGACCGCCCGAAGCTTTCTTCGGGCGGTCGATTTATTCGAGATGTGTAGACTTGGGGTCAGGATACCAGCCAGCGGAAACTTCCGGGCTTCTTCGGCGTTACCGTAAGCGTGGGCTGGCCCTTGGCCTGGCGGCGCTTGCGTTCTTTCAGGGCATTCGCCTTGTAGAACAGCGCCGGCTCGATAATCGGCTCGTGCAGCCCTTCCGTTTCCAGTTCGCCGTAGCTCACGCGCCCGCGGTAGGTGCGGTTGGAAAGGATGATCGCGATGGCCTGACGCGACCACTTGTTTCCTTTGCGCGTGAAGATACTCTTTGCATGAAGGTAGTTCACCACTTTTCCAGTGCTTCGCGTCACGAGGTACTCCCGGAAGATCATTCGCACGACCTCCGCTTCCCGATCATCGACCACCAGCGGCTTTTCACCTTCCAAACCCCGCCGATAGCCATAGGGCGCGGGCCCAGTGCCATACCGGCCTTGCTGAACCGAAGTTAATTGACCTCGCTTCACTTTGGCGCCGTGGGTCAACCGACCCGATCCGTCGCCGCTATCTACTTCCAATGTTGCTTCTGTACTCATATGTTTCGCACCTCCACATGAGTTTTGAGTTGTCCTGCGCACCGGCGGTTCACCGCAGATAAGAACCAGATGAATTCGTTATAAAACTCTCTCGCTGCGTTGCAGTGTACCGTGGTGCCTAATCGCAGGTTGCCGGGCAGTCCGGCTGAAACCGCAGGCCATGTTGTATATAGGTCCCAAGCCATACACCGTTATTGTACACACAATCAACTCGTATGTCAAGAGATAAGTGTTAGATTTTTGCCGATCCGGCGAAGTTGCCCATGTGTAACGTGTTGTGAATGGTTGGTTTAAGAGTGGTGGCAGGAACCTGTACATTTTCGTCAATATGACGCAGGGCCGGGTCCGGGGCGGGAGATAGAGGGAGGAGCCCCTGGCCGGTAAATGATTTCGAGGCGTAAACCAACGGCTTCGCGCATCGCTGAGTAAACGCGGCTCTCCCTTGGGCGGATGACAGCGTAATACTCTCCCCCGAATCTTCCCCGGTTTCCCCCGAAGACCCGGTCAGGACTTCTTGAAAGCCTTCTTGACGAGCTTGAGGATACTGGGCGGTGTGGCCCCATAGGGACTGGAGTCGCTGGCCAGGCTCGCCGCCACGATTTCCGTGGCGAGTGCGCTGCTGATGCCCGCGACCCGTGCTTCGACCATCACCTCGTGCATCCGGGCCACGATGCGGTTGAGGCACTCTTCCCGGCACCGGCTCTCGATGCCATCCTTCACGAAAACACCTTTTCCACGGCGGGTGAAGAGGAGTCCCATGACTTCAAGGTCCCGATAGGCCTTGGCCACGGTGTTCGGGTTGACTTCGAGCCGCTCCGAGAGTTCGCGGACTGAGGGGAGCTGGTCCCCGGGGTTGAGCCGCTTTGCCGTGATGGCAAACTGCACGTGATTCTCGATCTGGAGATACACGGCGACACTGCTGTGAATATCGATGTTGGATAGCATCTTTAACATTTCTTCGCTGGACTGATGCTTCTGTCGCGGCATGGTGCGGAGCTTTCTACGCCGGATAGTTCCGGCGCCAATAAGGGGGACGGTTGCGAAAAGGGTGCCGTACCCTTCCTCCCGTGGAAGGCGGGAGCGCTATGGAAGGAGACTGCGGCGAGCAGGTATCATTAAGACACCTTGCTAGCGTACTCCATTTTAAACCGTTATATGAGATTGAGGCAAGCATATTCGTTCATATAAGATGTTTTTATACGGCCAGGCGATGGGTTTGCCCCCGTGAAGATTGCTGTTTTCCATGATGATCGGTATAATCGGGGCTTGCGGACGTACCCGCCCCCGACTTCTTTGTTGCGCGGGAAGTGGCCCGCGCCGTGTCAGCTTTTGGGCGGGCTCCGTCGTTAGACCTCAGGACAGGTCCGGCGCGGTACGAAAGACCTGAATTGCAGTCCGAAGCGGGAGCGGCGCGCCCGGGATTTCGGTTATCTAACTGGTATATGGAGCTGTGTATGCGATTTCCGAAATATTGCTTTCTGCTGGTGCTTCTGGCCGGATGTGCCTCCACCCCGAGCGGACCTGGCGGGGCGCAACCCGCCGACGATGGGACGTCTCCCGCAGCGTCATCTGCTTCGGTCTACGAGACGAAAGCCGCCGCGAAGGCAAAACCCAAGGGCGAAACGGGACTCCTTGATGTCAGCGTGATGGATGTGGGGGGGCGCAGTCTGGCCGCGCGCGTGGAGTTGCAGGATGGTGAGGGCGGTGTGGAGGATAGCTACGAAACACCCCAGGGAAAGTCGCAATTTCAGCCCTCGCTGGGCGCGTTTCGGGCCTTCGTCTATGTCTATGACAACAAGGTGCCGGTTCTGGTGCATGTGGAAGACGTGCAGATCAGCAAGGAAAAGCCCGCCGCGATTTCGGTCAATCTGCTTGAAGGGGCCAGCGGCAAGCTGGGAATCCGGGATTTTGATTTGGACGGGGACCTCGCGATCGACCGGGTGGAACTCGAAGCGGGAACCGATCCGCAAAATGCCGCCAGCATTCCCGGGCGGAAGCCTTTCATCTACGATATGCGCGTGTTGCAGGAGGGCGAGCGCTGGTTCAAGGGGGAATTGAACGCGGTGAGCACCTATGGCGGCGGCAAGGAGACGGTGGCCGAGCTCGTGCGGCGCGCGGAGCAGGCGGGCCTGGACTTTCTGGCGATCACGGACCTGAACACCATGGAAGCGTGCAATGACCCGGCCTTCAAGTCCGATTCGGTCGTGCTCATACCGGCCATGGCCTGGGGCACGCCGGAGAGCGGCATTGCGCTCATTTACGGTCCGGGTACGATGCCGGAGCCTGCCGCTTCGCCCGAGGTGGCGCAGGCCGAGTGCTTTCGCATCCAGAGTCAGGG
>JBIJDL010000592.1:0-3891 GCA_044344195.1 Candidatus Hydrogenedentales bacterium
TGCCACAGGCGCGATTCTGATGACCAAAATGGTACACGAGCTTGAGCGAAGCGGTGGTCGCTATGGCCTCCAGACCATGTGCATTGGTCACGGGATGGCGACGGCGACCATAATTGAGCGAATCACCTCCTGAACCGAGTTGCTCTGAAATGGAACGAAACGGAATAAAAACTCTTTTCGTGGGTCAAAAAGAGCGGGAATTATGTCAAATTCATGTAATGCTAGTAAGGTTCGCATTTTCCATCAAAAGTTTGCAGCATATCGGGAACTTTTCACCGCCAATCGCCTATTAAACGAGCAGAATTTACCCCGCAAAAAGTCTCGAAACAGGTGTGGGCCATAAAGTTGTGTTCAGGGCCTTCAAAATTGTAAAATACGCTTGCGCGGAGAAAAAATGTAGCCCAAGGTGTTGATGTGCGGGTGCTGCGCCCGAAACGACTTTCCCGTAGGCTGTATCGATTCCGAGCGCATGTGTCGTGGATGTGAGAAACCATTTAACCTGAAAAGGGGTAAGAGAGAACCATGCAAGCCCACAAGTCAAACCCGTATCGAATGTTCCTTACTGTACTGTGCCTTTCCCTCATGGTAGTCAGCTTTGCTGGCTGCAAGAAGAAAGACACGCCCGTTGACACTGCTTCCGACACCTCGGCGAATGCCGGTGGTGAGAATCGTGGCACCGACGGTCTTCCTAATGTCGATTTGGAGAAGCTGCTTTTCGAGGGTGATTCCCGCTTGAAGCCGGTTTACTTCGACTACGACAGCTCCTCCCTGAGCTCCGACGCGATTGCGACGCTTCAGTCCAACGCCGAGCGCATCAAGGAAGTGCAGAACGTCATCATCCAGATCGCCGGCAACTGCGACGAGCGCGGAACCCAGGAGTACAACCTGGCCCTCGGCGAACGTCGCGCCCAGTCCGTCCGCGAGCACCTTCGCCAGCTCGGCATCTCCGGTGATCGCATGATCACCATCAGCTATGGCGAAGAAAACCCCGCCGTCCCCGGCAGCAGCGAAGCCGCCTGGTCCCAGAACCGCCGCGCCGAGTTCATGCGGGCGACTGCAAACTAATTGCGGGAAGCGACGTATCGCGTGCGCATGCATCGAAACATAGCATGGTCGGCCCTGCTGGCTGTGACGCTGTTTTCAGGTTGTGTCACCACGGGCTCCAAGAACATGGAGACCGTGGTGACCGACATGCATCAGCGGGTCAACCTGCTCGATACGGGCATGGCGGACTCGCTGGCCCGGCTGAACGAGACCACGGCGACCTTGATGGCCCGTGTGAGTGAAAACGAGCAGCAGATTCGGTTGCTGGCCTCGCTGATGGAAGAAAATCAGCGTAAGGTCGATAATCTGATCAAAATGCTCGAAGAGCTCAAGAAGACGCTCTATCGGCATTGGGGACTGAGCTACTCGCCCACCCCCATTCCGAAGTCACGGCCTTCGACAGAACCCGTGGTAAGCGAGTCCCCCGAGGCGGCACCTTCGTCCGCGTCCACTGTTCCGGCTGATATCGCGCAGCCTGCCGGGGCAGAGGCGGCCCCCCCCCTCATAACGGAGGATAAGGCGAGTGAGGATGATGGGATTGCCTTCGCTTCCGCCAAGGCAATGTACGAGAGCGAGGACTACGCCGGGGCCATTGCGGCCTTCACAACGTTTCTTGATACCTATACCGATTCGCCCAACCGTGATAAGGCCCAGTTCTGGATCGCCAAGTCCCTGTTGAATCAGAGCGAATATTCCAGGGCCATCGTGGCGTTCGAGGCTGTCCGGAGCAACTATCCAGACAGCAACTACATGGCCTATGCGTTGCATAATCAGGCGGTTGCCCATTACAAGCTTGGTGAACGGGAGACGGCGGTGGCCCTGATGGAGGAGGTGGTGTCCAACTACCCCACTTCGACGGCGGCGGAGCATGCCAGCCGCGACCTCGAATCCCTGCGGAAGGGCAATCCATGAGTACTTTATTCGGGGCAACACCCCGCCGTGCATCAACTGCAGGAGCGAATCAAATGGTACGCACAATGTGCAGCCTCGGAGTGCTGGTCGTTCTGGGATCGTGCCTGGAAGCGGGAGCCGCGAACCAGGTCGAAACCCTCCTCTATGACACGCACCGCAAAGTCACCAATCTCAACGATAATCTGGACGGCGCCATTAAAAAACTTAATGAGACGACCACCCAGCTTGTCAGTCGCGTCGATGAGACGGAAGTTCAGACCCGCCAGTTGCGGAGCATGATGGAAGAGAGCCAGGTCAAACTGGATGTTCTCGAAAAGCAGCTCGGCGAGTTGACGACGACGATCTACCGCCAGTTCAACCTGACCGCGGGCGGCAAAGCTGCCGAGTCCCAGATGCCCTCGGACTCCGTGGCGATTGTCCCCCCGACCGGCGCAGGCGATCCGGGTGCGGCACTCGGCACCGCTGCTGAGCCAGCTCCTGAGGCTCCGGCCAGTGGCGCCAACTCCGGCGCCGCCCTGGCCGCTTACCAGCAGGCGCAGAAGGTCTGGTTGAGCAACGACTACGATGGTGCGCTCCAGCAGTTCACCGAATTCCTCGAGCGCTACCCCAACACGGAACAGGCGGGCAACGCCCAGTACTGGCAGGGTCGCTGCTACCTCAAACTTGACCGATATGACGACGCAGTAACCTCTTTTCAGAATGTGCGGACGAAATACCCCGAGAACGACAGCAAAGTCTCCCAGGCGATGCAGTCTCAGGCCGTTGCCCTCTCTCGCCTTGGCCGAAACGAAGAAGCGGAAAAGCTGTTGGAAGAGGTGGTCAAGAAGTATCCCACGACCACTGCGGCGCGCCAGGCGGAATCCGATCTTGCCAAGCTGAGAGGCAATTGATCGAGCCACATGCCGTTATGATTTGTATTCCTACCCAACAATGTTGACAATACGCGGGAATTTTTCCCGCGTTTTTTTCAGTTATGCCCTGCTCGGCACTATAGGAACGTAGTATATGGCCTTCTATCTGGGACTGGACGCCGGCGGAACGAAAACGTTCTGCCTGATAGGCGATGAACAAGGGCAGATCAAAGGCTTTGGTCGCGGCGGCACAGGCAACTACGAGGGCTACGGCGTAGACGCCGCGCGCCGCGAAATTGAGAAGGCGGTGGGTGAGGCCCTGGAGCATGCCGGGCTCGTATTAAAGGACATCAGCGGAATCGGGATGGGCGTCGCCGGAGCGGATATTCCCGACGACTACGTCATGCTGGAACGCGATCTCTTTACACCCCTCTTTGGCGATATCCCCCGGGTCTTTCGCAACGACTCCATGGGCGGTTTGCGGGGCGGCACCCGAGACCCCTTCGGCGTCGTCATCGCCTGCGGCACCGGCTGCGTCTGCGCCGGCGTCAATCGTGAAGGCAAGGAAACCCGGGTCGGCGGCATCAGCGAAGATTACGGCGATCGCGTGAGCGGCTCCTCCATCGGAATCCACGGGCTCAAGGCCGTCTTCCGCGCCCGCGACGGCGTTACCGGGCCAACCCTGATGACCGGGAAGTTCGTCGAGCGCGCCGGCTGCAAGGATGTGGACGAACTCTTCCACCAGATGTATTACGGCAAGATTACCTACCGCGACCTGCAGCCCATGGCCAAACTGGTTTTCGATGCGGCGTGGGAGGGCGACGCCATCGCCTGCGATATCCTGGAGTGGGGCGGCCGCTACCTCGGCCAGATGGTCAATGCGGCCATCCGTCACCTCGACATGCAGCGAGATACCTTCGACGTCGTAATGGCCGGCAGTGTCTTCAAAGGCATGAGTCCGGTTCTGGTCGACGCCCTGGCCGTCGTGGTGCATCGTGAGTGCCCCGGCGCGCGTCTCGTCATGCCGATCTATGAACCCGTAGTAGGCGCACTCCTGCTTGGCATGGAGTTGGACTGTACCCTG
>JBIJDL010000593.1:0-3889 GCA_044344195.1 Candidatus Hydrogenedentales bacterium
ATCGATGGCCTCGGCCAGTTGAGCTTCGTTCGGCACGCGCACGAGGAAAAAACTGAAGGCCTCCGGCTTGGGACAGAGCCACACGCCGATGCGCACAACGATGCCGAGATTGGACTGCATAAAGAGGCCATCAAGAATTGGCCCCACGCCGTAGGGATACACATGGGCCGATCTCGCGCCGGGAAAATGGCCAAAGCCGGTCTCGAGGAGGCGTCCGTCGGGCAGGACCACGGTCATGCCGCAGGTAGTGCGCACGTGATCCCCGTAGGCCGTGTGTCCAAAACCCCGCTCGGTCATATTGCCGATGATGCTCGCGTCGGGCCCGGCACCGGTGACGTCCACCCAGTACTCCGGGGCCTGTTGGCGCACGGCATCGAAGAGTTGCTTTTGGGTGACGCCGGGTTCGATGACGGCGTAGCCCAATTCGGGGTTGATCTCAAAAATTCGGTTCATGCGCCCGAGATCGATGATGGCGGAGTCGTCTACGGCCGCGCAGGCATCGCCGTATCCCCAGTTCTTGCCACAGGAGATGGGATAGACGCCGTGGGCGTGCTCCTGGGCGATGCGCGCGATGGCCTGCACATCCTCCGGCGATTCGGGATAGAGCACACAGTCGGGCGTGGTGCCTTGGGGCTGCATGGTGCGGGAGAAGCGGGCGATGGCTTCGGGGGAGGTATCAACCCTGGTCTCGCCCAGGATCTGCCGCCAAGCGGCAATGGCGGGGTGGGGCATTTCTAGTGCCTGAAATGGACGAAGAGCCGCCCGAAGTTCTTGCTGTCCTTCTCCACCCGGTGATAGAGCGCCTTGATCTCTCCCCGTTCAAGGAAGCGGAGCACGCTTTTCTTGAGCTGGCCGCTGCCCTTGCCGGGGATAATCTCCACGAGGGCAATACGCTTTTCCATGGCCTCGCGGATGATGCGGTTCAACTCATCTTCGATGCGTCCGCCTTTGTTGTAGATATCGTGGAGGTCGAGTTTCAGCTTGGCCATCAATCCAGATCCAGAGTTCGCCGCTTGTTCCAGCGGGCGGCATACAGTACCATCAACGCGGGCGCTTCGAGAGCACGGAGCGACTTGGGGAAGTATAGCGGATTCGCGGGCTGAACGCGAAGGAGAGAGCGATGTTAAACAGCATGGACTGGATTGTGATCGGCGGCTATTTCCTTGTGGTCTTCGCCGTTGCCTGGTGGGCGTCGCGCGGCGAGAAGGACCACGAGCGCAACAGCGCGGACTACTTCCTCGCGGGGCGCAATGCGGGCTGGTTTGTCATCGGTGGATCTCTTTTCGCCTCGAACATCGGCTCGGAGCACCTGATCGGTCTGGCGGGCACGGGTGCCGCCAGCGGACTCGCCGTGGCCCAGTTCGAGATTCAGGCCTCGCTCATGCTCCTGCTCCTCGGCTGGTTTTTCGTGCCCTTTTACCTCCGCAGCGGCGTCTACACCATGCCGGAATTCATGGAGCGGCGCTACTCCCCCACCGTGCGCTGGTATCTCGCCCTCATCTCCGTCGTGGGCTATGTGCTCACCAAAATTTCGGTCACTATAGCCGCGGGCGGCATCGTCTTTGAATCCCTAATGGGGATGAATTTCTGGACGGGCGCGATACTGGTCGTCGTCGCCACCGGGGCCTACACCGTGCTCGGCGGACTCCGGGCCGTGCTCTACACCGACCTCCTGCAGGTCTTCGTGCTCATCGGCGGATCCGCCCTGGTTTCCATTATCGGAATAAATCAGGTCGGCGGCTGGACCGCGCTGCGCGAAGCAGCCCCGGCGGGCTTTTTCTCCGTGTGGAAACCCATGACCGACCCGGCCTTCCCCTGGACCGGCATTCTCTTCGGCGCGCCTATTCTGGGCGTCTGGTACTGGTGCACGGATCAGTTTATCGTCCAGCGCGTGCTCGCCGCCCATGGTGAAGACGACGCGCGACGAGGCACGATTATGGCCGGCTTCTTGAAGCAGCTCCCGCTGTTCATTTTTGTCATTCCAGGCATCGTCGCCTGTGTGTTGAGCCAGCAGGGTGCCCTCACCCTCGAACGAAGCGACGCGGCCCTGCCCACGCTGGTGGCTACCGTGCTCCCCATGGGTCTGCGCGGTGTCGTGGTCGCGGGGCTCCTGGCGGCGCTCATGAGTTCGCTGTCGTCCGTGTTTAACTCCTGCTCCACCCTGATCACATGGGACATCTATCGCAAGATACGCCCCGAAGCGAGCGAGAAGACCCTCGTGCGCGTGGGCCAATGGTCCACGGGCGTGCTGGTGCTTCTGGGCCTGCTCTGGATCCCCCTGATGGCCCATGTCTCCGAGCAGCTCTACCAATATCTCCAGAGCGTGCAGGCCTACATCGCCCCGCCCATCGCCGCCGTCTTTCTTATTGGTCTCCTCTGGGGCCGGGTCAACGCCCAGGGTGCCATCGCCTCGCTCCTCACCGGCTTCGTGCTCGGAATGGGACGCCTCGCCCTGGAATTGAACAAGGACAGCCTCTCCGGGCCCGCCCTCCAACTCGCCTCCATCAACTTTCTTCACTACGCCTGTCTCCTCTTCATCGTGTGCAGTGCCGTGCTCGTATTGGTGAGCCTCGCGACCCCGGCCCCGAGTGCCGCACAGGTTCATGGACTCACCCACGCCACGGTCAAGGGCGTTCCAACGCTTGGACGCCCGGTGTCGGCTTCGTGGCGCGCGAAGGACCTGGGTCTGAGCATGGTGTTGTTTGGGATTGTAGCCTTTCTGTGGATCTACTTCCGGGGGTAGTTCCCCGAGATCTCGCATTGGTTATAACAATTGACACGGGCCGGGCCTGTTCCGTTACGATGGGCGCAAAAGGAAATCAACCCCATGACACGCTTTCTATCCCTGGTCATTGCCTCGTTCGCGGCGCTCACGAGCACGGCGTCCGGCGCCGAGCCCGTTACCATGCCGGAAAACCTCCTGCTGGCACCCACCGCCGCCAATCCGCGCAATTCCGAGGGTGACTTCATCGCGCTTAAGGATGGTCGCATCCTTTTTATCTATACCCACTTCACCACCGGCGCTAGCGACTATGCGGAGGCCCACCTGGCCTCGCATGTGTCCAGCGATGGCGGCGCAACCTGGAGCAGCGAAGACCAGATCGTGGTGGCCCATGAAGGCGGGCACAATGTCATGTCGGTGTCGCTGTTGCGGCTTCAGGACGGCTCCATCGCCCTGCTCTACCTGCGCAAGATCGACTTCGACAATTGCCTGCCCCAATTGCGCATCTCCACCGACGAAGGCGAGACCTGGTCGGAGCCGACCGCGTGCATCACGGAACCCGCAGGCTATTATGTGGTGAATAACGATCGGATGGTCCAGCTCAAGAGCGGCCGCCTGGTCATTCCCGCCGCGCGGCACGTCCTTAAGGGCGAAGACAAATTCCAGTCGGGCAAGGCCCTGTGCGTGCTCTCCGACGACAACGGCAAGACCTGGCGCATGAGCCAATCGCTGCTGGAAGTAACGGCGGAGATTTCGTCGGGCCTGCAGGAGCCCCTCGTACTCGAACTGAAAGATGGCCGGCTGCTCATGCTCTGCCGCACGAACGGGGGCGCGCAGTATCGCTCCTTCTCCACCGACGGCGGTGACACTTGGAGCCCCGTGGAGCGAACAAACCTCCTCTCCCCCACTTCGCCCGCCACGGTGGAGCGAATCCCGGATCGCGATGACCTGCTGCTGGTCTGGAACGACCACACGGGCATCGACGAAGCCCTGAAGGAAAAGCGCACCCCCCTCCGCGCCGCGATCTCGCAGGATGACGGCAACACCTGGCGCGTGGTGAAAACACTGGAGGACAACCCGGCGGGATGGTATTGTTACACCGCCATGGATTTCGCCGACGGCCATGCGCTCCTCGGCTATTGCGCCGGCCTCCGCAGCAAAGAAAAC
>JBIJDL010000127.1:0-13367 GCA_044344195.1 Candidatus Hydrogenedentales bacterium
TCAACTGTTGAAGCTTGCCCTTGATGCGCTCGTCGATGTAATTGTAATTCGCGGAGGCAAGGTAGACCTCGGGAGCGACGGGCGTGGCGCGGGGCACGTTCAATTCCGCCACGGCGACGCGGCTCGCGTACCACGCGGTGATGGCCGCCGTGCCGGGCTGCTGCACGGTGATGACGCCCTTGTCGTCCACCAGGGCCACGGTGTCCGCCGTGGTGTCGAACTTGACCCAGCGGGTTACGTCGCGCACGGCACCATCGCTGTAGTGGGCGCGCACGAGGAGGGGCTGGGTCGCGCCAGCCTGAAGCTCAAGCGTCGCGGGCAGCACCTCCAGACGCTCGAAGATCGCTTCGCCGACCTTAGGGCCGGGCGCGCCCTGGGTGATCCAGTCGAGAAGGATCTTATGATCAAGGGAATCCCGCTCGAAGCGCTGTCCACCCTCATGGGGCACATCGCCGAGGGGCTTCAGCAGCAAAAGGCTGTCCGCGGGGTTCACAATGGAAATGCGCCGACCCTTGGCTTGGCGCGTCAGCACGGAATGATCCCGAGGATGATCATAGCCGCGCAGAGAAAGGATGAACCCATTCTTGCCCGAGGCCGCGCCATGGCAGGGGCCCGTGCTGCACCCGGTCTTGTAGAGCACCGGCTGAACATCATTCACAAAGCTGCGCACGGGCGGTGCACCGGCACCTTTGATGCTTACCGTTACGGTCGCTTGCGCGCCAGCATTCGTCGCGGTGATGGTCGCCTCGCCATCCGCGAGGGCCACGAGTTTTCCCGTGGGATCCACGGAGACCACGTTGGGCGTGGAGGAGGTCCATTGCGTATCGCCCGCAGCGGGCCCGACCCAGTGTCCATCGCGGTCCTGGCCGAGAAGCAACTGGTGCTCCTGGCCCTGTTGGCTGAGGTTCACGGATTCGGGAAGAAGGATGAGTTCGGCGGCGTTGGTGGTGAACGTCAGTGAAAGCACGACTGCCGTCACCGAGATTAATTTGCGGAATCGGAACATATTGTCGTCTCTCTCGCGACCGTTATCGGCCACGTTCGCTATACCACCCCGTTGAGGTTCACTTCAACATCAGGTCGTGATCCCAGGGTTTGCTTCGCTCACCGCTGGGCTACGATATGCCGCCCGTACCGGGCTACGCTCTAACTGTCAACCATCAACTGCTAAAACAACTCCAGCACCGGCTCGGTCCCGAAATCCACCACGGGCACGGGGCGCGATCCGGGCGACGGCAACTCCGTCTCCAAGTTCACGCCCAGACTGTGATACACCGTAGCGATCAATTGCGCAGGCGTCACAGGCCGATCCACCGGATAGGCACCGATGCTGTCGGTCGCGCCAATAACACGCCCGCCCTGCACGCCCCCGCCCGCCATGAGCACCGACCAGGCCTGGGGCCAGTGATCGCGCCCGCCCGCCGGGTTCACCTTGGGGGTGCGGCCAAATTCGCCCATGGCGACGACCATGGTGTTTTCCAGCAGGCCGCTCCCTTTGAGCTCTTCGAGCAACGATGCGTAGGCTTTGTCAAACATGGGGCCGACGAGGTTTTCGTAACACTCGATGGGGCTGAAGGGCGCGGAGCCGTGGATGTCCCACGTGATTTCGTTGAAGACCGTCTCAAACATGTTCACGGTCACAAAACGTACGCCGCGCTCCACGAGACGCCGCGCAAGCAGGCAGCTCTGGCCAAATTTATTGCGCCCGTATTTATCGCGAGTCTCGGCGCTCTCCTGATCGATGTCGAAGGCTTCCCGCGCCGCTTCCGACGACATGAGCGTATACGCCTGGTTGAAGCTGTCGTCGAGCAGGCGCGCATCGGGATTCGTGTCGAGTTGGCGGACGGATTGATCGACCATCGACCGGAGCGACTGACGTCGCTGGAGGCGCATGGCGGAGATGTAATCCGGCGGCAGGAGATCGGGCACCTTGAAATCGGGCAGACTCGGATCGGCGTTCAGCACAAAGGGATCATAGGTCTTGCCGAGGAAGCCCGCCGTCTGACCGTGGGGCATGTTGCCGCCCGTGGGGCCAATCGGCCGGGGCATGAGCACGTGGGCGGGCATGTCGTTCTTGCCGCCCTTGAGATAGCCCAGCACGCAACCAGCATTCGGCTGCTCCAGACCATTCAGGAAAAGCCGCCCCGTCTGCATCATCTGATGGCCCGTATCGTGGACGCCCGTGGCCGTGTGGTGCATGCTGCGGATGATGGAGAACTTGTCCGCATGCCTGGCGACGTTGGGAAAGATCTCCGAAATCTGGATGTCCGGACAATTCGTCCGAATAGGCTTGTAGGGCCCACGAATTTCCGCCGGGGCGTCCGGCTTCATGTCGAAGGTATCCAACTGACTCGGACCACCCACGAGGAAGAGGAAGATGCAGTTGCGATCCTTCGTGTCGTCCACCAGCCCGTGGGCCTTGGCCTGCAGGAAGCCGGGCATGGACAGGCCGAGGTAAGACAGCGCCCCCGCATGAAGAAAATCACGCCGAGACATGCCGTCGCAAAAATGGACTCGCTTTTCCGCGTCTAGTCGGAACATGGTGCTCACTCCTGTTACCCAACACTGTACAACGATTCATTCTGGCAGAGATGGCGGCGGAAGGCAAGGGGCAAGTGGCAAGTGGCAAGTGGCAGTTGGCAGTTGGCCGTTGACAGTTGATAGTTGACAGCGAGACGACCCATAAGACCCACCCGATAAACTCTTGACACCCGAGATCCCCTGTCACGTTGACTCATCGGCCCTGTTCTGAAATAATTGCTGGCGAGGTGTCTACGTCATGAAAAATACTGTCCTTCTCCCTTTCTTTCGATTTAGCTTGGTTTTCGGTTGCGGTGTGCTGGCCGGGGGAGCCGCCCTGGCCGAGGATGCGATCAAGTTCAATCGCGACATTCGTCCCATCCTGTCCAGCAAGTGCTTTCAATGCCACGGCCAGGATGCGAAGAAGCGCAAGGCCGATCTGCGCCTGGACACCCAGGCGGGCCTGCTGGCAACCCTCGCCTCGGGCAACCGGACTGTCGTGCCGGGCGACGTCGCCGCCAGCAGCCTCATCGCCCGCATCACCACGGCCGACGCGGACGACCGCATGCCGCCAGCGTCGATCAAGAAAGAGTTGAGCGAAGCGGAGCTCGCCCTACTGACGCGCTGGGTCGCCGAGGGCGCGCCGTGGGAAGAGCACTGGTCTTTTCAACCCATCGGACGCCCCGCTACGCCTGCGGTGAGCAATGCGGCCTGGATCAAGAATCCCATCGACAGCTTTGTACTCGCACCCCTGGAGGCCCACAGCGTGGCGCCTTCACCCGAGGCGGACAAGCGCACACTCGTACGGCGCCTCTATCTCGATCTGACGGGCCTCCCCCCAGCCATAGAAGACGTGGAAGCCTTCCTGGCGGATCCGCAGCCGGATGCCTACGAACAACTGGCGGACCGGCTGCTGGCCTCGGATGAACACGCCGAACATATGACCCGATTCTGGCTTGACGGCGCGCGCTACTCCGACACCAACGGCTACCACATCGACAACGAGCGCTTCATGTGGCCCTGGCGCGACTGGGTCATCCGCGCGTTCAAAGAAAACATGCCCTATGACCAATTCACCGTGGAGCAACTTGCGGGCGACTTGTTGCCGAACGCCACGAAAGATCAGAAACTGGCGAGCGGCTTCAACCGTAACCACATGGTCAACTTCGAGGGGGGCATCATCCCCGAAGAGTACCGCGCACAGTACGTGATGGATCGGGTGGAGGCCACGAGTACCGTGTGGCTCGGACTCACCATGACCTGCGCGCAGTGTCACGACCACAAGTACGATCCCGTTTCTCAGGCGGAATATTACAAGATGTTCGCCTATTTCAACACGATCGACGAAAAGGGCAGCGACGGGTTCAGCGGTAACGCCGTGCCCATGATGCGCGCCTCTACCGATGCGCAGGACGCGCATCTGGCCCGATTCGAAGAAGAGAGCGGACGGCTCCGGGCGGAGATGAACAAGCCCATGCCCGAGGTGGACAGCGCACAGGTCGCCTGGGAAGCAGCCAACCTCCCAAAGCTTCAGGGCAAATGGCAGTCTCTCGTGCCCACGGCGGTCGCCTCCTCCGGTGGCTCCACGCTCACGGCGGCACCGGATGGCATCGTGACGGCTGCGGGCGAGAATCCGGCAAAGGATGTCTACGAACTCGACTTCAAACTGGAGCAGCCCGGCATCACGGCCCTGCGCGTGGAATTCCTTCCCGCGCCCGACAAACCCCTGAACAGCATCGGCCGCAACGATGTAGGGAATATCGTGCTCACGGAATTGGAAGCCGAAATCAGTCCGGTGGCTGAGACCCCGGCCTTCCAGAAAGTGACCTTTATCTCCGCCGACGCGGACTATGCCCAGCCCACCCTCGAAGTGGCCAAGGCCATCGACGGCAACCTCGAATCGGGCTACGGCGCAGGTGGCCATGAAGTCGCGGGCGCACGCACGTTGGTATTTGTCCCCACTGCACCTTTCGGCAGCACGGCGGGCAATCTCTTCAAGGTGCGCTTGCGCCAGGAAAGTGGATTCCCCCAGCACGTGGCGGCGCGGGTGCGCGTGTCGGTTACGACCGACCCGGCGATGGGCCGGGCGAAGCTGGAGCAGTGGCACGTGGCGGGCCCCTACACGGCGGCCGACGGCGACACGGCCTACAAAACCGCCTTTGACCCGGAGGTGGGAATCGACCTCGAAGCGACCTATCCCGATGGCCGCCAGAAGTGGCAATTGGCTGTGCCGGGTTATGAAGACGGCGTGCCCAATAACTTGAGCGGACGCGTGGCGGCGACTTACCTCTATCGCAAGATCGTCTCCCCCACCGCGCGAAAGACGACCCTCTCCGTGGGCAGCAACGACGCCATCAAGATCTGGCTCAACGGCCAGGTGGTCCACGATAACAACGCCAAGCGCGGCGTGATGGCGGATCAGGACAAGGTCCCGGTGACGCTGAATGCGGGCGACAACGTGCTGCTGATGAAGGTGGTGAACTACGGCAATGCCTACGGCTTTTTCTTCCGGAATATGGACGAGCAGACAGGCGAGTTTTCAATCCAGATCGAGACCGTGCTGGCCAAGGCGCCCGCCGATCGAACGGAGGCCGAGCAGCAGGCCCTGCGCAACTTCTATCGCCAGGCCAACTCGCCCGAATGGCAGGCCCTCAACGTCCAGCTCGCAAAACTGCAGGAAGAAAGGGCTGCCTTCGAAAAAGATCTGCCCACGTCCATGGTCATGAGCGAAATGGCCGAGCCCCGCGAAACTTTCGTGCTGGTGCGCGGGCAGTATGACCAGAACGGCGAGAAGGTGATGCCTGGCACACCCGCCGCGCTGCCACCCCTGCCTGAGGGCTCTTCGAACAACCGGCTCGGCTTCGCCCAATGGCTCGTAAGTCGCGACCATCCCCTCATGTCCCGCGTCACCATCAACCGTTACTGGCAGCAGTACTTCGGCTCCGGGCTCGTAAAGACCACCGAGGATTTCGGCACCCAGGGCGACCTGCCCTCGCACCCCGAGCTGCTCGATTGGCTTTCGGTCGAGTTCATGGAAAGCGGCTGGGACGCGCGCCATATCCAGCGCCTGATCGTGACGTCCGCCACCTACCGTCAGTCCTCAAAGCATCGCGACGACACGCAGGCCTTCGATTCGGCCAACCGCCTGCTGGCCCACGCCCCCCGTTTCCGCATGGACGCCGAAGTGGTGCGCGACAACGCCCTGGCCGTCAGCGGCCTCCTGAACAAGACGGTGGGTGGTCCAAGCGTGCGTCCCTACCAGCCCATGGGCCTTTGGGAAGAAGTGGCCTATGGCGACGGATTCTCCGCCCAGATTTTCACGCTGGGCCCGGATCCTCACCTGCACCGCCGCAGCATGTACACCTTCTGGAAACGGACCAGCCCGCCCCCCAGCATGATGCTCTTCGACGCGCCGAACCGCGAGACCTGTTCGGTCAAGCGCAGCCGCTCCAACACGCCGTTGCAGGCGCTGACCTTGCTCAACGACCCGCAGTTCGTCGAAGCCGCGCGTTTCCTGGCCGAGCGGATGATCACGGAAGCGGGAGACACGCCGGAGGAGCGCTTGAACCACGCCTTTCAGTTGTCCATGTCGCGCCTGGCAAAGCCCGAAGAACTCGCTATCCTTAGTGAACTCTACGAGCAGGAGCGGGCCGGTTTCCAGCAGGAACCCGCGCGCGCCGAGGAGTTCCTCAAGGTTGGAAATTTCCCGGCGAACGCCGAGCTCGACAAAGTGGAACTGGCCGCCTGGAGTACCGTGGCGAGTGTGATTTTGAATATGGACGAAGTCATCACGAAGATCTAACCGGGCTTCTTTCGGAAGCCATAAGGACCCTCCATGATCTTAAGCATGGCCGGGCTAATCGGAGGCCTGGCCCTGCTGATAGTCCTGACGATTCGCGGAATGAACATCCTCATCGCGGCACCCATTTGTGCGCTGCTGGTGGCGCTCTGCAGCGGCATCCCGCTGATTCCGCCCCTCGCCCCGGAAGGTGTCATCAGCCTGACCGACGGCTACATGGCGGGCTTTGCCGACTTCCTCAAGAAGTGGTTTATCGTTTTTCTTCTTGGTGCCATGTTCGGCAAGGTGATGGAAGACAGCGGTGCGGCCGACAGCGTGGCCCAGGCCATCGTGGAAAAGCTGGGCATGCGCCATGCCGCGGCGGGCGTGGTCTTTGCCTGTGCGGTGCTGACCTATGGCGGCATCAGCGTCTTCGTCGTCGCCTTCTCCGTTTTCCCCATGGCCCTGAGTCTCTTCAAGCAGGCCGACCTGCCGCGCCGATTCATTCCCGCCGCGCTGGCCTTCGGCTCCGGCACCTTTACCATGACCTCCGCCGGCTCCATGGAGATCCAGAACTTCCTGCCCATGTCGTACCTCGGCACCACGCAGTACGCGGGTGCGCTCGTCAGTTTTATCGTGGCGATCTTCATGGCGACCCTGGGTATGTTCTGGTTCAACCGGATGCTCAAACGGGCCAAGGCGCGCGGCGAGCGCTACGAGGACCGGGGTGAGGTGGCCGCCGTGCGTCATTACGAGAAACTGCCCCATCCCCTCCTCGGCCTCCTGCCCCTGATGCTGGTCCTCATCACCTCCTTCGTCGGCAGCGTGGTCCTGGGTTATGGCGATACTTCGCTGGTCCTCGCGTTGCTCGTGGGCCTCTTCAGCGCCACGGCCATCTATTGGAAAAATCTCAAAGATTTTGAATCCGCCATGTCCGCCTCCACCTTCGGTGCGCTGGTCGCCATCAGCAATACCTGTGCGGTCGTAGGCTTCGGCAGCGTAGCCAAGCTCACCCCGGCCTTTCAGGATTCCCTGGCCTACATGACGGCCATCCCCGGCAACGGCCTCATTGGCGCGGCCGTGGCCATCAGCGTTATTGTGGCCCTCACCGGCTCCTCCTCCGGCGGCCAGGCCATCGCCCTCCCCCTGCTCGCCCCCCACTACCTGGCCCAAGGCGTGGATCCCGAAGCCCTCCACCGCGTGATCGCCATCACCTCGGGTGGCCTCGATTCCCTCCCCCACAACGGCTACGTAGTCACCACCATCCGCGCCATCTGCGGGGAAACACACCGATCAGCCTATCTGCCCATCGGCGCCCTGACCGTCATCGTGCCCCTGCTGGGGTCCGCGCTGGCTATACTCTTGTTTATTTTAGGTTTATAATGACCAAGCGCGAGTGACGGGTCTACCAGGACCCATAAGACCCATTGAATACCCGGAGTTAACACCATGGACCTCGAACAGAAGACGATGCAGCACCTGACCCGGCGCCAGTTTTTCGGGCGCGCCAGCGCAGGCATCGGCACCGCTGCGCTCGCCTCCCTCATGCAGGGCCAGGCCCATTCCGCGATTCAAAATCCCGTGGCGGAAGGGCGCGGCGTCCTGGGGCATCCTCACTTCGCACCGCGCGCCAAGCGGATCATCTATCTGTTCCAGTCCGAAGGTCCGTCGCAACAGGATATGTTCGACTACAAGCCCCAGATGGACGCGCTCCACGGCACCGACCTCCCTGCGTCCATTCGCGGCAGCCAGCGCGTCACGGGCATGACCTCGGGACAGGACAAGTTCCCCGTGGTCACGTCAAAGTACAAGTTCAAGCAGAACGGCGAATCCGGCATCTGGATGAGCGAGCTGGTGCCCCACATCTCCAAAATCGCGGATGACATGTGCCTCATCAAAACGATGAACACGGAGCAGATCAACCACGATCCGGGCATGACCTTCTTCCAGACGGGCCACCAGCAGCCAGGCCGCCCGAGCATGGGCGCGTGGCTGAACTATGGCCTCGGCTGCGACAACGACAACCTGCCCGGCTACATTGTGCTGATTTCCCACGGCAGCTCAAAGCGCAACGCCCAGGCACTGTTCCAGCGGCTCTGGGGTTCGGGCTTTCTGCCTTCCGAGCACCAGGGCGTGAACTTCCGAGCGGGCAAGGACGCCGTCCTCTACCTCACGAACCCGCCCGGCATCACGGCGGCCACCCGGCGCAACATGCTCGACAGTCTCGGCCAGCTCAACGAAATGGCCTACGACGCCTTCGGCGATCCCGAGATCGAAGCGCGTATCGCCCAGTACGAGATGGCCTACCGCATGCAGACCTCCGTGCCCGATTTGATGGATATCGAGGAAGAGCCCGCCCACATCGTGGACATGTATGGCCCCGATGCGCGCAAACCCGGCACCTTCGCGGCCAACTGCCTCCTCGCGCGGCGCTTGGCCGAGCGCGGTGTGCGCTTCATCCAGCTTTTCCACCGCGGCTGGGATCAGCACGGCGACCTGCCGACCGATCTGCCCCTTCAGTGCCAGGACACGGACCAGCCCTCCGCCGCGCTCGTGCAGGATCTGAAGCAGCGCGGCATGCTCGAAGACACCCTCGTGGTGTGGGGCGGCGAATTCGGTCGCTCGGTCTATTGCCAGGGCTCCGACCTTGTCAACTACGGCCGCGATCACCACGGGCGTAACTTCTGCATCTGGATGGCCGGCGGCGGCGTGAAACCAGGCCACGTCCACGGCGAGACGGATGATTTCTCCTACAACATCGTCAAGGACCCGGTCCACGTCCACGATCTGAACGCGACCATGCTCCACATGCTGGGCATCGACCACGAACGCCTGACCTACAAATTCCAGGGCCGCGACTTCCGCCTCACGGATATTCACGGCCGAGTCGTCCATGAAATTTTGACGTAGTCAGGCCCACTGGGCCACTTCTATCGGACTGATCGGTCGGATCCGACCGATCGGTCTGATGAGTTTTGCCAAGAACGCGGTAAAGAATGTGGCACAGCCGTCCCGGCTGTGATTGGAAGTGCAAAGGGAGCTCAAACTCCGGGTGCCACCGAGCGCGGAGAAGAGCAGCGGGAAAAGCACGGGCAACCCAAACCTCAAGGTGGGAGGACCGAGAATGTTAAGCCGTCTCATGACCATCCGCGAGCAACTGCTCCTGCTGGGCGTGGCTGTTGCCATTCTTATCGGTGCCGCCGTTCTCATCTGGCGGGGTAGCGGACACGGAGCGCCGCCGCCGGACACCTTTGCAGCGCGCGATTCATCGCCCGCAGCCAGCGCTTCCCAGACGTCACAAACTTCCGCGCCACCCACAGCGCCCGCGAAACCGACTTCCCCACCCGCCGCGACACCGGCCTCGGCAACAGCACTCGCACCGCCCGCCCCACCCGTCCGCATCGGCGTGGGCATCCTCGGCGCGGTGGAGAAAGAAGGGCTGTACTACTTCGATCAGGGCGCGCGCGTCCGTGACCTGCTCCAGGCCGCAGGTGGCACCCCGGATGACGCCGACCTCTCCGACATCAACCGCACGGCCCTCCTCATCGATCAGACGACTCTGCTCGTGCCCCGACTCATCAGCCAGGGTGGACAGTTCTACAGCGACCCGCCGGTGACCTACAACCCCACGCCCTACACCCGCTCCACGTGGTACCAGTTCAACAAACAGACCCAACAGCCCGAACCCGTGGGCTCCACCTCACCCGAGACGCCCCCAACCGCCAAGCCGGCTAAGGCGACATCCGGCGGGCTGATCAACATCAACACCGCGACCCAGGCCGAACTCGAAAGCCTCCCCGGCATCGGCCCTGTTACCGCGCAGAAAATCATCGCCTACCGCCAGAGCACACCCTTCCAGACCATCGACGATTTGGAAAACGTAAACGGAATCGGCCCCTCCAAGATGAATTCCGTACGCGGGATGATTGCGGTGAAGTAGCACAACGACGGGACCGTCCTGCACGCACAAGCGCCCGATACGCATCTATCACTTTGGCCATACGCGGTCGCCCCGACCGAGGCAAAAGTACCACGCGTGCGGGACCGTCCCGCGCCTTTTTTGAGCAATGCCAAACCACACAAGTCGTGCCACGCGATTGCGAGGAACTAGCTTGGAAGATTCGCCGCAGGAGAATTCGTGTGCCCGTCGCGAGGGAAACCTGAGTCACAAAGTCACCTCGGCGAGCGGTTTGTTTTCATACCCCCAAGTACGGAAGTGTCTCGCGTCGGTCGGCAAGGTGGATGGGCTTTATTGAACTCGCCCTTCCGTGTTGTTAATCTTCGAGTATGTGAAAGAGTAACAGAACGAATGGGGTGGTCTATGAACAGTTACCCAAGCGAGAATCGGCTGAAATTGGCAGGGTGGTTGAGTATCGCGAGCGGAGTAGGCCCCTTCCCGAGCAACGCGATCCTGGTATTTGCACTATTCAGCGAAAATCCCGCGCTGACTGCTGCGGCTACGGGAGTTCAAGTAGGACTAGTCATAGCCGCCTTCTTTGTCCATTTCGCCTTCATTCGACTCTTGACTGGCCCCCTCCGATTTCACGGTGCGACACTTATTTTATGGTTGCTGATCGGGGTTCTTGTGGCCCAATCGCTATTCACAATGCCACTTAGGCTTCCCTACCTCAGAGAAATCATAGGCAGCAAGGGGTTTATCTGGCTTCTTTATTCCGTATCAATTGTCAAGCCGCTGCTTTATGCGATGCTTGGCGTCAGGCTTCGCTCGCTTTGGGTGAAATTGCCCTCGACAAAATTCTTGAGCATCGCATCGTGGGCCGTGGCATTTGTATCTATACTCTACTTGTTGACTCGATGGATTCCTGGTCTCATGTCTATCACCACTCCATTGACTTTCCTGGCGAAAGGCGTCTTCTATATTGCGCTAGCCCTTGTGTTTTTTGAAGCCGCTCGCTTCGCCCATAGTGGTTGGCAAACTGCATCGACCGATAATGAAGTTCGGCCTGACGGCGAGATCTGACCGCGGTGCCTGGCTGAACTGGCTCGCCGGACAGACGTGACCGCCCTACGACACCACCGGCAATCTCCGCCAGATCAAATACACCACCCCGATCGCAACGCGGAGCGCAAAACCAAGCGCACCATAAAGCGCCTCCGTTTCCACATCGCCGAGCAGATGAAAGAAACACGAAGGGATCACCAGCGCCAGAATAATCACCCGACCCCTCCAGCCTGCGTCCCACAGAAACATGCCGATGAGTATCCAGGCTATAGACCCGACCCCTGCAATCATGGACACCTCCTTTGGCCGCAGCGCGTGCGGCACCATGGTACAACTACTGCAACGACGGAACGAATATTCGCCGGATGCCGGCTTCCAACGACAAACAGCACTACCTTCGCGGCATTGCAAGTCGGGCGCGGGCCTACGAGGCCGATGTGGCCCGTGTCTATGCTATGCTCCTCTCCATGAACAGTAAGAAATTCCCAGGCACGCGCCTCACCAAATCCGAAGCCACGCCCGTGGAGGACCTCCTTCCCATCGAGGCGGTGCTCCAGCTCAAGGTCAATGGCGCGGCCTACACCACCACGGTGCGCACGCCGGGCGCCGACGAAGCCCTCGCCCGTGGGCTGCTTTACACCGAGGGCGTGCTGGTCGATCCGGCGGTCACCCCTGCGTACCACACCATCCCCGATCCCGACACGGGCCTCACGGGCTGCCTGGAGATCACCGTGCCGGAGGCTTCCCTCGCGAAGGACGTGACCGGGCGGCGCTCGTCCATGGGCAGCGCCTCGTGCGGCCTGTGTGGCATCCGCGAGCCAGAGGAGCTCTTGATGCTGGGGCTCCCAATTGTCTCGCCAACCGAGCGGCGAATCACCTTCAACACCATCGCCCTTCTGATGGAAGCGCTCCCCGATCACCAGCCCCTCTTTCAGGCCACCGGCGGTGTTCACGGCGCCATGGCCTTTGCGCCCGACGGGAGAATCCTGTCGCACCACGAGGATATCGGGCGTCACAACGCCGTGGACAAGTGCATAGGCGATCTGCTTAATCAAGGCCGCCTCAACGACACTTGCGGCGTTGTGGTGAGCGGACGCATGTCCTACGAGATCGTCTTCAAGGCGTATCAGGCGCGCTGGCCCTACCTGCTGTCGGTCTCCGCGCCATCCTCCCTCGCCGTGGAGATGGGCGAGGCCTTCGGCCTATGCATCATCGGCTTTTGCCGTGGCGGGCGGGCGACGGTGTATTCCCATCGGGAATTGGTGGAATCCATTCGAGATGCAAGAATTTCGCAGCCCTGACGTTCTCGGTATGACTCGGCACTACCCATAAACGCGCAAGGCTGGGAGCGCAGGCGTCTCGCCTGCATCATGCATCGCAGGTGCATGATGGCCGAGTTGGGGCTCTGTTGCAGGTCTCATCCAGTCGATATTTTCCTGTGAATCAGCCTTCCCGCATACAGACACGGCATGCGGGATATTACCGTATGCACCTTCGGTGCAATGCAGGCGGGACGCCTGCGCTCCCAGCCTTGCGCACTTTGTTTGCAGGAATACATTGGCCCGGTAAGGTCGACGTCTCTTTTGGGTCTCAATCCCGAGGGTTATCGGCCTGCTCCCGAATCACCTCCAGCAACTCAGGTTTCCACACCCCAGCAACATCCCGTATCCCCGTTTTCTCCGTCGCCGTGTCCTGATAAGACCAGATCCACCAACCGGCAAAGCCATACTCCGCGCATTTCTTCCGGTGCCAGGCAATTTTCTCGGCTTCTGGCGTTCCATCCGTCTTGATGATGCTGTCGGCGAAGTCAATGCCGATCGCCTTGAAGTCCGTAGAGACAATGCGCGAAGCCTGGTCCTTTCCAAGAATTTCGACGATCCGTTTTAAGTAGAACTCGCCATCGGGCGCGGGATCGCACATCGGGTAGGTTGACATGGGCCAGTAGTCTGGCGGCAGCCTGAGATCATCCACAATCCACTGTTTCAAGTTAATGAAGCCCGCCAGGCGCTCGTCGGGCGTCTTTTCCATCCAGTAGTCATTGTTTGAAAAGATGGGAAAGGCAAAGGGCGCGGCCTTGGGGCGTTTTCCCGCGGGTTTGAAGACGGG
>JBIJDL010000595.1:0-3882 GCA_044344195.1 Candidatus Hydrogenedentales bacterium
CCGTCCTGGTGGAGCATTTCGCCGTGGCGCAGTTGCACGCGGGTGCCGGCTTCGCCCTTGACCTTGAGCTCGACGACGCCGGAGAAATTCTGGCCAAGATCGAAGATGTGGACGCCGGGCTTGATCTCGTTCACGCTGATCGGCTTGATGCGCTCGATGGGGCGCACGGGTACGCCGCTGTGGGCCTGATAGACCGGGGGCTCCTGAAAGCCGAGCTCTACTTCGCGCTTTCCGCCCTGATCGGAATAGGGCGATTTGATGCTGCCGTTGTCCTTGGCGAGGATGGCGTTTTCCCACTTCGCGGTGTCGAAGCCGGGGGTGTCCCAGCCGGGCATCTCCAGGCGGGCGTCGTGGGTCTCGCCCATCTGCATGTCGGCAGTGAGGATGGGGCCGGTGGATGTTTTCCACGAGGGATCGGTGATGACGGTCTCGGTGGAGCCGTCGGCGTATTCGATTTCGAGCTGGGCCTGGAGGGCGGGGGTCTTGCCATAGAAGGCGCGGCCGCTCTGGCTCGGGCCATAGCCCACGAGGAGGCCGAAGCCGATGTAGCCGCTATACCAGCCGTCGGCGAGGACGGCGCCCCAGGTGTTATCGCCGGTTTTCACTTGGCCGGTGACGTCGAAGGTCTCATAGTAAGCGCGCTTGTGGTAGTCCGGCCAGCCGGGTGCGAACATCTGATCGGAGATGGGTTTGCCATTGAGGCTGAACTCGAAGACGCCGAGGGCGGTGGCGTAGATCGTGGCGCGCTTCACTTCTTTGGGCGCGGCGAAGTCCTTGCGATAGTGGCGCGCGGGGGGCAGCACCATTTTCTCGGGGGAGGCTTCCAGGGGCGACTCGTCCTTGAAGCTGATCCACTGGGCGGACCAGTCGGACTTGCTGAGCAGGCCCATGGACCACGAGGCGGGGGCGCTCCACTCGCTGGGCTTGCCGTTCATGTCCCACACCTTCACCTGCCAGTAGCAGGCCTGGCGCGAGGTCAGCGGTTTGCCTGCGTATTCGATCTGAATGGTTTCGTCGCTGGTGATCTGGCCGCTGTCCCAGAGGTCGGGGGTTTCGAGCAACTCGGGGGAGGAGGCCACGCGGATTTGGCGGGCCGTCTGCTTCTGGCCGCGCTCTTCGGAGGTGACAATCCAGCTCAGGCGGGGAATGGCGGCGTCGATGCCGAGGGGGTTCTCCAGGTATTCGCAGCGGAGCCGCTCGGGGCTGAGGGCCGCGTGGGCGGTGGAGGTGACGAGGGCGAGTAGGAGGATGGTATTCAGGAAGCGGAACATGGCGTGGCTCACTCGGTTGTGTTGAGGTGAGAAGTTGATGGGGTACGTGTTCGCCATGATAACGGTTGACGTAGGACGAATAAAACCTCCGGCGGGGTGGTAGATAACGCATGCGCGATGGGGATAAGGGATTGACCCATTGCTCGGGAACGTGCCACTATGGTTTGCGTGCGGGTATTTGGGACCGTGCATCTTGGGAGTGCAGGGAATGATCGAACTGTTTCAAGAGTCTTTTCGGCTGGTGAATCTGCCGTACACGCTCTTTTTCGGGCTGGCGCTGCTCTATTGGGTTTCCTATCTCTTCGGCATTATCGGATCGGATCTCGCCGACTTCAGCGCTGGTGCGGACGGAGCGGGGGATGGCCTCGGCGATGGCGTGGGCGATGGAGGCGGGGGCATCTTCAATGGGGTGCTGAGCTTCGTCTATGCGGCGGATGTGCCCATGACGATTATTCTCTCGGTGCTCAGCTTCGTGATGTGGGCCACGGCGGTCCTCTTCAATTACTACACGGGCAACACGAGCTTCGCCCTTTCCATGGGCTTGAGTCTGCCCTTTTTTGCGGGTGGCGTGGTGGCGACGCGCCTGATCATCCGGCCCTTCGTTCCGATTTTGAAAGCGGCCTTTGACGAATCGAGCGACGAGGTTCTGGTCCTTGGCCAGGTGTGCACCATTTCTTCCCTTGAAGCGACGCACAGGCACGGCCAGGCGGAGTTGTCCCAGTTGGGCTCGCCGCTGGTGCTGAACATTCAGACTCGTGAGGGCGTCGTTTTGAAGAAGGGTGACGAAGCGGTGGTCGTGGGCGAGGGACAGAACGGGACCTATATCGTGGCCCCGTTTGAAGGCGTAGAGACTGATTGAAGATTAGGCCGGGGCCAAAAGGCTGCGGCGAAGCAATAGATGTCAGCGGTAGTATCTGAGTTTACCTGAAACGTAAGGCGTTCTTACTCCCGGAGGGAATCCCATGTTTGAATTTGTGATGGTCGTTGGTCTCCTGTTTGCTGTCGTGCTGGGCTTCGCACTGCTCTATATGGTGGTCAACTGCTGGCGTAAGGTGGATCAGGGCACGGCCCTTATCATTGTTGGCGGAAGCAAGCCAACCGTGCACTTCTCGAAGGCGATTGTGATTCCCATGATCCGCAAGGCGGAAGTCATGGATATATCCGTCAGGCGCATCGAAATTTTCCGCCATGGCGCCCAAGGTCTGGTTTGTATGGACAACGTGCGCGCGGACATCAAGGTGGCTTTCTTCGTGCGCGTAAATAACAACGCGGAAGACGTGCTACGCGTTGCCCAGTCCATTGGCGCGGCCCGTGCCTCGGAAACGGAGAAGCTCGAAGAACTCTTCGAGGCGAAGTTCTCCGAAGCGCTCAAGAGCGTGGGCAAGAAGTTTGAATTTGTCGCGCTCTATACCTCCCGCGAGGAGTTCAAGGAAGAGATCCTCAAGATCATTGGCCGCGATTTGAACGGCTACATCCTCGACGACGCCGCCATCGACTATCTCGAACAGACGCCGATGAACCAGCTCGATCCCCACAATATCCTCGACTCCGAGGGCATCAAAAAGATCACCGATCTCACCGCACAGCAACAGATCCTGGCGAACAGCATCAACCGCGAGCGCGAGAAGACGATGAAGAAGCAGGACGTGGAAGCACGCGAGGCCATCCTGGAGCTGGAGAAACAGCTCGCGGAAGCGGAAGCCAAGCAGGTGCGCGAGATCCAGTCCGTGCAGGCTCGGGAGCAGGCGGAGACCGCGAAGATTCAGGAAGAAGAACGCCTGAAAGCCGCCCGCGCCCGCATCACCACCGAAGAAGAGACGGCCATCGCCAATGAAAACAAGGATCGCCAGGTGATCGTGGCCATGCGCAACAAGGAGCGCACCGACCAGGTCGAGAAAGAGCGCGTGGAGAAAGATCGTCTGCTCGAAGTGACCGAGCGGGAGCGCGTCGTTGCCCTGGCCACCATCGAGCGGGACAAGGCCATCGAAGTGGAGAAGAAGGCCATTCAAGACGTGATTCGCGAGCGGGTCATCGTCGAGCGCGCCGTGGTCGAGGAAGAAGAAAAGATCAAGGACACCCGCGAATTCGCCACGGCGGACCGCGCGAAGAAGGTCGCCATCACCGCGGCCGAACAGGACGCGCAGGAAGCGCTGGTCAAGGAAATAAAATCCGCCGAAGCCAGGCGCGACGCCGCACGCTTCAGCGCGGAAGAGTTGGTTATTTCCGCCGAGGCGCATCGCGATGCCGCCGAGCGCGAGGCCGTGGGTAAGAAGGTATTGGCCGAGGGCGTGACCGCCGAGCTGGCCGCCGCCGGCCTGGCCGAAGCGTCTGTCATTGAGAGCAAGGCCGTCGCGGAGGCGAAAGGTCAGGAAGCCCACGCCGCCGCCACGCAGAAGCAGGGCACGGCCGAGGCGACCGTCATGCAGCTTAAATTTGAGGCTGATGCGAAGGGCATCACGGACAAAGCCGAAGCGATGAAGCTCTTCAATGAGGTGGGCCGCGAACACGAAGAGTTCAAGCTCACCCTGGAGAAGGAGAAGGCCATCGAGCTCGCGGGTATCGCCGCGCAGCAGGAAATAGCGAAGCAGCAGGCGTCCATTGTTGGTCAGGC
>JBIJDL010000702.1:0-2942 GCA_044344195.1 Candidatus Hydrogenedentales bacterium
GGCAATCCGCACTTCAAGCCCGAGCTGGCGCTGCATGAAGGGGATGATATTACGTAGACAGGCACCCCCGCCGCAGAGCACCACCCGGTTGACCTGGCCGCCGCCCGGAAGCGAGCGGAAGTACGCAAACGAACGCATAATCTCGGAGACCATGCGCTGGAGCACATTGCCAATAACTTCGCCGCCCTGGCCATCCGTATTCGGATCGCCGGTCGGCGCAAAACCGCGCTGGCGCTTGAGGCGCTCGGCATCGGTAAAGCTCATGCTGAAGGCGGACGCAATAGCGAGGGTGACGTCGTTGCCCCCCAGGTTCAGCGGGCGCGTGAAGCGGAACTGCCCCTCGCGCTCGATGACGATATCCGTCGTGGCCGCGCCCATGTCGATGATGGCGACGCATTCGCCGGAACTGCCGAACTCGCCCGTGTGCTTCAGCCAGTTGTAGGCCGCCAGCGGGTTCACATCGGCCACATCGATCACCCGGCGCGACGGCGTCAGGATCTCGATAAGCTTATCCACCACATCCACCTTGATCGCCGCCATCATCACATCGTAGCCACCCGCTTCCGTGCGACCCAGGATCTGATAGTCCATCGCGATCTGGTCCAGCGAGAAAGGAATCTGTTGCTGGATCTCGTAACGAACGATCTGGCTGACTTTATATTCCGGTACCGGAGGAAGCGTTCGACTTCGTGTAAACACGGACTGGCCCGGCACGCCGAAAATCGTTTTTCGCGTGCGGACCTTCGTCTCTTTAAGCAGCTCGGCCAGAGCCTTCTGCTTGATGGCCTTGCGCTCTTCCTCGTCCAACGCCGGATCCGAGTTAAACTCGCGCTGGTAATACTTTACCAGTTGGTGTCCAGTTTTGGTCTGCGCAAGTTCGGCAAGTCGAATCGCGCTCGCACCAATGTCAAGCACCAACCGCTTGTGTCGTCCGCCAGTTATACCAGCCATATTGGTCCTGTTCCCATACCCCCAGAATCAGCCACACCTGCCTTCCCGCAAGTGACATTCACTGCTCTGAATCGGTCGTTAACGCCAACAGGGTAAATAGTGTTAATAGACCTATTTCCCATGACGGCGTAAACCCTTGTCCGTTATTGTAGTATACCCTTAAATACTTGTCAAGACCCCTGTTATGTTGACAACAATTTACCCAAAACCACTACCTACGGTACACTAAGCGCGCAGCGAAATCCATAGTCCTCTCGCGCCGTGGAAATTTTGTCAAAATGGCGCTTCGCGCAACGCACGTCAAAACGGTCCGATTGATACGATCCCCCGCGAAGTACACGGAATATCTGGCCGTAATCCTTCGTCACGTCGGTGTTCCCTTCGTAGGCCTGATACCAGTCCTGCGTCCACTCATATACGTTGCCGGCCATGTCCACGCAACCATAGGGAGATAATCCCTCAATATACTTTCCACGTTCGACCGGCCCACCCACTTCCGACACCTTCGTGTTGCACACCGCCGGGTCAAACTCGTTCCCCCAGGGAAACTCCAGCCCCGCCGTACCCCGCGCCGCCTTCTCCCACTCCTGCTCCGTCGGCAACCGCTTGCCCACCGCCTTCGCATAATCCACCGCCTGGTTCCAGGTCACCCCGGAAACGGGAAAGTTCTCCCGACCTTCTGGAAATACGTGCTCGGGAAACACTTCCTTAAATTCTGCGTTAGTAACCTCATATTTGTCAATATAAAATGATGGCACTTCCAACGGGGCCTGGGGAGCCTCATCCGGGGCCCGGCCCGATGCCCCGCGAAGGAAGGATCCCATCGGCACCAGCACCATCCCCGCCGGGATATTGCCCGGCTCCATTTCGATCAAAATTTCCTGCGGTTCATTGGGTTTCAGCGTTACCCGCGTGCCCTTCATGATATAGCCCGACGTGTGTACATCCACTATATAATTACCCGGCGGCAGTGAATACTCCTGCGGCGTCACCAGCGGCTGCTTCGCACCGTTCAACCAGATCGTGGCCGCCGTCGGCTTCGACGAAAGCCGCAGGATGCCTTCCTGGGGCTTCAAGTTCACCTTGGTATTCACCCCGTACTCGTGGTCCGTCTTCACGTCCAGGACCTCAGACTCGTAGGGATAGTGATTCGGATAGGTCAGCCGGTACTGGTGCTCGCCGACGCCCACCGCAAGTTTCTCGACCGGCGTCTTCCCGATCACCTCGCCATCCAGCGTCACCTCCGCACCCGTCGGCTCGGACTCTATCGTCAGGTAGCCCACCAGCGGCTCCATCTCGATCACGAACTTCTGCGGCTCGCCCGCCTCCACCCGGATCTCATCCTCCGTGTCGCGGTAGCGCTCCATCTTCAGCAAAATATTCAACTGTCCCTCGGGCAACCCCCGAAGCGTGGCCGGCGTCACCGCCGTCACCCCCCCCTCCACCAGCACCGTCGCGCCCGACTCCGGCGCGCTGTCAATCGTTACCACCGTCTGCGGTATCTTCTTCCCGCAGCCAGCCGCCACCATCATGAAGACCGCCAGCAGGACAAACACCCCCAACCTCGCGCGCAAGGCACACAAGTTCAGACGCTTATCCAGCACTGTCCTCAGCAACACTCGCCCCGGCATTCCACCGTGTCCTGTCTACTGCACGATGGCAGTTCTCCTGCGCGGCACGCCCCCCAAACGAAGCGTGCGGCACATACACAAGCCCTATGCTGCGCCTCCTATTATAAACAATAAACCTCGAAATTACACCCACCTATTCCTTCGAGAAACTCTTGATCGGCTGCTCGTCCTTCAAGGCCCGATCCACCGTCACCGTAAACTCCACCGTGGCGGGGGTCGTGTCGAAGACATAGTTGCCCGATATGGGGTCAATCACACCCGTAGCGCAAAGCAATTGGTACTTCACGTTGCGCTTACGGAACGCAGACTCCGATCCGGGCTCGCCGTCATCGCCCAGTCGGAGATCGACAGGATCGGGGC
>JBIJDL010000129.1:0-13303 GCA_044344195.1 Candidatus Hydrogenedentales bacterium
CTTCCCCTTCGCCTTCACCTTCACCTTCACCTTCTCCTTCTCCTTCTCCTTCTCCTTCGCCTTCACCTTCTCCTTCTCCTTCTCCTTCGCCTTCACCTTCACCTTCGCCAGCAACCCCGATCACCGTAACGGAATCGCTCGGTCCGGCCGCCACGGCAAGATTTCCAGCCGTGTCTGTCGCGGTGCCTTCGAGCAATGAAATCATCAAGGTTCCATCGCCGGTAATATCGCTGAGACGCACCGTCGCGCTGAGTCCGGGTCCGCTCAGGACCTCCTTGTTCGCCGCCGCAGCCGTGCCAGTTCCCGTAACGATAACCTGCGCTGGCTGGAGCAACAGGGCGGTGGTGTCCGGGTCCGGGTAGGTGATGGCGAACGCGACCGGCCCTGAGATGGTCTCTGACACACTGGGCGCGCCAATGACTGCACGAGGCTGCGTAAGGTCGATTTCCAATTCATCCACCGTAGCGTCGCTGCTGGTATTCCCCAGCTCATCCTCCGCCGTCACCGACACATCATAAGTCCCTTCGGAAAAGGTGGAGAGCAGTGCGCCTGGAAGTGTCCACGTGCCGTCACCGGCATTCACGGCCGTCAGTCCCGCTTGACCATTCACTGTGACGGTGATTGAAGCGGTGGCATCGTCCACGGTGCCGGAGAGGTCCGGCGTCGCATCGTTGGTGAGCAATGCATCGACGGAAACCTCGGGCGATTCCGTGTCCCGACGCTCCGTTCCGATGTAGGTGCGCCCCGCACTGTCGATGGCATACGCCCTGTACCAGCAGGGTGTGCCCGCCACCAGCCCGGAGATTTCCACACCGTCCAGTTCGACCCCACTACCGGCCGCCAGCGGGTTCACCGCGATATTCTCGTAGGTCACGGAGGTCGTGCCGTCCATACGCCAGGCGATCCCGTAGTCCGTCAGGGTCAACCCCGAGGCAGGCAGATTGAAGATATATCCCGAATGAATTGTAAGGGTCGTGCCCGATTGCGAAGCGCCGCCCTCAAATACATGGACCGACTGCCAGGGTAGATAGGGCCGGGTTTCCCCTTCAACGATACCCCAGTCCGGAGTGGTCGTGAAATCAAATCCGGCAAACGAGGACTGCACCACCATCTGCGCGCTCGTGAGACCTGTAGCGCCGGCAAGTTCGCCGGTGCCGACGCCCGTTTCCGTGCCCGAAGTCTCCGTGTCCCAGTAGCACGAACTTACCGTACCGTTATTGGCGGCCCCGACCAGGCCGCCGACAGAACTGCCTCCCGTTACGCCGCCCGTGGCGTAGCAGGAACTTATCGTGCCAAATGCATTTCCCCCGACCAAACCACCGACCTCGGTATTACTATTACCCAACACGCTTCCCGTGGCGTAGCAAGAACTTACCGTGCCGCCGAAGTTCAATC
Organism: Candidatus Hydrogenedentales bacterium; assembly: GCA_044344195.1. Classification (GTDB taxonomy): domain Bacteria; phylum Hydrogenedentota; class Hydrogenedentia; order Hydrogenedentales; family JAEUWI01; genus JAEUWI01. Next base: position 1,396 of record JBIJDL010000129.1, read on the forward strand.
CGACCAGGCCGCCGACATGGCCATTGCCCGAAACATGAGCACTGGCGTAGCAAGAACTTACCAGGCCCTCGTTGTCCCCGACGACACCACCGACATAGTAATCGCCCGAAACAATGCCAGTAGCGTAACACGAACTTACCGTGCCACCGAAGTTCACTCCGACCAGACCACCGACACGATCTAAACCCGATACTTCTGTAAGTTCAAGGCCCAGACCCTGGACGCTGCCGCTAATGTAGCCAAAGAGGCCAATCGCGTCTTGAGGGGGCCGTTTGATAGTCAGGCCCGTGATTACGTGAGCATTTCCATTGAAGAAACCGAGAAACGGACTTCCTTGATTGCCTATTGGCGAGAATCCCAGGCCGCCGTTCCACGCACTCGTCGCCGAGGCGTCGATGTCCGCGGTCAACTCGAAGTAGAGTCCAGAAGCCCAGTCCGATGGCGACTCGCTCAGGATCAACAATTGGTCCAGCGTTTCGATTTGATAGGGCGTCCCCGAGGAACCGTCACCACCCGCATAGGAAATCACATCCGACAGGTCCTGCCAGGGCAGGATGGGACGGGTCAAGCCTCCGAAAATACGCCAGTCCGGGTTGGTCGTGAAATCAAATCCGACAAACGAGGACTGCACCACCATCTGCGCGCTCGTGAGACCCGTAGCGCCGACAATTGTGCCGTTCATACCCGTTGCCGTTCCCGAAGTCTCCATGTTCCAGTAGCACGAACTTACCGTGCCGCCATTGATTCCGACCAGACCGCCGACAGAAGAATTGCCCGACACGCTGCCCGTGGCGTAGCAGGAACTTACCGTGCCGCGACCGTTGTACCCGATCAGGCCCCCGACTTGAGAATCGCCCGTCACGCTGCCCGTGGCGTAGCAGGAACTTACCGTGCCGCCATCGTTGTACCCGACCAGACCGCCTACCTGGCCGCTGCCCGACACGCTGCCCGTGGCGTAGCTGGAACTTACCGTGCCGAAGATGTTGAGCCCGATCAGACCGCCTACCTGGCTGCTGCCCGACACGCTGCCCGTGGCGTAGCAGGAACTTACCGTGCCGCCATCATTGTACCCGACCAGGCCGCCGACAGAATCAATATTATTGCCCGACACGTTGCCCGTGGCGTAGCAGAAACTCACCGTGCCGCCACCGTTGTACCCGACCAGACCGCCGACTTCGCCTGCGCCCGTCACGCTCAGCGTTTCAAGGCCCACGCGCTGGACGCTTCCTTCTAAGGAGCCGAACAGGCCGACGGGAGACTGCAAGGGCCGGTTAATGGTCAACCCGGTGATTACATGACCCTTGCCATCGAAGGAGCCGCTGAAACGACTGCCGAAATTGCCTATTGGCGAGAAACCCAGGCCGCCGTTCCACGCACTCGTCGCCGACGCGTCGATGTCCGCGGTCATCTCGAAGTGAATCCCCGAGGCCCAGTCCAATGGCGTCTCGCTCAGGCGCAGCAATTGGCCCAGCGTGGCGATCTGATAGGGCGCCCCCGAGGAGCCGTCGCCGCCCGCGTAGGGAATCACATCCGACAAGTCCTGCCAGGGCAGGAAGGGACGGGTTACACCTTCGAAGATTTGCCAGTCGGGAGTGGTCGTGAAATCAAATCCGGCAAACGACGACTGCACCACCATCTGCGCGCTCGTAAGACCCGTAGCGCCGGCAAGTTGGCCGCTGCCGACGGCCGTCGCCGTGCCCGAGGTCTCCGTGTCCCAGTAACACGAACTTACCGTGACACCATCGTCGACCCCGATCAGGCCGCCGACCCCGCCGGTGCCCGACACGCTGCCCGTGGCGTAGCAAGAACTTACCGTGCCTCTACTGAATCCGACCAGACCGCCGACATTGGCACCTCCAGATACGTTGCCCGTGGCGTAGCAAAAACTTACCGTGCTGGAAACGGTGAGCCCGACCAGGCCGCCGACATCAATGCTGCCCGAAACGCTGCCCGTGACGTAGCAAGAACTTACCGTACCGTTACCGGCGGCCCCGACCAGGCCGCCGACATCAAGGTCTCCCAACACGCTCAGCGTTTCAAGGCCCAGACGCTGAACGGTGCCGCCCAGATTACCGATGAAACCGACGTATTGCTGCGAGGGCCGGTTGATGGTCAGCCCGGTGATTACATGACCCTTGCCATCGAAGGAGCCGCCGAAAGAACTGCTTGGATTGCCTATCGGCGAGAAACCCAGGCCGCCATTCCACGTGCTCGTCGCCGACGCGTCGATGTCTGAGGTCAACTCGAAGTAGAGTCCCGAAGCCCAGTCCGACGGCGTCTCGCTCAGGCGCAATAACTGGCCCAGCGTGCCGATCTGATAGGGCGTCCCCGAGGAACCATCACCGCCCGCGTAAGCAATTTGAGATACAACGACTGACACCGATTGCCAGGGCAGGAAGGGACGGGTTATACCGTCGAAGATCCGCCATTCCGGCGTCGTGGTGAAATCAAATCCGGTGAAGTAGGACTGCGCCACCATCTCCGCGCTCGTGAGCCCCGTAGCGCCGACAATTGTGCCGTTCATACCCGTTGCCGTTCCCGAAGTCTCCATGTTCCAGTAGCACGAACTTACCGTGCCGAAACTGTTGTACCCGAACAGGCCCCCGACTTGAGAATCGCCCGTCACGCTGCCCGTGGCGTAGCAGGAACTTACCGTGCCGCCATCGCTGTACCCGATCAGACCGCCGTTAGAATAAAGGCCCGACACGCTGCCCGTGGTGTAGCAGGAACTTACCGTGCCGCTAACGTTGTACCCGACCAGACCGCCTACCTGGCTGCTGCCCGACACGCTGCCCGTGACGTAGCAGGAGCGTACCGTGCCGCCATCATTGAACCCGACCAGACCGCCGACATCGGCGATGCCCGAAACACTCAGCGTTTCAAGGCCCACGCGCTGGACGCTTCCGCCCAGGTAGCCGAACAGGCCGACGAATTGCTGCGAGGGCCGGATTATGCTGAGCCCCGTGATTATATAACCCTTACCATCAAAGGAGCCGCTGAAAGGAGTGCCGAAATTGCCTATTGGCGAGAAACCCAGGCCGCCGTTCCATGTACTGGTCGTCGACGCGTCAATGTCCGCCGTCAACTCGAAGTACTTCCCCGCGGCCCAGTCCGATGGCGTCTCGCTCAGGCGTAACAATTGGCCCAGCGTGGCGATCTGATAGGGTGTCCCCGAGGAGCCATCACCGCCCGCGTAAGCAATTTGAGACAAGACGACTGAAACGGTTTGCCAGGGCAGGAAGGGACGGGTTGCCCCGTCGATGATCAGCCAGTCCGGCGTGGTGGTGAAATCAAATCCAGCGAAAGACGACTGCACCACCATCTCCGCACTTGTGAGGCCTGTAGCGCCGACAGATGTTCCACTGCCAATCCCCATTCCCGTGCCCGAGGTCTCCGTGTCCCAGTAGCACGAGTTCACCGTAGCGAAGTTCTGCCCGGCCAGACCGCCAACATTCGTGCCCATCGAAAGCGCGTTGCCTGTGGCGTAGCAAGAACTCACCGTCCCGTTGTTCTGCCCGATCAGGCCACCGACAACGTCAACTCCGGCAACACTGCCCGTCGCATAGCAAGAGCTTACCGTGCCGCCGATGTTGAGCCCGATTAGACCGCCGACATAATCACTACCCGACACGCTGCCCGTGGCGTAGCACGAACTTACCGTGCCGAGATCCAGGCGCCCGAACAGGCCGCCGACGTAATCAGTGCCCGACACGTTCAGTGCTTCAAGGCCCAGACGCTGCACGCTTCCGCTTAATACACTGCCGAAGAGGCCGATGTAGTCCTGCGAAGGTCGGTTGATGGTCAGCCCGGTGATTACATGACCACTGCCATCAAAGGAGCCCCTGAAAGGAATGCCGAAATTGCCTATCGGCGAGAAACCCAGACCGCCATTCCACCCGCTCGTCGCCGACGCGTCGATGTCCGCCGTCAACTCGAAGTAGATCCCCGACGCCCAGTCCGCTGGCGTCTCGCTCAATTCCTGGAGGTCATCCAGTGTCGACAACTGATAGGGATCGCCAGACGTGCCTGTTCCCCCGGAATAGGTGCCGGCGCCGGCACTCAGCGGAACGAAGAGAGACAGGAGAATCAGAAACAGGCACGGAGATGCCAGGCGAAACGGCGATCGGGCCCGAACCGACTCGCGCCGCCCGCGACCGCCGCAACAATCGTGGGCTGACGCTTGACCGGCTGCGCCGAATGGCGAGCAACCTGTTGCATGCGAAACGGCTACTGGGGTTCTCAGGCAAAACATGGACATCTTACGACCTCTCTGGATAATTCGAATCTTAACATTCGACCGTCGAGTTCGCGAGACCGCCTCACCGCGAAAATCAACCCGAATCAAATACAGGGAGCCTCAAAAGGCTCTTGAGCTGGTTAAATGGTTGCCCCCCCCTGGGACATAATCCGACACTTGCAACGTTCACGTGGATAAAAATCTCGCGAGGAAGATCGATTCCCCCAGGCAATGCGCAGGCACAACATCACCGCACGATCCTCCACCGCTGCTGCTCGGATGATAGTTTATGATCGTTGCGATTTGTTTCCTGTGACCCTGGACGCCTGCCCAGAGAAAAGTATCACACGTGGTGAAAGCTGTCAATACTGTTAAGGGCACTAAGCCAATTGAGCTGTAGAACAGACCCTGCCTCCTTATCTGTTCTCCTGCAATACCTGTTTGAAGTAGATAGCCGTTAGATCGGGAAAAACAAGCAGAACAGTGAATTATTCCCCAAGGCAACGTGATTTCACGTCATGTGCCTATCCCAGGCAAGGTGGAGGATGTCTTTGAGGTTCGCCATCACGTGAATTGCTCAGCCCCCTTGCCAACAGCACACCACTGATGCTATATTCAGGCATTCAATTAACCCAAGGCCAACCCGAACATGAACGTTGCCCAGACCCTTGAGCGCCTTCGCGCGGATGCTGATTTTTGCCGCAATCTTACGAAGTGGCACACAATTCCGCCGCGTGAGGCGCGCTATGCGCCCTTTCCGGAGGCGATGCATCCGGATCTGGTGGCGGGGATGAAGAAGCGGGGCATTCACCAGCTCTACACGCACCAGGCGGACGCCATCGCGGCGACGCTGGCGGGGGAGCATACGTGCGTGGTGACGCCGACGGCGTCGGGCAAGACGATGTGCTACAACCTGCCGGTGCTGAACAAGATTCTGGAGAATCCCCAGGCGCGGGCTTTGTATCTCTTCCCCACGAAGGCGCTGTCGCAGGATCAGATGAACGAGCTGAAGGGGACCATCGACGCGATGGAGGTGAAGATCGGCACCTACACCTTCGACGGGGACACGCCGGCCTCGGCGCGGAAGGCCGTCCGGAGCGCGGGGCACATCGTGGTGACGAATCCGGACATGCTCCACGCGGGCATCCTCCCCCACCACACGATCTGGATCCGGCTCTTTGAGAATCTGGAGTATGTGGTGATCGACGAGATCCACCACTATCGCGGAGTCTTCGGCAGCCACCTGGCGAATGTGGTGCGGCGGCTGAAGCGCATCTGCGCGTTTTATGGGTCCCACCCGAAGTTCATCTGTTGCAGCGCGACGATTGCGAATCCCCAGGAGATGGCGGAGCGGATCATCGAGGAGAAGGTCCACCTCATCGACAACAACGGCGCCCCGGCGGGCGAGAAGCATTTCCTCTTTTACAATCCGCCCGTGGTCAACCGAGAGCTGGGCATCCGGAAATCGTCGGTGAAGGAAGCGAGCCGCCTGGCGGCCTCGCTGCTGTCGAAGAACATCCAGTCCATCGTGTTTGCGCGAAGCCGCCTGCGGGTGGAGGTCCTTACGACCTACCTGAAGGATGCCGTGCGGAAGATGGGCAAGAGCCACAACCTGGTTCGGGGCTATCGCGGGGGCTACCTGCCCACGGAGCGCCGCGAGATCGAGCAGGGAATCCGCAGCGGCGAAGTGATGACGGTGGTGAGTACGAACGCGCTGGAGCTGGGCATCGACATCGGCGCGCTGGACGTCTGCATCATGACGGGCTACGCGGGGAGCATCGCGAGCACGTGGCAGCAGGCGGGGCGCGCGGGGCGTCGCAACACCGTGGCACTGGTGGTGCTGATCGCCACGAGCGCGCCCATCGACCAGTACATCATCGGCCATCCGGAGTATTTCTTCGACCAGCCGCCGGAGAGTGCGACGGTGGATCCGAATAACTTGATCGTGTTGACGAGCCATCTCAAGTGCGCGGCCTTCGAGATTCCCTTTGTGGAGGGCGAGGCCTTCGGGCTCGATGCCACCTCCACGGGCGAAATCCTGGACTATCTGGTAGACAATCGGGTGCTGCGCAAGGTGCGCAACAAGTGGCACTGGAGCGCGGACACCTACCCGGCTTCCGACATCAGCCTGCGCACGGCGGCACCGGGCAATGTGGTGATCCTGGACACGTCGGACAACGGCCGGGTCATCGGCGAGGTGGATTTTTTCGCCGCGCCGACGGAGGTGTACCAGAACGCGATCTACCTGCACCAGAGCGCGCAATACACCATCGACGAACTCGACCTCGACGACCGCAAGGCCTATGCGCGGCCCGTGGAAGTGGACTACTACACGGACGCGGAGACGAAGGTGGATTTGAAGGTGCTCGATGTCTTCGAGAGCAAGCCGGAGCACGAGGTGGAGCGCTGCTGCGGGGAATTGAGCGTCACCTGGCTCCCGACGATCTACAAGAAGATTAAGTTCGGCACCCACGAGAATGTGGGCTGGGGCGAAATTCACCTGCCGGAGCAGACCATGCACACGACGGGCTACTGGATCGAATTCCCGCAGGACACGGCGGATCGATTCGGGTTCGCGAAGGAAGAGATGGGCGAGGCGTTGAATGCACTGGCGAACGCCCTGAAACAGGTGGCACCGGTGCAGGTGCTCTGCGATCCGAGCGACATCCGCGCCCAAGCCATGCTGCGCTCGCCGGTGGGCGAATTGCCCACGATTTACTTGTACGAGCGTTATCCCGGCGGCGTGGGGCTCAGCGAAAAGTTGTTCTACCACCACAAGCGCATGCTGGAGGCGGCGGCCTCGCTGCTGGCCGATTGTCCCTGTGCCGAGGGCTGTCCGAGTTGTGTGGGGAGCGTATTGGAGACGGGTCAGCACGGCAAAGGCGGGGCCTTGGGCCTCGTGCGGATGGCCCTGGGGGCGGTGGTGAAGAAGCCCGAGGTCATCGCATGAGCGACATGAAGAAAAAGCTCGACGCCCTCAAGGCGATGACGGGCCTGGGCACCGGGGCGGAGCTGAAGCGGCCGGTGGGGAAAACCCCGACCCCGCAGACCACCGATAGGATGGATGAGACTGATAGGACCGATTTGGGCGATCAAGCCGATGCCGCCGAGAGTACGAATCAGTCCTATCGGTCCTATCCGTCGGATAGCCCCCCACCCGCGCCCCCGACAGGCAAGCTTGCCGATCTCCTGAAAGCCCATGGCCTGAAAACCGGGGCCGCCCTGCAGCGCGAGCAGGGCTCCTCTCCCCCAACACGACGCCCTTTGCCGCGCGAGGAGCGCACTCTCCCCCCGAGTAATGTGAACCGCCTTCGCGGGCTCACGGACCGCCTGGGCGTTTCGCCGCAGCATGAATTTGAGTCCGAGTACAGTCGCGCCCCCCAGATCACCCAGGAAGAGCGTGATGCGGGTACCTACACGCTGGAGAATCACATCCCCGGCGAGATCATCGGCGATGCTGAGGGCGGCTTCTATCTCATTCGCCACGACTACCCCCTGGACTACCGCCAGGGCATCGTGGAGCTGGGCGCGGCACTGCAGAGCAAATCGAAACATATTGCCTTTTCTGCCTGCGACCCGGAGCTGGAAGATTTCGATCCGCGCACGGCCTGCTTCGTGGACACGGAGACCACGGGGCTGATGGGCGGCACGGGGACGGTGGCTTTTCTGGTGGGCGTGGGATACTTCATCGAAGGTGCCTTCCGGCTGGATCAGTGCATCATGCGCGACTTCGACGACGAAGAGCCTATGCTGAACTACCTGGCGGAACTCTTTGATCGGCACGACACGCTGGTGAGCTACAACGGCAAGAGCTTCGACATGCCGTTGCTGAGGACGCGCTTTATCCAGAGCCGGATTCCCTTTCGGGGCGACGGCATCCTCCACCTTGATTTGGTCCACGCCGCGCGAAGATTCTGGAAGCAGCGCCTGAAAGATTGCAGCCTGGGCAATGTGGAGCGGGAGATCTTGTCGATTTACCGCGAGGGCGACGTGCCGGGCTATCTCATTCCCCAGCTCTGGTTCCGCTACCTCGAAGAGCGCGACGCGCGCCCCCTCGAAGGCGTGCTCCACCATCACGAGATGGATATATTGTCCCTCGTCTCGCTGACCGCGTGGATGTCCCAATGCCTGGATACGCCGGGCGGCCAGGGCTTCGCCCACCTGGAGGACAAGCTCTCCGTGGTGCGGATTCATTTTCGACAGAAGCACTACGACGATGTCATCGAACACGCACGGCTATTTCTGGACGAGACCGAGAACGCGGCCCTCCGTCGGGAGTGTCTTGAGATGCTGGCGCTGGCATGCAAGCGGCGCGAGCACTGGGAGGAAATGCAGCAAGCCTGGGAGCAGGTGCTGGACGCCTTCCCTGGCGATCCCGAGGCGAGCCACGAGCTGGCAAAACACCACGAACACCGCACACGCGATCTGGATGCTGCGGCGCGATTGTGCCGCGAGGCCCTCACGCACTACGCCACCCGCGAAGGCACGGCGGGCCTGGAGCGGAGCGAGGCCCGAACCTTCCGCCATCGCCTGGAGCGTATCGAAAAGAAACTGGGGCGCCGCGGGAGCGAGTTGGAGTTTTGATGGGAGCACCGTGGTCGAGGTGTACTCAATGGACAAGGTGGACAGTACGCCGAATCGCAACTTCCGCGCTGTCCACCCAGTCCACTTTGTCCACTCAGTCCACAGCCCCGGTTATTCCTTCTTCTCCGCCAGCGCCTTTGCGCCGTACATGCCGAGAAACTGGTTCATATCCATGGAGCGCACATCGAGTCCGCCGCCGCCCATGGGCACCATGACAATCCTCTTGTCCGCCAGAGCCTCCGTGATGGCCAGTTTGACCACCTCGGCGCTGCCCGCCCCGGACAGGGCTTCATTCATCTTCCGGATACCCTCCGCCTCCGCCTGAGCTTCGGCGAGCGTCGCCTGGGCAATCCGTTCCTGCTGGAGGAAGTAGGCGTCGGCCTGAATCACCGCCTTCTGGTGTTCACCGTCGGCGGTGGCCTTCACCTTTGCGATGGTGGCTTCCGCCTCTTTCACCAGGGTGACGAATTCCTCGCGGCGCGCGTTCGTTTCCGAGCGCAGCTTCTCCACTTCCTGATCGGCCACCTTCTTGTCTTCGATGGCCTGCTGGTAGGCGGGGGAGAAATTATAGTCCTGCAGCAGGACTTCGGTGACCACCACGCCGTAGTCCTTGAGCATCTCGTTGAGCTTCTCCTTCACCACAAGGGCCTTCGCACTGCGCTGCTCCGCCTCGTAAAAGTTCTCCGTGGTCAGTTCGCCGAAGATGTCCCGGGGCTTGCTCCGTGCGATGGTGCGCACGATGTTGTCCCGCACCTCGTCATCATTGGTGCCCACCCGCTGGAGGATATGGGCGGCCTCCTCGGGATTGATGTGATAGGAGATGATCACGTCCAGACTGATGTCGTTACCATCCACGGTCTTGAACTTCAGGTCGTCCTGGTCGCCAATGTTGCTGGCGTTCGGGTCGCCCGCCATAACCAGCTTCTGGATCCGCGTGTCGAAGGTGTGCCAGTCGGTGAAGAAGGGCACGAAAAAATACGTCGAACCGGGAGCATAGGGCTCCTTCTGAACCCCCTTGTCGCCAAAGGGCGACCAGGTGACCGTGCGGACACCGACTTCGGTGGCACCGGTGCTGTAGGGCATGCAGCCGCTGGCCAGCAGGGTACATCCGGCGAAGAGAGCGGCGAGGGCCGCGTTGCGCGTAATCATTGGACAGGCTCCGTAGTTGCGGGCGCGGCTGGTGCGGAGGCCGTGGTTTTCCCCGGGCCCGCACTTTCCGTCACGCCAAACGTTTTCAGTACCGCATTCAGGTCGAGGGGATTCATCCCCTGTTCCCCGCCAGCGGGAAGGAGGATAACGTCGAGACCCTTGAGGATGTCCGCCATCTTAATGGCCACCATGGCCTCGGCGCCGAGGGCCTGCATGGCCTGATTCTTCAGCTCCACGCCCTGGGCTTCCGCCGTGGCCACCAGCAGATCGGCCTCCGCCTCTTTCTTGCGAACATACAGATCCCGCTCCGCTTCCTTTTCCACGCGGTAGGCGTCGCCTTCGGCCTCTTTCACCTTCACGAGGTATTCGCCTTCGGCCATGGCCCGCTGGAGGACCTGATTCTGCTCGGCGGCACGGCCTTTGGATTCGTTGGTGAATACCAACTGGTCCTGGAGCTTCTTGGCCTCAATGTTTTCCTGAATGGCCTCGCTGTAGCGGAAATAGCGCACCAGCACATGCTCCACCACCAATCCCTCATCCTTGAGTTTTTCGTTGAGAATCTGCTCCGCGAGGTCCGCCTTTTCCACGCGCAGACTGGAGTCGTAGAACTCCTCCGTGGTCAACTGCCCCAGGGCTTGCTTTAGTACGGCCTCCGCCTTGGGCAGCAGGCCCAGTTGCAGGTAGTTGTCCTCGGGGCCGAGCTTCTTGAAGACTTTGTAGGGGTCGTCGATCCGGTAAAGTATGGTGGCGTCCACATCGACAAAAAAGCCGTCGGAGGTCTGGATCTTCGCCTCCCGGTCAACGTAGATACCATCGCGCACCGCGCTCGCCCGGTTTGTCATTTCGAGCACCTGGGAGTTGCGTGGCAGGGTGTAGACTTCCTGGACGCCAAAGGGAATGCGGAACGCCAGCCCCGGTTCGTAGATTTTCTCCTGCACGCCCTTGTGCACGCCGATCTTGACGACCTTGATGCCGAATTCGTTGGGCTGGACATATTCAAAACACATATTGTAGGCGACGATTACGCCTACGGCGATCAGGGGAATGATCATGGACAGGCCGGCGAGTTTACCAGCCCCGCGCCCTCCCGTTCCCCGTGGCGGGCCGCCTTCGGCGCCGCCGACAAATTCCGGTTTTCGTGCCATGGTTTGAGTACCCTTCGTTGGTGAGTTGGGATTTACACGGCCATTACCGTCCTGAAGCTGCTTTTATTCACGCGCGCGATGCACTCGCCTACCACATGAGATCATCCGGCACCGGGAACTCAGCGTGGGGGTCGTCCGGGCTTAGGGTATCCTCAGCGTCATTCAACAGGACCAGACGGGCCGGTGTACGTTCTTCGATTTTTTCCGCAATGGCGCGGGGCACCAGGTGGTAACCTCCCGGGCCCCAAACGATTCCGATAACGCCGTCACGCAATTGGACCTGAATCTCCGATGATACGAGCAGGCTCTTCACCTTGCCTTCATCGGCGAATTTATAGTCTACGTTCCCTTTCGTGCTGCGCAGCGCATGTTGCTTGATCAGGTCATCCGACTGGGCGTGGAGGGCCTGGGCGCGCTGCTCCGCCTCCCGCTCCAAATTGAGCTGGCGATCCCGCTCGCGCTTCTCCTCAATGGCCTTCTGGGCGGCCAGTTGCTCCGGCGTGGGCGCGTCGTTTTCGCCATCGGATTCTTTACGGCGCTGTCGGCGCGCAAGATTCTCTTCGTGGGCGGCGGCTTTGGCCTGCTTCTTGGTGGCCAGGCCTGCTTTCAACAATTGATCTCGAAATAGGTCGTTCATAGGTCTCATAACTCTGCTGGAATGTCAAGGAGGGCGCGCGCAACGTGCCTCAGCGCCCACTCCCCCGCACTATGCGTCCTCGGCGACGATGGAATCAAGAAGGGACATGCCATCAAAGCTCCGACCGCTTCTTGAGCGATGGCTGCGCTAGGCCGA